>CAMBZU010000069.1 GCA_945872355.1 Chitinophaga pinensis
AAAAAATCCTGCTTTGGCATAAGGAATAACACCCGCATATATTAAAGATGATTTACCATCGCCACTGGCGCCATTCACCATCAAAAACTTTTTTTCCTCGAGACGCTTTACTAAGCGCTCCACTTGCTGTTCACGGCCTTTAAAGAAGATACTCTCTTCTTCGTTAAAAGGCCTAAGGCCTGGATATGGACAGATGGTGTTAGTCATAAGAATAATAAGAGTTCAAAAATATAAATAATTAGCACATGAAAAAATTATTATTAAAATATGATATGGCAATGAACCTAAATTGATACTTTTAAAATAAATAATTCATTTTAACAAATTACATATATTTAGCTATACTATGCTATAAAGCATATATAGCAATGATTAACAAATATTTTTTTGCCAATTTAAGTTTAACTATAATTTTTTATAGTTAAACTTAATGTATTTTCTTTAACTATGGAATTTTATAGTTAAAGAAGAATGTGTATATTTGTTGCTCTTCTTTAAGTAAATAAAAATGAAAATTACAGCATTTAAAGCTGGTAAATACAGCAAAGAATATAACTATAAGAGTTTTGTTCCTAGTTTTATTAATAAAAACTGGGAAATAAATGTACCCGAAATAAATCAATTGCTTGAAAAAGCCAATTTACGCTTAGGCGAATTAAATGCTTTTGCCATTATTTTACCAGATGTAGATACTTTTATTAAAATGCATATTGTAAAGGAAGCCACCTTATCGAGCAGAATTGAAGGAACGCGCACTTCTATTGATGAAGCATTAATGGCTGAAAAAGATATTGAACCAGAAATGAAAAATGATTGGCAAGAAGTTCAAAATTATATTGCGGTCATGAATTTCTCCATTAAACAATTAAACAAACTACCCCTCAGTTCAAGACTTTTGCGTGAAGCGCATAAATTATTAATGAAAGGTGTAAGAGGTAAAAATAAAATGCCTGGTGAGTTTAGAAAAAGTCAAAATTGGATTGGCGGTGCTACCCTAAAGGATGCCAAATTTATTCCACCTGCGCATATATTTATTGCTGATTTAATTACTGATTTAGAAAAGTTTTTAAATAACGAAGAGCTCCATGTGCCGCATTTAATTAAAATTGGCATTGCCCATTATCAGTTTGAAGCCATACATCCTTTTTTAGATGGCAATGGCAGAATAGGCAGATTGTTAATTACACTTTACTTGGTTGAGCGTAATATTTTAAATAAACCAACCCTATACTTTTCTGATTTTATTGAAAGAAACAGGCAACATTATTACGCCAATTTAAGTGCTGTAAGCAATAAAGGAGAACTTGTTCACTGGTTAAAATTCTTTTTAATTGGTGTGATAGAAACCGCTGAAACAGCTATTGCTACTTTTAATAAGATACTTTTATTAAGAACAAAACTAGAAAGTAAAGC
This sequence comes from Chitinophaga pinensis, assembly GCA_945872355.1. Taxonomy (GTDB): domain Bacteria; phylum Bacteroidota; class Bacteroidia; order UBA4408; family UBA4408; genus CAIKXD01. The sequence continues at coordinate 1,414 of CAMBZU010000069.1, forward strand.
CATTGTAAAGTTGGGTAAAAAAATACCAAAAGCACAACAACTTTTAGCATACTTATTTAGGCAACCGGTGGTTAATGTAAATGATATTATTAAAGTATTGAAAGTAACTAAACCAACCGCCAATGCTTTAATAGCCGACTTTGTAAAACTTAAAATCTTAAAAGAACAAACAGGTTTTAAGCGCAACCGCAGCTTTCATTTTGAAGCATATTTAAAGTTGTTTGGAAAGTAGTATTAAGCGCAGTAAATTTAGTTTTACTGCGCTTTTTTGCTTTAACTATAAAATTTTATAGTTAAAGATAAGCCATCAACTTTAACTATGGTTATTTATAGTAAAGGATGAAATTAATCATTATGTTCTTCACTATTAACCAAATATTATTTAAGATGAGCAAAAGCACCAAACATTAACAAAAATTTTTTTTTCCTCGAGGCGCTTTACCAATCGTTCAACCTGTTGCTCACGGCCTTTAAAGAAGACACTCTCTTCTTCGTTGAAAGGCCTAAGGCCTGGATATGGACAGATGGTGGAAGTCATTATAATTTTACTATTTTAATAAACTAAAGAATTGGTCAATATTATGTAATTCAATTTTTGTAAAAGAAATCGATTTTAAAATTACAAAATGCTTTGCTAAAAATATTACAATCGATTACAACCTTCATCCCTTTTTACTTCTGTAATGCTCATCAGGCCAACAGTTAGCACTTTCGCTAGATGTGTTTCTTTTATTATATTCAGTATCTGCTTCTTCAACAATATTTTTTGCCAGGTATTGTGCTAATATTCTTTTTATTTCAAACAATTCTTTTTCAGAATGATGGTTAGTGAATAATTTTAAAATTTCTAATTGAATAGGATTTAATGCTTCCATATAGCTCGTTTTTATTTCATTTATACTGCTTCAACAGCTTTATCATATTGCACTTTTATCTCCAAAGGAATCAGCTCTCCTGCCATCACCATTGATATAACTCTTGGTGCTTTAAAGCCTTTGCTTTTATTGGTATCTGGGTCTTCATCTCCTATAACCAATATAGGTGTTGTGGCAGCTGCGCCACCCACTTTTTTCCAAATTTGTTGCGCAAAAGGGATGGCCCACTCTGCAGAATCTTTAAAATAAACAACAGCCAATTTACTTTTATTGATTTGCTGACTGCTGAGCTCTGCGTAATCTGTATCACTATCTTGTTCAATGGCTAATTTTTCAATTTGTGTTACATCGCTCAACATATCGGTTATTTCTTCGGCAGTTAAATCATCAATTAAATTACTAATAAAAAATATCTCAGTATTGTTTAATTGCAATTGAGGTTTATCTGTTACTTCCATCATACTCCTTAAATCATCTGCTAATTGTATAGATGATGGTGTATTGGTGTAGGTCATATTGGCTTCAATATTGTTTTGCAAATCATTAATTAGCTCTTGCTGCTTGTTGTCGGTAATATGCTTCCCAGTTTCTGGATGCCACACAAAAATTCTGAAATTATTTCCTTTTTGCAAACACTCTTTTGCCTTTTTGTATTGATAGTTTGCCAAACTCATGTTTCCTTCAGAAGTTAAGGTTTGTCCATAGTCAGCACCAATTAAATGTATCGAAGATTTGGACTGTCCCAAGTCAATTTTAATTTTGCTCTTCAATATTTCTTCACTGCTATCAGGCTCGCCCATAGGTAAAACCTTAAATCCAGCCTTAAATAAAGTAAACATTAATTCCTCTCTTAATGACTCCATATCAGGAGTGGTATATGCTAAATAAATAGTTTTGCTTTCCATTGGTTAATCTTATTTAAGTCACTAAAAGTAATCCAAATTTATTTAAAATAAAAAAGCCAATCAATTAAGATTGGCTTAATGATTATAATGTTTCTTTTAACCATCTAAAAAACTCACGATGCCAGACAAGGGCATTTTGAGGTTTCAACACCCAATGCCCTTCGTCAGGAAAATATAAAAATCTACTTTTTAAATTCAATAATTGAGCCGATCCAAAAGCCTGCATACCCTCACTCACAGGCACTCTAAAGTCTTTTTCTCCATGAATAACCATGATTGGGGTATCCCACTTTTGAACAAAATTATGTGGTGAGAATTTAGCGTATGCCTCGGCCATTTCTGGTTTCCAATTAGGTCCACCTATATCATTATTGGCAAAAAACATTTCATCAGTAGATGGATACCAACTTTCTAAATTATACAAGCCACAATGTGCTATAAAAGTTTTAAAACGCTTGTTGTGGTTACCTGCCAACCAGTAAACTGAATAACCACCATAGCTTGCTCCAACAGCTCCTATTCTATTGCCATCAACATAGGGTAATGTTTTGGCATCATCAATTGCACTTAAATAATCCTTCATGGGTTGTCCACCCCAATCGCCGCTAATAGCATCATTCCAATCTTTCCCAAAACCTGGCAATCCTCTTCTATTAGGTGCTACTACAACATAACCATAGGATGCCATCAAGGCAAAATTCCATCTAAAACTATAACTGCAACTTACCATGCTTTGAGGTCCACCTTGACAATAGAGTAATGTTGGGTATTTTTTATTTGCATCAAAATCAGGAGGTAAAATAATCCACACCAGCATATCTTTACCATCTGTTGTTTTAACCATTCTCTTCTCGACTTTGCTTTTGCTAATTTTGTCAAGTATGTTTTTGTTTACAAAAGTTAGTTGCATTTCCTTGGCGGAAGTAGCGCTAAAATTATAAATTTCTTGCGGCGCATTCATTGTTGTTTTAGCATAAATCAGCGATTTAGAACCTAAAGCAATGCTCTTACAATCATGATCGCCACTGGTTAATGCATTTATTTTTTTTGAACCTAAATCTAAATCATAAATCTGATAAGTTCCCATGGTAGGGGCTATAAAATAGATTTGTTTATCATTCAAACTCCAAGTTAGGTTGCTGGCTCCTTCAGCAAAATCATTTAACATATAAACTGTCTTGGCCGAAGCAAATTCATACATCGCAATATTCGTTTTATCACTTTCAAAGCCTGCCTTTTTCATGCTTTCCCAAATTAAATATTTGCTAGTATGCGAAAACTTTGGGTTATTATCATAACCCATATTGCCATCGCTCAAATTTGCGCTTTGCTTTTTTTCAATATTAAATACATAAACATCAGTATTGGTGCTAAGTGTAAATTCTTTGCCTTTTTGCTTTTTGCAGGAGTATGCCACTTCTTTTCCATTAAAGTTAACATCAAAACTTTCTACATCATAAGGCTCATCCTTTATAATATCGGTTGCATTAATAACATCGGCTATGTAATTTTTTACAGGTGCATAAAACAAATGGGTGTAACTATAGTCATCCCAACTATCCCAATGCCTATACATTAAATCATCAATAATTCTTGCGTTGCTTTTAGGTGCATCGGGGTAAATATCTGAAACAGATTTATCCATTTTAACATCGGCCGTGTAGTATAAAATATTTTCATCAGCACTCATGTGAAAACTGCCAACACCATCAGCCACTGCGCTTACCTGCACCCTTTCTTTAGAGCTAAGTTCCATCATCCAAACCTGTGGCTCACCCGATTCTGTGGAGATGAAATAAATATGAGAGCCACTTTTATTAAATTGTGGCGCAAATTCATTAAAAGCAGGTGTGTTAGTCAATTGCACAGGTTCTAAATCTTTATTATTAATATAACTCATGTAAAGGTCCTTAGTGCCCTTATTATTTTCTAATTGCGTAGTTTCAATATAAAAGCAAATGGCCAAACCATCATTAGAAACCGCAGGAATTCCTACTTTTTTTAAATTTATTAATTGGTCTATGCTTAAAGGTTGTTGTGCTTGTGCTATAATTGAAATACCAAAAAGCAGGATGTAAAAAATATGTTTCATTGAATGTTATTTTTATTTGTCGCAATATTAAAAAAAATGTTAGTCAATTTTACTGAAGAAAGCTTGTTTTATATTAGTGTAGAAATTTTATGCTTCAAAACCATATAGTGCATTGCCCATAAATAATTAGCAAGCAGGCTAATGAAACCTTTTGTTATTACAAATTATTTGAAGCTAATACCCACTTGGTTTATTTACTTAATTTACTTTTTAAATTAAGCATTTTTATAGCAGTAGCAGCTGCTTCATCTCCCTTATTGCCATGTTTTCCGCCAGCCCTATCAATGGCTTGTTGCTGTGTATTAGGGGTGAGTAAACCAAAAATAACAGGTTTGTTATACTTTATATTTAAATTAGTTATACCTTGTGCTACAGCATCGCAAATAAAATCGAAATGACGTGTTTCTCCTTGAATAACGCAGCCCAAACAAATAACAGCGTCAACAGCATCAGTTTCGAGTTGTAGTTGGGCACCCAGGGTTAATTCATAGCTACCCGGAACGTATGAAATTAAAATATTTTCAGGAAGGGCGCCATTTTCGATGAGCGTTTTGTAAGCACCTTCTTTAAGCGCAAGCGTAATTTCGTGGTTCCATTCAGAAACAACAATGCCAAAGCACATGGCTTTGGCATTAGGTATATCGGAAATCAGTTGATTATCTGATAAATTTTTTAGAGATGATGACAAGCTTTCAGGGATTAAAATTAAACTCCTGCTTGCATTTTAGCACGACTTAAATATCTTTCAACTTCACGTCCTTCTGTGCTTTCAGGGTAATTCGATTTAATTTGCTCATAAATTTTTACTGCATTTATAAAATCGTTTTGCTCTTCGTAGGCCATTGCAGCCTTCATTAAATACAAAGGTGTTGTAAACTTGTTATCGTTTTGTTTAGCGGCTTTCAAGTAAAAGTTAACAGCTTCTTCTTTTTGACCTAATTCCATATTAGCATCGCCAATTGCACCAGTAGCAACAGGACCAAGTATTTCGTCATCAGTATCAAATTCTTTTAAATTATTGATAGCTTCTTGAAATTTACCTTGATTAAGGTAACAAACACCTAAATAATAATAGGCTAAATTAGCTGATTTGGTTACACCATATTCTTCTATGATGTACTTGAATCCTTTGTAATTACCATCACCGTTGATTGCCTTGTTGAGAGAATCTTTTTCAAAATACTTTTCGGCCATAAACATTGCTGCTCTTGCTTCATCTTCTAATGGACGCACATACAATCTATCCCAAGCAAAATATCCGCCAATAACCAACACAATAGCGCCTAGTATTACACCTAAACTTTTTTTGTTTTCTTCGATGTAGCGTTCAGTTTTACTGTAAACTTCTTGAACATCAACCAAAACTTCTTTTTCTTCAGCCATTTTACTTTAATTTTTTAAAAATTGGAGGCGCAAATTTACTTTTTTTTATATAGAATGCAAGTTAATACCACATGTTAAATTTAATTTTGGCTTCAAATAAATCTTAAAACTTTGTTTTTCAATACATTGAATACATAAATAACAATTGATTTTGAATAATAAATTGCTATTTTTCTTATCAACAAGCCAACATTTAAAACTTAAAGCGTAAAATTATGCAAATAATATACTTGCGTAAGTATTTTTTCTATCTTTGCACCCCTGTCCTAAAATTTGGAGGCGTAAAAGATGAGAAAAGAGCAGTTAGTGATACCATTTTCAGGCCTAAGCCAAGGTGAGCATCACTTTAGTTTTGATATAGGAAATAAGTTCTTTGAACAAATAGAAAATAGTTTAATAAAAAAAGGTAACGCTCAAGTAGAAGTTCAATTTATTAAGATGAGTGTTATGCTTCAGCTTCATATGAGCTTTAAAGGCAATGCACAAATTGAATGCGACCGATGCTTAGGAGAAGTTTTTGTGCCACTTGAAGGAAACGATGAATTAATTGTAAAAATGGGCGGTGAAGAAATAACCGATAGTTCTAATATTATGACCATTGGAGCTAAGGAAGCAGAAGTTGATATCACCCTTTTTGTTTATGAAATGATTGCATTAAATCTTCCATTTCGTAAAGTTCCTTGTGAAATATTAAACGACGAAACTGTTTGCGATAAAGAAATGTTAGATAAATTGGCGCAGTTAAAAATTAACGAACAGCCAAGCAATGAAGTATCAAACCCATTATGGGAAGGTTTAAATAAATTAAAAAAATTGAATTAACAAAATAAATTAAAGTAAAATGCCACATCCTAAACGAAAAATCTCCAAAAGTAGAAGAGATAAAAGAAGAACTCACGATAATGCAGTGCCAAGCACTTTATTTGTTGACAAAGCTACAGGCGATGTTTCATTATTTCACCGTGTAAATACCGAAACTGGTATGTACCGTGGTCGTAAAGTAATGAAAGGCACCAAGGACGAGTAAATCATTCTAAGGCAAAAGTAATTAGCACCCAATCTTTAAACAAAAATGTGAAAGCATTTAAATTTCAGGGTTGGGATTTTGCTTTTTATAAATTTGCTATTTTATGACATTATTTTTAGTTTTTTTGGTCAACAATTATTTATTTATAGATGGCAATTAAAATAGGTATTGACATAATGGGTGGTGATTTTGCTCCCCAAGCAACGGTGCATGGCGCAATTTTAGCGCAGGCTGTTTTTAATAATGATGCTACCACTGTTTTAATTGGTGATGAGGCCACTATTTTAAATACCCTTAAACAATTAGGTGCAGATGTTAGTAAGTTTGAGATTGTTCACGCATCTCAAAACATTGCTATGCATGAACACCCCACCAAAGCTTTGGTGCAAAAACCCGATTCAAGTATCTCTGTAGGTTTAAAACTGCTCAAAGAAGATAAAATTCAAGCGTTTAGTAGTACCGGAAATACAGGAGCTGCGCTTGTTGGTTCTATGCAAACTATTAGAGCTATTCAAGGTGTAATTAGACCCTGCATCACATCTGTTTTACCCAAGGAAAATGGAGGAATAAGTCTTATATTAGACGTTGGTACAAACGCAGATTGCAAGCCTGATGTTCTCTATCAATTTGGTATGCTTGGCTCTGTTTACAGCAACATTCTTACAGGTAATAAAAATCCGAAGGTAGCACTGCTTAACATTGGTGAAGAAGCAGAAAAAGGAAATCTAGTTAGTCAAAGTGCGCATCAATTGATGAAAGACAGCAAGGATTTTAATTTTGTTGGAAATGTTGAAGGGCGCGATTTATTTAATGATAAAGCTGACGTGCTGGTTTGTGAGGGTTTTACGGGAAATATAGTTCTAAAAACAGCTGAAGCCTTTTACTCTCTAATAAAACGTAGAAACCGCAGTGATGATTATTTCGACAGATTTAATTATGAACTTTATGGAGGCACTCCTATCTTAGGAGTTAACGGTACGGTAATGATTGGACATGGTATATCGAGCCCCGAAGCAATTAAAAACATGCTCATTCATAGTAAGCAGGTAGCAGAAGCTAAGCTGCACGAAAAAATTAAAGAAGTATTTAGCTAATGACAAAAATAAGAGCCGCAATAACCGCTGTAGGTGGATTCCTTCCTGATTATGTTCTATCTAATAAAGAACTCGAAAAACTTGTTGACACAACCGATGAGTGGATTTTGAGTCGCACGGGAATTTCTGAAAGAAGAATTCTTAAGGGCGAAGGTAAAGGAACCTCTGATATGTGTGCCGAGGCTGTAAAAGTACTCTGCGCAAAGCGTGGCATTGATCCTATGGAAATAGACTTGTTAATTTGTGGTACGGTTACACCAGACTTCCCATTTCCTGCCACAGCCAACGTTATTTGCGATAAAGTAGGCGCAAAAAATGCCTGGGGTTTTGACGTGGCAGCAGCGTGTTCGGGCTTTATGTTCGGCTTGGTTACAGCAAGTAAATTTATTGAAACAGGTACACATAAAAAAGTAGTTGTAGTGGGAGGTGATAAAATGTCATCTATCATTGATTATACCGACAGAGCTACATGCGTGATTTTTGGAGATGGTGCAGGTGCAGTATTATTGGAACCAAGTACCGAAGAAGTTGGCATTATGGATTCCATTTTAAGAACAGATGGCGCTGGACGTCAGTTTTTGCATCAAAAATCAGGTGGTTCTGTGAGCCCTGCAACGCATGAAACGGTTGATGCAAAGCAACATTTTGTATATCAAGAAGGCCAATCTGTTTTTAAATTTGCAGTCACTAACATGGCAGAAGTTTCAGCAGAAATTATGGAGAAAAATAATTTAAAATCTGAAGATATTGCATGGTTAGTGCCTCATCAAGCCAATAAAAGAATTATTGATGCTACAGCAAACAGAATGGGATTGCCCTCTGAAAAGGTAATGTTGAATATTCAAAAATATGGTAATACCACAGCAGGCACCTTACCACTTTGTTTATTTGATTATGAAAAACAACTTAAAAAAGGGGATAATATTATTTTAGCAGCATTTGGCGGTGGTTTTACATGGGGAGCTGTTTATATTAAATGGGCTTACAATAGTTAAATTGGTAATTAAAGGGCGTTAAATACATGCTTTTCATTTACTTAATTATTAACAATTACATAAAAGGAAATCAATAAATTTATATTTGCATTAAAGTATTCTAAACACTACAAAAAATGGAATTAAAAGAAATACAAGACCTGATTAAGTTTGTCGCTAAATCTGGAGTTTCGGAAGTTGAACTTGAGAGTAAAGGTTTCAAGATTGTTATTAAAACAGGTGGTGGGCAAGAAGCCACACGTTATGAACAAACTTACATGGCCGCACCTATGCCCATGATGGCACAACAAATGCAAATGCCAGCGGCCGTTGCAGCGCCTTCGGCAGTGGTTGAGGCTCCAAAAGCGCCAACAGCAGATGCTCCGGCAGCTATTGACACTTCTAATTTAATTACTATAAAATCGCCAATGATTGGTACTTTCTACCGCTCTGCAGGACCAGATAAGCCATTATTTGTAAACATTGGAGATGAAGTAAAAAGCGGAAAAGTGCTATGCATTATTGAGGCAATGAAATTGTTCAATGAGATTGAATGTGAGTTTACTGGTACAATAGTAAAGGTATTGGCCGATGATGGCTCACCGGTTGAATATGACCAACCATTGTTTTTAATACAACCATAGTATTAAGATTATAAACTACTTTATTATTTCATGTTCTAATTATTGATTAGTTTACCATGTTTAAAAAAATATTAATTGCCAATCGTGGAGAAATAGCGCTACGTGTTATTCGTACCTGTCGTGAAATGGGTATTAAAACCGTTGCTGTTTATTCAACCGCCGACAAAGAAAGTTTGCATGTAAAGTTTGCAGATGAAGCTGTATGTATAGGGCCTCCGCCGAGTAAAGATTCTTATCTAAAAATTTCTAGTATTATTTCGGCTGCCGAAATCACCAATGCCGATGCTATACATCCAGGCTATGGTTTCTTATCTGAAAATGCAAAATTTAGTCGTATCTGTAAAGAGCACGGCATAAAATTTATTGGAGCTTCGCCCGAAATGATTGAAGGAATGGGCGATAAATCTTCTGCAAAAGATACCATGATAAAAGCAGGAGTACCAACCATACCAGGCTCTGAAGGCTTACTAGAAAGTTTAGAACAAGCTAAAAAATTAGCTAAAAAAATTAAATACCCAGTTATTATTAAAGCCACAGCAGGTGGCGGTGGTAAAGGTATGCGCATTGTTTGGGAAGATTCGGAAATGGAAAAAGCCTGGGATAGCGCCCGTCAAGAAGCAGCTGCTTCTTTTGGAAATGACGGCATGTACTTAGAAAAATATATTGAAGAACCCCGCCATATTGAAATTCAAATTGTGGGTGACCAATACGGAAAAGCATGCCATTTAAGTGAAAGAGATTGTTCGGTGCAACGTAGACATCAAAAATTGGCCGAAGAAACGCCTTCGCCATTTATGACAGATGAATTGCGTGAGGCAATGGGTCAAGCTGCTATTAAAGCTGCATTGGCAGTGAGTTACGAAGGTGTTGGAACAGTTGAATTTTTGGTTGACAAACACAAGAATTTTTATTTCATGGAAATGAACACAAGAATTCAAGTAGAACATCCAATTACTGAGGAAGTAATTAACTACGATTTAATTCGTGAGCAAATACTAGTTGCAGCAGGCGTGCCTATTAGCGGTAAAAATTACTACCCACAGTTACATGCCATTGAATGCAGAATAAATGCAGAAGATCCTGCCAATAACTTTCGTCCATCACCAGGAAAGATTACTAACCTGCATATACCAGGTGGTCATGGTGTGCGTGTTGATTCACATGTTTATGCTGGTTACACTATTCCGCCAAATTATGATAGTATGATTGCCAAATTGATTACCGTGGCTCAAACACGAGATGAGGCAATCAATAAAATGTATAGAGCTTTAAGCGAATTTGTAATTGAAGGTATTAAAACCACTATTCCTTTTCATTTAAAGTTGATGCAAAATCAAAAATTTATTGAAGGTGATTACACCACCAAATTTATGGAATCCTTTGATTTAACAGATTTATAAAAAGTAAAGCCTCCTAAAATTAGGAGGCTTTTTTTGGGGGGTTAACCCAAATTCCGCGTTAGCAATCTATTCAAATTATTTTTGAGCTTTACACACTTTTTTAAACAGTATCCAAATCACAGTGGTATAGCTTAAACAACAATGGTTTTGAAGGCGCAGCGTCGTTTTCGAATGGGCTAATTTGTAAATTTAGTAAATACAAAGCATCTTCAATATCATTAGGTACATAAACAAATTCTGTGATTGTTCGGTGGCTTTGGGTTTGCTGTGGATAGTTCCAAAAAACATGATGGGCTGCCAACTTTCCTTCATCTTGCTCTCTATCCAGCGAAGGCAAATCCACTAACAAGTGATTAATACCTGCATTTACAAGATGAGCCACTGCCTCTGCTTGCATGTAGGGTGGATTTTTTGCTGAGTAATTTTGTGTAAGTTTTGCCTCTGTATTAGGCATAGTGCGAATTACGAGCGCTTGTGTGTGTTGTTCAATATTTAATTGTTGCACTTGGGCTAAAGTAATTACTTGATCATCATTGATTGTTTGTGGTTTGATGGTAACCAGTTGCGCCAAAAAGAAAAACTCTTTAAGGCATTGATTAATAGTGTAATTTTCTTTGCTGATATGCCCAACACATTCGGTATGAGTGCCATGCCCGTGCGGATTAAAATAAATATCTCTAAAATTTACCGCTCCTCCCCTGTTTACATCTCCAATCCAATGCTCATTTTCTACTGCTTTAAAACTAACATCGCCCACATACCATGCATGTATATTATTTGGCCCGCTGTGCAATGGCGCAGAAATGTCAATAGGTGCTTTCAGGTTGGCCTGAAATTGTTGATCACCTACTTTTATAATACTGTTGATCTGAATAGTTGTCATGCCATGAAAAAGTCTTGGATAATATAATCTGCTATCAATTTCCCTTGATTGCTTAAGGCAAAATTATCATTAATATTTACAATATTATTTTTTTCGAGATGCTTGTTGAGTATGGCATTATAGTGTTTTGCAATTTTATCGTCTAAAAAATTTTGCATATCGCTATGTGCAATACCTTTGCTTAGGCGCAAACCGATCATTATTTTTTCGTGGTACTTTTCTGTAAAGCTTAAATGTTCTTGACTTGCATTCAAATTATTTTCACTTAAGTTTTTTAAATAAGTAAACATGTTGGGCAAGTTGTGCTGCCTAAAATCTCCATTATAAGAATGTGCCGAAGGACCGATTCCTAAATACGGAATACCTTTCCAATAGGCACTGTTGTGTTTGCTTTCGAAACCTGGTTTGCAGAGATTAGAAATTTCGTAATGCTCAAAACCATTTTGTGCACTCCAATGCATGAGGTACTCAAAATCGCGCGCAGCAGCTTGTTCATCGAGTTTTACTTGTTGCTTTCTGACCAAATGTGCCAAGACAGTTTTTTCTTCGACAGTTAACCCGTAACAAGACAAATGGGAGATTTCAAGATTTTTTGCTTGATTTAAATTTGCTGCCCAATGTTGTTCTGACATGTTTGGCAAACCATAAATTAAATCGATACTGATATTTATCAAACCAGCATCTTGCATGCGTTTTACAGCACTTTCTGCCTCATTGGCCGAATGGCTTCTGTTCATAAACAACAAATCTTTATCATCAAAAGATTGTACACCACAACTCACTCTATTGATGCCCATTTGCTGCCAAGCTTTAATATTGCTATTACTGCAATCATCAGGATTAACCTCAATGGTGCATTCTATTTGCTGGGCTAACTTAAAGTTTAAACTTATGGCTTCAATAATATTTTGAAGCTGTTGCGGCTTAATAATAGAAGGAGTTCCACCACCAAAATAAATAGTATCTATAATTGCATCATTACTGTTAGCAAAGTAATTTTTCTGCAAATGAATTTCTTTAATGAGGCCAATTACAAGCTCATCCACCATTTTACCCGATGTGGAGAAGTAAAAATCGCAATAGGTGCAAGCTTGCTTACAAAAAGGAATATGAATGTAAATGCCCGCCATTACTTGTTAAGCACAATTCTAAAGGTTGTTCCTTTTTCTTGTTCAGATTGTTTGATAAAGATTTTACCGCCGTGATAATTCTCAATGATTCTTTTGGTTAGAGATAAACCTAATCCCCATCCTCTTTTTTTGGTGGTATAGCCAGGTTTGAAAACTGTTTTAAATTTAGATTTGGGTATCCCTTTTCCTGAGTCTTCAATATCAATATATACAAATTGCGATTGATCAAATACATGAATATTAATCTTTCCTTCACCCTCCATAGCATCGGCTGAGTTTCTAATTAAATTTTCGATGACCCATTCAAATAAGGCAACATTACATTTCACTTCAACATTGGTTTCGGACTTGAGCGTAAAAATAATTTTTTTGGAAGTACGTGTGCGCATGTAATCTACAGCATGTTGAAGCACTTCTTTGATATCTTTTTTAGCAAGCACAGGTTGTGAACCAATTTTAGAAAAGCGTTCTGTTATGGTTTCAAGTCTGTTAATGTCTTTTTCAATTTCAATAAAATCTTCATTCCCCCCGCGCGCTTTAATGAGCTCGTTCCAGGCAATGAGAGATGATAATGGTGTGCCTAACTGATGAGCCGTTTCCTTTGCCATACCTACCCAAACTTGGTTTTGCTCTGCCTTACGCGCTGTGCTAAATAAACTATATCCAATTAAAATTAAAAAACCAATCACACCCAATTGAATAAAAGGGAAATATTTTATGAGTAAAAGCAATGAGCTGTCTTGATAAAAAATAAAATTCCTCTGTCCTGCACCTAAATCAATTTCAATAGGCATATTTTCCTTATTCATTTTAGCGATGAGCCTTTTAATATTTTCGTTATTGGTTATTTCAATTGCTTGTATATTACCACTTGCAATGATACTTTGCTTTGCGCCATCGGTAATGATCACTGGAACTGAAGCGTAATTATTAACCACTTCTGTGATGAATGATTTTATTAAATCATCGAGGGTAAATCTAAGCTCATTAAAAAGTTTAGATTCACGGTAAAAGATAACATTGTTTGAATTTGATTTAAGCGGAATTAAAATGGAATCTTTTTGCGCCCTCATTTTTTGCAATTCTGCGTCCAGTCTACTTTTTTGAATATCCGATAAATTGGAGTATATATTATTTTCAACGCTATCAATATTTTTCCAGGAGCTTATATTGCCCTTATCATCAGCTAAAATTACAGGAATGGTGGTGTTATTGTCGAGTACGTTAAGGTAGAAATTAAGATCGGCACTGCTTTCGCTGATGGTGAGCATTTTTGATGCTTGCGCCCATATTTCGACACGCTTGCGTTCTTCTGATTTTATTTTATCAAAAAGTTCGTTGGTATATTTTACCAGGCGTGCTTTCTTTTGAATGGCTTCGGCCCAAATTTTAATTTTTGAGCGTTCGTCATTGGCTATTTGTTTGATCAAATAATTAGTATAGGCTAAAGAGGCTATTACAATAACGATTGCAGCAGCGCCCAAGGCAATTTTCCAATTTTGTTTTTGGGTATAAATGTTCATGCTTAATTACTAACGCTCAATCCTCAAAGATATTGGTTATTTTGTTGGAAATAAATTTTCATTCAACTATCAAAATCAAATGATAACAAATAGCTCTTTTTTTTAGCACCATTATAAATATTTATCCCAGATTACGCATTAGAAATGCGTAAACGATAAAGAAATTGTAAATCAGATTTTTACAAATCTGATAACATTTTCTAAATCGGGATTAACCCAACTAAATCAGGTAGTTCGATTTTTTAAATCTCCTATTGATTAATTTGGGTTTATTTACCGTAAAAGTTAAGCTAAGCTTCGTTTTCATTTAATTAAGCATCCCGATGGCTACCGTGAATACTTTCGTGGATATGGTTTGGATGATAATTTTTACTGCCAAATTTTAAAGATGTCTGAAAGCCCAGTAGAGGCAGGCTTTGTAAATGAAGCACATGAGTTTAAAATGAGCAGCGCAAATTAGCATTTCGAAATTAAAATTTCTGCAACTTGAAGCCGAGCAAAACTCTAATTATTAAAAAACACGAAGCACAACTTATCGTTTACAAAGTTTATTCGGGTTTATATTTTTAATTAAATAAAAAAAGCGCAGCCTTTAGCCGCGCCTTTTCAATCAAACCAAACTTAATATTACCAAGGCATTAATGTTACACCAATCTGGAAAGGATATAATTCAAGACCTTTTCCACTTTTGAAAACTTCAGATAAATTATAGTTTGCAAATACATTTACTTTGCCATACCCAACTCTAGCGGTTAAACCATATTGGAAAGGATTTAGGTTGTAACTACTTTTATAAATATCTCTTTTTTTATCGCCATCAACAGTATAAACTTGCTTAGTTCTACTTCCTAATTTAACCGCTACTTGTGCGCCTACAGCAATGTGAAACGACTTATTATGAATTTTAGAGGTATTAAATTGCAATAACAATGGCACTGTTACATAGCTGGCTTTAAGCATATTTTTTGAATAGGAAACGCCAGCTTCAAAAGTTTGAATTGAATCTTTAAAGGGAATTAAAGTTGTATTGTTTTCAAACATCAAACGGTTGAATTGAAAGCCCAAGCCAGTGGTTAATGCAATATAATTTTTATACAAACTTATGTTGCGTTCAAAAGGATTAATATTTACTACATTACTTCTCAAGTAATCTAATGCATAAGCTCCTCCATTGGGCAAAGTGGTATTGAATTGCTTATTGCTGTAGCCATTAAAACCAAGTTCTACACCAGCCCAAATATGTTTAATTTCATTTTCTTTTTTAGCCTTTTTAGTTTCTTTTTCCTTGTCATCATCCTCGTCATCGATAATGATAATTTTTCTATCCCCAAAACTTAAGCGGGTGGTATCATTAGAGGATGCATTTCCGCCTTCGGTTTTTATTTTGATTTCGCTATTGATAACAATATGTTGTTTATCGGCTTTTTCTTGAGATGTTTCTGAAATAACACCAGAACCAACAATATTTATATTCCTAGTTTCAGGATTTCCAACATAGCTAATATCTCCCGAACCAGCAACACTTGCATCAAGAACTTTACTTGCATTTACAGTTGCATTGCCACTTCCTGTTACCTCAACTTTAACATTTTGTGCTATTAATTTTGATGCGCTTAAATCGCCTGAGCCAGCTACTTTTGCATTTAAATTGGTAGTTATTCCTTCCAAATTAATATCGCCAGCACCTGCCAGTACTACATTTACATTATTCGCTTTTAATTTAACAGATAAATCTCCTGAGCCGGTTAAGCTTAACTTCATCTCTTCTGTTTGAATTTCATTACTTGTACTTACATCTGAAGATCCTAAAACATGAATGGCTTTAAGCTTGATACAATTGATATATACTTTAACTTGATTTTTGTTTTCGGCGCGGCTTATTGAAAGTTTTCCATCCTGATTTGTGATATTTAAATTCACATCACTAGGAGCTAAACGGTAGCTTTGTGTTGATGATTGTGTAATGATTACTTCAATATTGTCTGCGATAGTAATTTCATTAAAATCAGCAAGGCTTGTTTCTTGTGCAAATACATGGCCTGCTGTATAGCAAGTTAACAAAGCAAAGAGGGCGGTTTTTAAAAAGTTATTTTTCATGATATCGTTTTTTATTTATTACTTGACTGTGGTATTTTAGCGCTAACTTGGGTATATGACGCTAGTCTTAATTATAAGTTACAGATGAGTTAATTATTTTTACTTTTGTACACTCATTTAGGCCAAAATACATTAAGAATATCAACAATGAATAGACTTACAAATATCTTATTTTTTTCTATACTTATTATTTCAACTCATATTTCAAATGAACTTTTAGCGCAAGACAGTTTAAAATTTCAAAAAGAAACCGGCTTTTATTTTTCATGGGGATACAACAAAGATTATTTTTCGAAAAGCGATATACATTTTAAAAATTCGGGTACCGATAATTATGATTTTAAATTAATAGATGCCAAAGCAAAGGATTTGCCTGGCTTAAAAAGTATTTTAAAAACCGACTTATCGATACCACAATATGTATATAGAATAGGTTATTACTTTAAAAAGAAAACACAATTTGGTATTGAAATTAATTTTGATCACGCCAAATATATTGTTTATGATAATCAAACCTTAAGAGTAACAGGTCAAATAAGAGGTAGAACTTTTGACAAGGATACTTTAGTAGATAATAATTTTATTCATTTAGAACATACTAATGGGGCTAACTTTTTAATGGCAAATATGCTTTATAGAATAAAAATTTACGAATCTAAAAATCAAAATAGTGCCTTATCGTTAATATTTAAAACAGGCATGGGCACTGTGATTCCTAAAACAGATGTAACTTTTATGGGTACAAGACTCGACAATAAGTTTCACATTGCAGGCTTTGTGGCAGGCGAAGAAATTACACTTAGATATAGAATTTACAAAGGGATAATTTCAGAATTTAGCAGTAAAAATGCCTACGCCAATTATTTTAATGCTTTAGGTGTTGGCACAGCAAAGGTGAGTCATAGTTTCTTTACTACCATGTTAATTTTAACACTTGGTTATCAGTTTTAATTTTCAAAAAAATTAAGCATCGCTGCATGCAATGCTATAGGATTTTCGGCATGCACCCAATGCCCCGCATTTGAAATTGTAATCACTTTTGAATTTGGATATTGTTGTTGAATTGAGAGCTCATCATCCAACTTAATATATGCTGACTTTTCTCCTTTAATAAAAAGCGTTTCAATATTGCAAACCTTTTGCACATCGCCTGGCGTAGCTTCACCAACAATTTCAATAAGATTTGAAATAACATTTAAATTAAATCGCCAAGCTAATTTTCCATCACTGATCCAATAAATATTTTTCAATAAAAACTGGCGTGTACCAATATCGTCAATTGAATGCTGTAAAACATCTTCAGCTTGCTTGCGCGAAATAAACTCCTCGAAATTAATACTTTTTAAAGCACTTAAAATTTGATGATGATGCACTGGGTAATACCTTGGCGCAATATCAATGACAATCATTTTTTGAATAGTTTGAGGAAACAACTCTGCCATTTTCATCACCGTTTTTCCTCCCATACTATGACCAACAATATAAATATTTTCGAGTTGATGTTGCACACAAAAATCAGCTATGTCCTTTGCCATTACTGTGTAATTCCATTCTTCACTATGCGGCGACTGACCATGATTACGCTGATCAATTATAAAAACACGATAATCTTCAGCCAATTGTTTAGCTATAGTAAGCCAATTATCGCTACTTCCAAATAAGCCATGTAAAATAAGCAGCGGTTGCCCCTGCCCCATTTCACGAAAGTGTAATTCCATAAAAAACTATATAAACGTTGCTTTATTGAGTTGCAGCCATTCTAAGGCTGAACCATGTAATAATTGTGCTTTTATTTCATCGCTATATTCACTTTGTTTGATAAGTGTGCCTGGTACATTTTCACCTAATGGAAATGGATAATCGCTACCTAATGAAACTTTGTTAGCACCTGCAAAATCAATTAAAAACTTCAACATGGCCGGATCATGAACCAAGCTATCGAACCAAAATTTGCCTACATAATTTCTGGGGTTCACATTATTATTTATGGCCACTAAATCGGGACGACAATCGAAACCATGTTCAATTCTACCAATGGTTGAAGGAAAACTTCCACCGCCATGCGCAAAGGCCACTCTTAATTTAGGAAGACGTTCGAAAACACCTCCAAAAATTAAGGCGCAAATAGCTCTGCTTGTTTCTGCTGGCATACCCACTAACCAGGGGAGCCAATACTTTTGCATGTTAGCTTCACCCATCATTTCCCAAGGATGCACAAATAAGGCCATATCTAATTCTTGGCAAGCAGCAAAAAAATCGAAAAATTGAGGCTCATCGAGGTTCAACTGATTAACATTACTTCCAATTTGAATGCCTTTTAAACCAATGCTTTTGCAATGCGCCAGCGATTTAATAGCAAGCTTAGTATCTTGCAATGGCACTGTGCCTAAACCAATAAACCTTTTAGGAAAACGATTTACAATACCTGCAATATGCTCATTTAAAAAACTAGCTAAATCGGCAGTATCATTTGCTTTTGCCCAATAACTAAACATCACTGGCACTGTTGACAATACTTGCACATCAACTTTATGATGATTGCACTCCGTAATTCTTTTTTCTGCGCTCCAACAATTGTCTTCAATTTCTCTAAAAAACTTACCATCGTCGCGTATCATGCGCGCGCAGCAGTCTTTGTGATGATCGAGCTGTATAAAACCTCCATACCCAAATTTATTCTTCCAATTAGGAATTTCTTTTGGTAAAATATGGGTATGAATATCAATGGTTAACATATCCCTTTTTTATTAATGACTTTCGGAATTTGATGGATTTGCAGGTGCTACAGGAGGCTCCATTTTGTGACCACAATTTTTACAAGTTTTTAATTCATCGCTTTCATAAAAATATTTGAAGGTTTCTTGAAACTGTGTCATGATATTGGTTAAGGTAAAATAGTTTTCATACAGTTTATGATTGCATTTTTCACAAAACCAAAGTAAGCCATCTTTTTCGTCGGTCCTACGTTTACGCTCCATTACCAAACCTATGGTGTTAGCACCTCTGATTGGGTTGTGAGGCACTTTAGGCGGTAACAAGAATATATCTCCTTCATTGATTGGTAGTTCAACAGAATTACCATCTTCTTGAATTTTAACTGTGATGTTTCCTTCTAATTGATAAAAAAACTCTTCGCTTTCATTGTAATGATAATCCTTTCTGGAGTTGGGTCCACCAACAACCATCACAATAAATTCTGTATTTTCATAAACCACTTTATTACCAACTGGTGGTTTTAAAAGATGTCGATTTTCATCGATCCATTTTTTGAAGTTGAATGGTCTTTGTGTGCTCATGGTTTTGTATTTTAAAATTT
>CAMBZU010000070.1 GCA_945872355.1 Chitinophaga pinensis
AAAAGTTAGCTATTTATAACTTATGCATTATCCTTATCAAATAAAAAACCTAGCAGACTACCGCTTACAATATCAAAAAAGCATAGATCAACCAGAAGTATTTTGGGCCGAAGTTGCCTCAAATTTTACTTGGAAAAAAACTTGGGATAAAGTGTTGACTTGGGATTTTAAAACACCAACTATCAAATGGTTTGAGGGTGCAAAATTAAATATTACCGAAAATTGTTTGGATAGGCATTTGCTTACCCAACCAAATGTACCTGCCATCATTTGGGAGTCTAATGATCCTGAAGAGCATCATCGTGTATTAACCTATAAGGAATTGCATTTTAAAGTGTGTCAATTTGCACATGTATTGCAAAATAATGGTGTGAAGAAAGGTGACAGGGTTTGCATTTACATGGGAATGATTCCTGAATTGGCTATTGCATTATTGTCGTGTGCAAGAATTGGCGCAATACATTCGGTTGTGTTTGGCGGTTTTTCTGCACAGGCTATTGCCGATCGATTGCAAGATGCACAAGCAGCATTTGTGATTACCTGCGATGGTGCCTTCCGAGGAGCAAAAGATATTCCATTAAAGAGCGTGATTGATGATGCATTGGTGGGTTGTAAATTTGTAAAGCGTGTTATTGTTTGTACGCGCACAAGAACGCCATTGAGCATGATTAAAGGAAGAGATGTTTGGTGGGAAGATGAAATTAAAAAGGTTGAAACACAAGGTAACCTTGATTTTCCTGCTGTAGAAATGGATGCGGAGGATCAATTGTTTATTTTATACACTTCTGGTTCAACAGGAAAGCCCAAAGGTGTGGTGCATACTTGCGCAGGCTATATGATTTGGGCAAACTATACTTTTGTTAATGTATTTCAATACCAACCCGGGCAAATTCATTTTTGTACAGCAGATATAGGTTGGATTACAGGTCATAGCTATATTTTGTATGGCCCGCTGAGTGCTGGTGCAACAAGTTTAATGTTTGAAGGGGTGCCTACCTGGCCCGATGCAGGCAGGTTTTGGGATATTATTGATAAATTTAAGGTGGATATTTTATACACTGCACCAACTGCAATAAGAAGTTTAATGGCTTACGGTGATAGTTTTTTCACTGGAAAAGACTTGAGCAGCATTAAAGTTTTAGGAACTGTTGGCGAGCCAATTAATGAAGAAGCTTGGCATTGGTATGATAAGCACATAGGAAAAGAAAAAGCACCTATTGTTGATACTTGGTGGCAAACAGAAACGGGCGGTGTGCTCATTTCTAATTTAGCAGGAGTAACACCTTCTAAACCATCCTTTGCTACCTTGCCTTTGCCTGGCGTACAACCCATTTTAGTAGATGAAAATGGAAAGGAAATAATTGGAAATGGGGTAAGCGGAAACTTATGCCTAAAGGCTCCTTGGCCAGGTATATTAAGAACTACCTATGGCGATCATGAAAGGTGCAGAATTAATTATTTTGCCACCTATGAAAATTTATATTTTACTGGAGATGGTTGCTTAAGAGATGAGGATGGAAATTATAGGATTACTGGTAGGGTAGATGATGTACTTAATGTGAGCGGTCATCGCATAGGAACTGCTGAGGTTGAAAATGCTATCAACATGCATCAAGGTGTAATTGAAAGCGCAGTAGTTGGTTACCCGCATGATATTAAAGGACAAGGGATTTACGCCTATGTAATTTATCAAGGCACTCATGGCGATGCTGAATTGGCTAAGAAAGACATTAATCTTACAGTTACTAAAATGATTGGCGCCATTGCCAAACCCGATAAAATTCAATTTGTTGCAGGTTTACCTAAAACGCGCAGCGGAAAAATTATGAGAAGAATTTTACGCAAAATTGCAGAAAATGAGATTGGAAGTTTAGGTGATACTTCAACCTTGCTAGACCCAGCTGTTGTTGAAGAAATAATTAAAGGAAAACTTTGATATCATTGTATTTTACTGTTAAAAAAATCATTAATAAATTCAATTTTACAAACTAATACCATAATTTAAATATGAAATTATTATTCAAATTACTCGTTATTGGAAGCTTTGTTAACGGCTCTTTTTGTAAAGCACAAAACAACTTTATAAAAAGCAAATTAGTTGTTTTAATTGAAGAACCTAATAAAAAAATAGCAGAAAAGCTTGAGCCCAATGAACTTATTGTTTATCAGAAGGAGATTGAAAACTACAATTTATTTTTAAATAAATACGTTGCGCAATGTTGGAAAATGGAGGTGAAGCCTGAATTTGTTTATAAGGCAGCAATGGATAAAATCATTGAAGAAAAAAATAGCAATACATTAATCTTAACAAATTCAAAGTATAGCTTTAATTATGCTGATTATTCTTCTTATAAACTAAGCAACAAGTTGTATCAAGCTAAAGATGTAGTTGTAGAAAATTACAATAAAAAACAACTTCCATTTAGGGCAACAATTTTAGAATTAAAAAGAGCCGATTTGCCAATTACAGCAGCAGCTGTGGCAACAGCAGTGATGCCATCAATAAAACAAAACGAAGCAGCGTTGCTTTATGCAGTTAAAAGTTTAGCCTTGCAAATTGATTATAAAAACAAGGGCACTACAGAGGTTCAACTGATGAAGATGTATATTAAGAATGCTCCGCATCTCAAAGAATTAACCTTATTGGTTGACCAACAAGATTTGGATGAAGTAGCAAAAGCAGCGTTTGATGCACATTATAAATTGCCATTTCAATTGGTTGATAAAGTAGCTGTTGACAATGCTTTACTAAATGCAGATCAATCCAAAGCCGTTGCTTTAGTCATTCCAAATGCCGATGGCTCTTTTATTTTTAAAGTAGTTGATGCTGCAAATATGGAGATCCTAGGCCAAACTGCTACCATACCTCCAAGTGAATATTATCCCGCCTTGAACAATAAAATTAAGATAAATCATTTGGAAGATTTTACCCAGTATTGTGATTGATGAAAATACTTCGCCTAATTATTTATTATCTCATTATTATCTTAGGTTTTATTGAACCTGTTTTTGCAAGTTTTAAAACTGATAATTTATTTATTGAAACACGCGGAAGTTATGCTGTATTTTTAGCGCACCGGCCTAATCTGAGAGCCTACCCCAATGCTCATTTTGGAATGTATGAACTCAATATCGGTAAACAAGTAAATGGAAGTAAATCATGGCATTTGCTTTATCACTATCCAAATGTTGGGATGAGTTTTTTTTATACTGGCATTGCTCAAAATAAATATACAGGATATGCTGTTGCAGGCTTTGCATATATTCAATTTCCGTACGCAAGATTTAAAAATAGTAATTTTAATTTTAAATTGGCCCTAGGGCCGGGTTGGATAGAAAAGAAATTTGATAGGCTAACGAATTATAAAAATTTAGTTACTGGAACACATTTAAATGCCGCCATTCAGTTAACGCAAAGCTATGCTATTGCCTTGAGTAAACATCAGCATTTATCATTTGGATTATGTTTGACACATTTTTCAAATGGTGCCTATAAATTGCCAAATTTAGGTGTAAATTTAACGGGCTTGCAATTGGCTTATCAATACAAATTTAAGGAAGTAAAAAAATCCATTATTGATACAAGTTTGTTTCAAAAAAAACATCATATAACAATTGCTTACAGCGCAGGTTTAAAGCAAGTATATCCTGTGTTAGGCAAGCAATATTTTTTAAGTAATGTCTCTGTTGCTTTTATGAATAATTATAAGGAAAAAGGAAGTGTTGGTTTAATTTTAGATTTATTTAAAGATGCCTCAGTGAGCCATCAAATGTTATTTGACACTGATGCATCAAATAACCAAAAATCAAATGTACAAATAGGAATTGCAGGTGTGTATGAAATTGCCATTGATAAATTCACAATTCCATTATTGGCAGGTTTTTATGTTTACAATAATTACAAGGTACTTCCTATAATGTATTTAAAGTTTGGCCTCAACTATTATATATCCAAACAAATATTGCTGAGTTTTAATCTAAAAAGTCATTATGCCAAGGCCGATTATTTCTCTTATGGTGTTGGATATAAATTTTAGCATCAAAAAAAATATTGCTATTTCATTAATTTTGTGGATATAAATATTCATAAATATGTTTATTTTGCAACCTTAAAATTAGGCGTTTGAAATATCACTTTTGCACATTTATTTTTATAGTAATCACCTCCTTGAGCTCAATCGTGAGTGCTCAAGTAGGTATGCCAAATGCAATAAACGCTGCATTTGTAAATGAGAAACCTAAAGTAGATGGCGTGTTAAATGATGAAGTATGGTCGCGTGCAACTAAAATCAACAACTTTACACAGCGTGAACTAAAAATCGGAGAACCATCAAGCGAACGCACCGAGGTTGCTATAATTACTACAGCGCAATATTTATATGTAGGCGTTTGGTGTTACGATAAGCAACCCGATAAAATTATTTCTAAGGAGTTAAAGCGCGATTTTAATTATGATTTAGATGATAATTTTACCATAATTATTGATACTTATCACGATTTAAGAAATGGCTTTATGTTTGTTACCAATCCAAATGGTGCCCGAGCAGATTTGCAGGTGTTTAACAATGGCGGTACATCAAATTTATACTGGAATGGCGTATGGAATGTAATAACTACAAGAACAGATAGCGGTTGGTTTGCCGAATTTGAAATTCCTTTTTACACTTTAAAATACCGAACCAATGTAGCAGAGCAAGTTTGGGGCATTAACTTCGAAAGAAATATTAGACATAAAAGAGAGCAAGTACTATGGCAAGGTTGGAGTAGAGATAATAGAATTCAACAGCTTAACCATGCAGGCACTTTAACAGGCTTAAATAGTTTATCAAATAAAAAATATATAGAAATTAAACCATACGCTACTGCAGGCGGATTGCTTGCTAATAACAGCGATAAATTACTTTTAAATGCAGGAGGAGAAGTAAATTATTTACTTACACCCACCTATAGACTCAATCTTACTTTTAATACTGATTTCGCACAAGTTGAATCGGATCAACAGCAAATAAATTTGACGCGTTTCCCGCTTTTTTTTCCTGAGTTGCGTGAATTTTTTTTAGAAGGTGAAGATTATTTTAATATGGGATTTGGAGGCAATAGAATTATTCCTTTTTATACCCGAAAGATAGGTTTGAACGAGCAAAGAGAAACTGTACCAATTATAGCAGGAGCTAGGTTGTTAGGAAAAGAAAGCAACAATACATTGGGCATTATGAGTATTCAAACCGCTGCTGTTGATGGTCAAGCGAGTACTAATTATTCAGCATTGAGTTGGCGCAATGATATTGGTAAACAAAGTGTTTTAGGCGCTATGACTGCCACAAAATATGAGTCGGGTAGGCTGCATACCACCAATGCGTTGAACGGAAGATACAGTACATCTAAGTTTTTGGGCAATAAAAATTTAGACATGGGTGGAGCGTTTATTCAAGTATATAATACCGATGTTGGTTATAAGAATGAAACATACGCTTACAGAGGTTTTATAAGTTATCCTAATGATAGGTTTGCCGTATATTCATCATTTCAGCGGGGCCCTATGCCATTTGAGCCGGAAGCAGGTTTGCTCATTAGAAGAAATTTTAGAGAAGGGTTTACCGATATTTCTTTCAAGCCGCGCTCTCGTAATAAATTTAAGCGTGTTAGGCAATATGAATTTAAACCAGCAAGTTTAACCTATGCGCAATATGATGATACAAAATCTATTCAAACATTGGAATATAGAGTGCAGTATTTTGGTGCTGATTTAAAATCGGGTGATAAAATGGTGTTAAATTATACCATTGTTGCAGAGGGTTTAATGAATGATTTTGAGATCAGTAAAAATATAATTATAGCAAAGAACACCTATTGGTGGAGACAATGGGAAGCTGATGTTAAAACTTTTAGAGGTAGAACATTTGCTGTAGCAAGCAATTTTATTTGGGGTGAATTTTATGATGGAATGGCATTGAGGAATAGAACAGATGTATTTTGGCGTGCAGGAAAATACTTTAATATGAGTGTTCGTTACGAAATAAATGAAGTAAAACTTTCTGCTGGAAATTTTCAAACTAATTTAATAGGAAGTAGAATTGAATATGCAGTAAGTCCTAATCTTTTTGGCTCTTTATTATCACAATGGAATACAAATCAAGATGAGTTGAATCTTAATTTTAGAATGCGTTATATTCCTAAAATAGGTACTGATTTATATTTTATATTTAACCAATTATACAATGCAGGTGGGGGTAATATTTCAGTAAAATCAACCACTGTGTTGGCTAAATTAGTTTGGCGCTTTGTGCTGTAAAAATTTAGATTTTGAATTTAGCGTTAATCAAAAATCAGCGTTAAGCAATTTAGTTTATTGAAAATATTGTTCACTAAAAAACGCTAGCGCTAAACTTGTGATTCCTTATTTTTTAGGCAAGAAAAAGAAGTTGTGGTTGTGATGTTTGCTTGCATCAAAAATTACTAAATTATTGCTTTCCAATGTATAGGGTAAATATCCAATTGATGCTAAATCATTAAAGCAAGCACTTCTATTTTCATTGTCCCACAATTCAATGTAAAGCAGAGGAAGATGTAACTTGATTGTATTTAAACCACCTTTAACCACAAAGCTTTCAAAGTTTTCTACATCCATTTTAATGCCTACAATTTTTTTTGTAATAGTTTTTATTGGTGCAAAATCATCTAATTTAAAAATGGGCACTTCAGTTACTTCGCCTTCATTATTTTCTGTTATTGTTTCGTGCATCACATGGCTTAAGCCCTGAAAAAGAACATTGTTTTGAACTGGCATTACCATGTTAATATTGCCATTTTCATTGCCAAGTGCAACCTTGTGTATCATCACATTTTTTAATTTAAAATAGCTCACAATATGCATTAAAGCATGTGCATTTTTTGGCACAGGTTCAAAGGCATGCACTTCCATTTTTGGAAATTTTCTTGCTGCAGAAGCGGTCATAATGCCAATATTAGCGCCTATATCAATAAAAACACCTTCTTGAGGTAATAATTTTAAGAAATGGAAAAAGTGATTTTCGTTTTTATCCCATCTTAAAGTGTATATCTTAAAAATAGAGAATACAAATAAGTAATTATTGAAGCCAAATATGCGCTGTAGCAGGTATTTAAGAGAGGTTTTCAAGTAGTAGTTTGTAGTGCTAAATTACAGATTATATTATGATTTGTGTATTAAAAAGGTGGCAAAAGAAGCTAAAAATAAGGAAATCAACAACTTAATGTTAAGTAATTGCTTTAGAAGTCAATAATTATGGGCTTTTTATACTTTAATTTCGCAGAAGTAGAAAAATATTTTTTTGGAAATAGCAGTAAATACAAGGCTTTTGCAGCACAACAAACTTGAGGGTATTGGACGGTTTATGTTCGAGACCTTGAAGCGCATAACTGTAGCGCATCCTGAACATCATTTCTATTTTATTTTCGATAGGCCTTTTCATGAAGAATTTATTTTTTCAGATAATGTTACACCAATTATTGCTGGGCCACCTGCCAGGCATCCCTTTCTTTTTGTGTATTGGCTTGAGTTTACAGTTTATGATTTATTAAAGAAACTTAAAGTTGATTTGTTTTTATCATGCGATGGATATCTTTCGTTAAGAAGTTCGGTGAAACAATTGGCAGTGATACATGACATTAATTTTCATCATTATCCAAATGATTTACCATGGTTGGTGAAGCATTATTATAACTATTATTTTCCACGATTTGCTAAGAAAGCCGATAGAATAGCTACTGTATCTGAATTTTCAAAACAAGATATTGCTAAATCTTACGCTATTTCTAATAACCTCATTGATGTTGTTTACAATGGTTGTAGTGATGGTTTTGTTCCTGTTAGTGAAGATCAAAAGTTAGCTGTTCGAAAGCAATTTACAGCTGAAGCACCTTATTTTATTTATGTAGGTTCAATACAACCACGTAAAAATTTACAACGTCTTTTTAAAGCTTTCGATCAATTTAAAAAGCAAAGCGGAGCAAGCCACAAGCTAGTAATTGCAGGTCAGAAATACTTTTGGAATAAAGTTATGAAAGATAGTTTGGCTGCTTGCGAATATAAAAATGATATTATTTTTTTAGGCAGGGTACAAGAGCATGACCTGCATCAACTTACTGCTAGCGCATTTGCTTCGGTTTATGTACCACTTTTTGAAGGATTTGGAATTCCTTTGTTAGAAGCCATGCATTGTGAAGTGCCAGTTATAGCATCCAATGTAAGTAGTTTGCCCGAAGTTGCAGGCGATGCAGCATTATATTGTAATCCAACCGAAATAGCTGAGATCGCTGGCGCAATGTTAAAGCTTTACAATGATAAAAAACTATGTATCGATTTGATAGCAAAAGGAAACAAGAGAAAACAAAAATTTAGCTGGGATCACACAGCAGATTTGCTTTGGAACAGTTGTGAAACAACACTAAAAATGAAAAGCTAAATGTTGCGTACTTGCATGCATATTAATACACAAGAAGCGGGCTGCGATGAAGCTGGAAGAGGATGTTTAGCTGGACCTGTTTTTGCCGCTGCAGTTATTTTACCTGATGATTTTAAAAATGAACTATTAAACGATTCAAAGCAATTGAACGAAAAAAATAGGTATTATTTAAGAACCCTTATTGAGCAAGAAGCTTTAGCCTTTGCTGTGGCCATGATCGACAATCATGAAATAGATCAAATCAATATTTTAAATGCTTCAATCAAAGCCATGCACAAAGCATTGTCGAAATTGAGTATTAAACCTCAGCACATAATAATTGATGGTAATAGATTTAAAAAGTTTGAAAATATTGCTCATACTACAGTAGTAAAAGGTGATGGAAAGTACGCCAATATTGCTGCAGCTTCTATTTTAGCCAAAACCTATAGAGATGATTTTATGTTTCAAATTCATGAAGCTTTTCCGGCCTATGATTGGAAAAAAAACAAAGGCTATCCTACTTTAAAACATAGAGAAGTGATTGCAGCGTATGGTGCAACACCTTATCACAGAATTACTTTTAGATTGTTAGCAAAGCAGTTAGCCTTGCCATTTGATCAAAAGAAAAACATTGTAAAACCAAGTAAAATAAAGAAGAATGCTTAAAAAAATACTCATTACTTTTTTAATTGTTCCAATTGTTGGGAGCGCCATTTACGGCTATTTTTATTTTAAACAAGTAAAAACGCCTTTAACTCCGGTGTTGAAAGCTATTCCAAGCGATGCTGTTTGCATAACAGAGGCCCATGATTTTACTGCTACTTGGAAAAGTTTCTCGCAAGAAAATGCAATATGGAAAGAGCTATTGAGCGTTGATGCATTTCAAGAACTAAATCTCAAAATCAACTTTTTTGATTCAGTTTTTGTGCATGGTGCAAAGGTTTTGAATATTGATGAAAACACTAAGATATATTTATCAGTGCATGCCGATACAGCAAAAGGTGTTGATTTTATTTTGGCCTTTAATATTCCTTTAACTGCCGAAAAAAGAGCTGTGAATGATATTATAGAACAAGCAATACCCATGATGTATACAAAAAGCGATACTTTAGTTGCAGGTATTGCAGTGCATCAATACAGCTTAAGAGATGGTAAAAAGTTTTATTCCTATTTAAATAATACTGTTTTTGTACTAAGCTATTCGCCCGATCTAATAGAAAAATCGGCCAGAACATTAGTATCTAATTCCTCCTTACTCCAAAATAAATCATTTACTAAAGTGCTAAAAACTGCAGGAACTGAGAGCAGTGCTAATGTATTTGTAAATTTTAAAAATTTATCAGGAATTATGCCTCAGTACTTGAGCGATAATAACAAAACCTTTATTGATGCCATGTCTAATTTTGCCCAATGGATATCAATGGATTTAAATTTGAAAAATGATATTATTACCATGAATGGTTTTTCTTATAGCATTGATTCTTTGCATGATTATTTATCACTCTTTAAAAATCAAAAAGCACCCAAGATTCAGTTGACTTCGCTAATGCCAATTAATACTGCATTCTTTAGTTATGTTGGCGTTTATGATGGACAAAAATATCTAAGAGATTTAAAGCAATTTAATCATTCAACGGCACTCAATGAAAAATATGATAATCAGTTAAAAGCATTGGAATCAAAATATGGTATTGATTTAATTTATTTTTTCAATAGTTGGATTGGCAATGAAATGGCTTCAGTTATTACAGAGTCGTATGGCGAAAAGTATGCACCAGAGCAGTATGCTATCTTTAAAGCAAAAGATATTGACAAGGCAAAAGCTGCTTTTAGTGATTTGTCGCAAAGTATTCATGTAAATGCGTCAATAGAAATTGAAGATGAAAATGATGTTGAAGACTACCGTAATTTTGAAATTGGAAAATTAGATATTCCCGCATTTTTACCATTAATTTTTGGAAAAGCATTTCCAAGTTTCGATAAACATTATTACACGGTGGTGAATGATTATATTGTAATAGCAGAAAGTGCTGCTTCGTTAAGAAGTATCATCAATTTTTATAGTGCTGGTCGCACCTTAATGAAAGATAAACATTATTTAAAATTTGCAGAAAGCTTATCTGAAAATTCAAATTTCTTTGTTTATTCTGCAGTTGCGCGCTCTCCTAAATTATATGCCAATCAATTAGAAAGTGGCTTGGCTAAAAAGGTTGAAAAAAATGCACCATTATTCAGAAAGTTTCAGTCATTGGCCCTGCAATTTAAAGCAAGTGGCGATTTATTTTACAATAATCTATGCTTAAAATACAATCCAATTTATAAGCCTGAGTTTAATACACTTTGGGATATTGAGATAGATACAACTTTCATAACAGCGCCCTTCTTAGCAAAAAATCTACTCGATTCGAGTGATCTATTTGTAGTACAAGATGCAAACTTTAATATTCATTTATTCGATCAAAATGGGAAGCAATTATGGGTAAAAAATGTTGGTGAAAAGATCATCGGCAAAATACATCAGATTCACGCCAATAAACCCGGTAATTATCGCTTTGCCTTTGTTTCTGAAAAGCATTTTTACATGATTAATGAAGCGGGTGAATATCCAGCAAACTTCCCTGTTACATTAAAAGCTAATGCAACCACAGGATTGGGATACATCAATTTCGACAAAAATGAACATCCATTGTTGTTAGTAGCTTGTGATAACTTAAGCATATACAATTACAGAACCAATGGCGATGTTGACACTAATTGGAAAACAGATCATTTAAAAGATACCTTAAGAGGTGAGTTTGTGCCTTTTTCATGCGATGGAAGAGAGATGATTTGCTTTGCAGACGAAGGTTTGAATTTAAGATTGATTGATAAGCGTGGGAATTGGATTGTTAAATTCAAAGAGAAATTGCCTGCCCTCTATCATGATGTTTTTTATCTCGACATTAAGAAATCTTTAAATAGTTCTGCGTTAATTGTAAGTGATAAAGATGGCATAGTTTATAGGTGTAATTTTAAAGGGGTATTCGACAAGTATGAATTACTTCCGAAGGTCAGCAAGAACTATTTCTTTACCTATGCTGATATTGATAATGATGGAAAAGGCGATTATATTTTTGCTGATCATAATCGTTTAAATGTATTGAATAAAGATAAAACCATCAAATTTTATTTTACATTTAATTCAACTGTAAATACTGCAGCACAGTGGATACAGCTTAACGATTCTACATCAAAATTAGCTGTTTCAACCAATGATGAAGGCTTATTTGTTTTCAATGGCAATGGTTCTTTAAACAGAGGTATTTCTTTAGCAGGAAAGGCGCCAGTAGTTATTACTAGTATTGATAAAGGTAAATTTAGTTTTGCAGTAACAACCTTTGGCAGAAGAATTATGGCACATGCCATTGATAATGAAGTAGAAGAAAAAATAATTAACTTGCCTTAGTAAATTATTTATTTAAAAGCAATTTTAAGGTTTGAATGTTATTGATTTCAAGGAAATATATTCCATTGGAAAGGCCTGATAAATCAATCGTTTCTTTGTTTTCTATAGCCTTTAAATGAAGTAATTCTTCACCAATAATATTACGAATAATAATTGTTTTGTTCCCGATTGCATTTCCAAATTGAATGGTGAAAATACCCGTTGATGGATTCGGAAAACAACTAGCCGAAAATATATTTTTAGATTCAATTCCTTCAACACAATTACTTCCATTATAAGTGGGTTGACTAGATGGAGTATAACTTCCAATTCCATTTGGGCAGCGCGCCGTTGAAACATT
Organism: Chitinophaga pinensis; assembly: GCA_945872355.1. Taxonomy (GTDB): domain Bacteria; phylum Bacteroidota; class Bacteroidia; order UBA4408; family UBA4408; genus CAIKXD01. The sequence continues at coordinate 12,212 of CAMBZU010000070.1, forward strand.
GCTTGTTTGAATTCCAAATGAAATACTATCGAGAATAGTAGTACTTCCATCACCAAAAATTATTTGTTCTCCATTTACCGATAATTTAAAATTGGCATGCAAGCCAGTGCTAATTAATTCTTGATCGGCCCAAAGAGTAAGAAAACTATGTGGATTAATGATTGTATTAGCAGGAAATGAATATTTATTTAGTTGAGTAATATCATCGCTTAAACATAGCCCATATAAACTAATTGCTGAATCGGTGTTATTGTATAATTCTATCCAATCTTCAAAATTGCCGAGCTCATTTTGTTGCCCAGTGGTGTTGCCTGCTAAAAATTCATTGATTGTAATTGCACCAGCTGCAGGAATTGGTACAGAAGCAGTTAAGGTGTAAAATTCATGTTCTGCTCTAGCGGGTAAAAATTTTCCAATTGAATCGTTTTCAGCATAAATATAATATTGCATAGATGAACCTGCTATTGTAATAGAAGTGCCAAAAATGCCATCATTTGCATTCGCATCATTATGGACACCGTCATCATACAAAGGCAACTGCATAAATTTTTCTTCCACATTAAAACGATAACCAACATAAGGACTGCTGCTATTCGAGTTTGAAATTGAAACAGTTATATCAATTACAGAATTTACAGTAGGTGAATTATTACTAAAAACAGGGTTATTAATGATAGGTTCAGTTGCAATTAATTCAGGAATAGTTTGGAGATATAGTTTACGAGCTTCTAATAAATTTGAAATTCCTGGAATTGTAAAACTACCAAATACAACATCTGTATTTAAACCGGTTTGAAACTGCTGATAAGAAAATAATTTATTTGCATCTGTAAGTAACGCACTATCAACAATTGATTGATATTGTGCTGCGTCTGTTTGATAATTTCCATTTAAAATATTTTCAGTTAACATTGTTTTTAAATGGGCTAAATATTTTCTTTTCATGCTGGCATCTCCTAGCACATCATTAATTAAAGGCCAAGCAATATCCGTGGCATGGGCAAAAGGAGAATATTGTTTAAGTTCGGTAATTGTTTTTTGTCCCATACCAATGGTACCTTGTCCTGCAAATGGGAATGCGCCAAAACACATATTTAAATCCCAAACAATTGAATTAAAATGGCCAGTATTATCTTTATACACATAATGATTTTGTGCATAAACACCATTATAGCTATCTAAATTTATAAATAAATTATTAAATGCCAACATCCAAATCGCTCTATCAACATCCATTTTATTTGGTAAATCAGTAACATTGTTAGTCACCGCATCACATAAATCAATAAAGTCAATCCAACCGTAATCTGATTTCATATCATAGGTCGATGAATAACTTGAACTATCTGCATTAATATATTTAAAACTGTTTTTTGAAGCTGCTGATGGAGATAAATTGGATGAACATTTTACAAAACAATTATTATTACTATAAAAATGTTCTGATATAAATTTTTTATCAATGCTTTCATCATTAGTAAATACGCCATAATAAACACCATTAATAGTAACTTTGGCAAAATTTGCTTGTGGACAGTGCATGTAGTTTTTCAAAATACGATAGCCTAAAACTTCTCTAATAAAAGATGGATCGCCATAGCCATTGCTTAATTTAATAGATTCAAATCCCTGATGATTTTGGTTTTTGAATTCATCTAAAGAAATATGTAATGGGTTTTTAGCGCTGCTGGCATTATAAGAACTATTGCCTTTAAAGCGAACTCCTGCACTATCGTATTGAATTCCATTTACTTTTACCCAATCGGCTAAATAGTATTCTTCTGTCGTGTTTTTATAAACATCCATTATTGAATCCCAACTTGCTGAAGGAAAACTAATTTCAATTTCTTGCACAGTATTAATATCATATAAATTTTGTGATTTAGCACTTGTGAAAAATAAGAATAGGGCTATTGCAACAATATATTTTTGTTTCATTTCTATTTGGATATTAAAAAAAGAACACTGAATTAATTGTTGTTGATTCAGTGTTCCTATGCGCTTGTTATTAATTTTATTATTCGATAATTAACTTCAATGTTGAACGTTCGTTTTGCTCATTTATAATTTGTAAAAAATAACAAGAAGCCGCCAACATTTCTTTATTTATTTGTATAGAATTTATTTGAATATTATTGAATTGTTTAACTGTTCTACCTTGCATATCAATAATAGAAACCGAATGTGATTTAGCATTATCATTAAAAGATAATGTTGTGTTCACCGACATAGGATTGGGAGCTAAATTAATTGTTTTAATGTAACTTATATTTGCTGTAATTAATGGCGTGCAATTGATGCAACTGCTAAAACAAACGGTAGGTAAAATTTGAGCACTATCTACATTTGCTATAATTCTATTTCCACTTTGTGCGCATGTTAAAGGAACTATTTCTGAAGTTACAGCGGTGTTGCCATTATAAAATTTATAATCTACTTGTGTAGCTGGTGTTAAATAAGCCATGTATTCATAAATATTATTTCCAAAACTATACATTATCGTACTTGCGGGATCATTATTTTGAAAATTCCCTGCTATATGAACACCATCTGCAGAGACAGTTTCATTTGACATATTTACTTTAAAACGATACATAATTTCTGTTTCAGAATTGTTTCCACCATAATATACCGCAGGTAGATTTAATGTGTCATTGCTTAAAGAATCAATATAAAGCCAACGATAACCATTGAGTAAACTTTGAGATTCAACAGGTATATTTTCTATAGAGTATCCCGCAATTCCTAATTCAAATTGATATTCATACATTTGAAATGCAGGAATATTGTAGGTTGCATAATAAATATTCGTATCTGCAGCACTTTGTGTTAATTGTAGGTAACCATGTGTTAAATCTCCACCCATTCCAATAGCACTTTGAAAAGTAGATGTCATATAGGCATCGTTTGAATTTAACATCCCTGAATATTGCATATTTACTGCAAAGCGAACATATTTTGCTTCAACAAAAAAAGTAAAAATGAACATCAATGTTATGGTTGAAATTATTTTTTTTAACATAATTGTTGATTTATTTATTTAATAAAATTTGTTTAGTGGCTGTACCTTCTGGGCTTGATAATTTAATAAAATAATTGCCATTTGCTAAAGATGAAATGTCAATAGAATTAGCATTGTATAAAGTTTTTACAATGTTACCTAATTGATCAATTATTTCAATACTAAATTGTTTTCCAAACATACTTGCATCGGAAATATTTATAATTCCAGCTGTTGGATTTGGATAAAAAGTAATTTTATCTGAAAAATTTACATTCACAATTGCAAGTGCAGGATTTACAAAAACATAGGTTTGAGAATATTGATATACACAAGCATTGGCATCAGTAATTCTAACTACAAAATTTCCATTTTGCGTTGGTGTATAAGTTTGAGCTGTTGCTCCTGTAATTGTTTGTCCATTCATGTACCATTGATATGAAGTTGCTGTGGTAGATGACAATACACTAGCATTTTCAGAGATAGTGGGAATTGCTGGAGGCGTGTTACTGATGTAACAAGCGCTGTATTTTTTAATTTTTGAACCAGAACCTGCATGACTATAAATCAATTGTCCTGCTGAATTAAATTCACGAACCATTCCTGATGGTACAGGAGAGCATACTATTTCATTCCCATTTGGCAATTGTTGGGTGCCACCTTCATTACTACTATACATTCCACTTACGGTATTTCTGTTAGTATAAGTAGCAGGTGCATAAGCAGAACCAGCTGTAATAGTATAGTTATATCCATTAATTGGGGTAATGATCTGATCAGCAGATGACTGACTATTAGAAACGCCTCTGTTATTATAACCACATAAACGACCTGGAATAGTTGAGAATTCATCTGCCCAATGTGCATCATGTGTCACATTTAAAATAGTTGTTCCAGCAGCTCCATAAGCAGCAGGATTCCCCCACCTGTACAAAATATCACCACCCTTTCCTGAATATCCTCCTGTATGAGAAGCAGCTTCCGCAGTGGTAGTGCTATGGTCAATAATGTACCATTCATTGTGATTATGAGAACTAAATGATATTTGATCTAACATAGGATTATAATCAACCCCATTCATGTGTTGCCAGTCTGATTGAGCTTGATAATTTATATTTAATAATTGAGGGTTATTAACCAAACTTGACACATAATTTGCTTTAGTAGGATCTGTATTTTGCATTAAATGATCCCATGATTTCCACTCCCAAACTATTGTACCTGTTGTCAAACCAGTTTGTTGAATTTCAATAATTTTATCGGGCCACATTTGCCCTGAATAGGTTGTACATCCTGCCGCAGTTACTTCAGCTGCTGTTCTTCTTTCATATACTATAGAAAGTACATTGCCATTAGGCAAAGGTCTAATGTCATGATGTGAAACCAAATCTGTACCTGTAACTAAATAATCCCATAATAATGTTCCACTATAATCGTGTTTAGTAATTCTACCACAAATTGGACCCATAGGAGTGCCTGATGGTAAACCTGTTGTTGCTTTAGCAGCTCGCCATAAATAACCTCCTGGCATCAAATAAGCCGAATAACCTGTAGAACCTGCTAATCCAGTCCAAGTATGATAAGAGGCCCAGGTTGTATCGTAAAGAGTTGCACTGGTAGCATTTTTAGCTGCCGTTAAAAAGTAACCATCCCACTGTTGTGCCTTTGAATCAGTATTGATGATTAATAAGGCTAAAGCCAAATAAAAAATGTTGAATCTTTTCATGTTGTAATTTTACTCAAATATTAAATAATAATTACGAAATTATTAAATATTGAGGTAATTCAACAAATTATTGCGGTAAGTTAAATTTTTGGATGGTTTTAATGAACTCTTCTTCATAGCTGTTTCCGATGGGAACCTCAATTTGGTCAAGCTGAATTACCTTTTTTCTTACAGATTTAATTTTTTCTAAAGGCACTATGAATGAGCGATGCACGCGTTTAAATTTTGTATTCGGCAATTTTTCGAGGATGCCTTTCATTGTAATTCGGGCAACAATATTTTTTCCGTTTTTTATATGAATTTTAAGATAATCATCAAGCCCTTCAATTAATTCTATGTCTTCAATTTTAATTTTGTTTAAACTGTAATCAGCTCTTATATATATGAAGTGCTCTGCTACTGGGGTGTTTTGTTGGGTGAAATTGTAAAAATCGTAAGCTTTTTTTACCGATTGGTTAAACCTTTCAAAACTAAAAGGCTTTAACAAAAAATCTATCGCATTTAAATTAAAACCTTCTACTGCAAACTCACCATGCGCAGTTGTAAAAATTACCATGGCCGGTTGTTTTAGTTTTTTTAGTAATTCAATTCCTGAAATTGATGGCATGTTGATATCAAGGAAAAGTAGGTCCACCGGATAGTTATCTAAATAGTGAATTGCCTCAGTGGGTGAGGTGAATGTTTTTCTTAGCTCAATTAAACTATCTTGTTTGCAAAAGCTTTCAATCACTTTTAGCGCCGGTGGCTCATCATCAATGGCTATACAACTTATCATTTTAATTTAATTTTAAGTAAAATTGAGTAACTCTCTTTTTCTTCATTAATAGCCAATTCATGTTGTTTAGGATACAATAAATCTAACCTTTTTTTTACATTCTCTAAACCAATTCCTCCTTCTGTAATTTGAGTTTTTTGGTCAATCACTTTATTGTTGAAAACGGTCAAACAAATTTCTGATTCACTCACAAAAACACTTATTTTAATTACAGATTTCTTTTCAGGATTAACGCCATATTTAAAAGCATTTTCAACAAAAGTACTCAATAGGAGCGGAGCAATTTCAAGCTCATCGGTAGAGCCTTCAACAAAAAATTCAACATTTACTGTGTTTTCAAATCTAAGTTTTTGCAATCCTACATAACTACTTATATAGCCCAGTTCTTTATTAATAGGAATAAAATTTTTATGTGCTTCATTGGTGATGTATCTTAACATGACAGAAAAGAGCGCAATGGCCTGAGGCACTTCATTTGATTTTTGAATGGCTAATGAATAAATGCTATTCAACGTATTAAATAAAAAGTGAGGTTTAATTTGTGCCTTTAAAAAGGAAAGTTCTGCATCTACTTTTTCTTTGGCAATTTTTTTTAGTTTGTTGTTCATGCTAATGAGCATAGCACTTATGAGTACAATTAAAAATTTAAAAAGATGGTGTGTAAATTCCTGAAATAGAAAAAAATTAATTCCTTTCCTATGCATTCTCGCTTCATTAAATGCCATATTGTTCATCCCTTCTGCAATTTCAGGCGGATTACGAGGAGCGCTTATCCATGAAAAAATGATATAAAAAGCAAGTACCGAAACACAAAAAAATACATATTTCTTTTGATCAAATAATACTGGAATCAACCAATAATAGGTAATATAAAAAAATATAAGCAGCAGAAAAAAATAAAGCATCTCATGCTGAAAAATTCCTTGGTTAATAAATTCAAAGGATAAAGAAAAGTTTGGCGTAAAAATGATCGGCATTAATAAAAATGCAAAACTCCCTAAAATATGTATCAATATACTTTTACTGCTACCATTTATCATCACACAAACATATTCTTAAAATGCTGTATTCAGAAATTATTACAATCAAATTGAGGTAATTTGTAGTAATTAGTAGGTAATCATAAAAGCATAAAATAACTGTAATATTTAACTCAATCTTCAACTAATAATAGGTTCTAACTTTTCATTTTGATATAATTTATTACTTTTGCCTTCCTTTTTGAAGGAATTTAGCTTAATGTGCTGATTAA
>CAMBZU010000071.1 GCA_945872355.1 Chitinophaga pinensis
ATTAATACCACCACAAACAGGTCCAAGCGGTTTCATCACACCAACTAAATATTTACCATCTAAATCATTTTTATAGTTGTATGAATTTAAAAAGGCTCTTCTGTCTAAAAATATTCCTTTGGTCATGTCTCTTCTGCCAACAATGCATAGGGTATTTGTTCCATGCCCAAGTTCTGGACGTGGCTCAAACAAAGAAACAGAGCGTTCCTTAATTGCTTTTCTTATTTTTTTAATTTCACTTTTTGTGTTGATGGAGGCAAATCTTCTAGAGCGTTCTTTAGCATTTAAATCCAATGCCCTTTCAAATACTTCAATATTTTTTTGATGGATAATTTTATTTTTCTCAGTCAAAATATGAAGGTCGTAAAAATCAATTTCATCAGCAGCTGTATCATGCAAAGCACCAACAAATTGAGTCTCGATAGGAATATTAATTCCATTACCTGATAATAATTTGCGCACCTCCTTATGATTTGCAAAAGCAGCAAAAACCCTGCTATTTACTGAACCAGGTCTACCGCTACAAGCACCACAATCGTGTGCTCCATGATGTGGGTTATTGGCACTACTGCTACCATGAGCAACAACATATACAATAGTTGCAAAATTATCAATATGTCCTATCCCTTTTAAAACGCCCTCTACTCTGGTTGCCATTTCATGAACAGTGAAGCCTATTTGCAATCCATTTTCTCTATCATTAATATTTTTATTTTCGATGGTTAACTTACCTTTTGCATTCATATGTGCGAAGGCATTAGAAATAGCCGGACTCATTTGGGGCTTAAACAAATTTTTAATTAGTCTAAATATAGCCCAAAAGCCGAAAGTTAATGCACTTAAATAACCGGTAATTAAATAATGACTTTGGGAAGTGTAAAATAAATCGTGTTTGCGTTTTTCATCCACACCAAATTCTTTAACTAAATATTGAGGTGTAACAGGCGCTGGACAAAGCTTATCATAAAACTTTGCATTTTGAGCTTGAAAATAAAACTCAACGCCAAAGAAACCAGGACAACCAAAAGTTTCGGAGTTTGAATCAACACTTTCGATATGGCTTCGGAAACTACATTCTCTTTCATCAATACAAAACAAGGCTTGAAAACTGGTGCTTTTAGGAGCAGCTAAGTCTTCAACATTATTACTTTTTTGTTTATTTAATTGTTGAATTCCAGCCAACATTTCATCGTAATAACTCCACTCAAAAGCATCTTGCCATATTTGCAAAACACTTTGTAATTCATTAATTTCTACCTTTTCAAAAATATCAGTTGGTTGCAAAGTGGTTATATCAGCCAAAGCAATTCTTGAGCTTCCAAGCGCATCTTCCAAAGCATCTAACTCTAACAATAATTCAAAAATAATTACATCATTTAATGATACTTTCCTTGGGCTTAATAATGTTTCTGGTTTTTCTTCAACAGTTGCTATCATTCCACTCCAGCCTCTATGACTGAATTGTTGATCTAAAAGATATTGTTCAAAATAAGCTTCCTTGCCCACTATAATTTGCAATAATTTAGTGATAGAAAGTTGGTGATCAAAAAGCAGTTCTTTTGCTCTTTTAGTTTTGAATAAACTTATCAAACTTTTACTTTCAATTTCCTTTACTGCCTCTATAAAACTAAGTTCAGCGTTTGGGAAATTCCAAATAGAAATTCCTTGATCTAGGTAATTACTGAGTATTCTAAAAAATAAAGGTTGAACTAAGTTATCAAGGTTGATATGGAACTTATTTTTCCACTCAGCTCTTAATTTACCTACTCTTTGATTATTATGCTCATCATATTTTTTTGATAATAAATTATACTTCCAACTTTCGATAGCTGCCTTTCCTTTGCTATTTTGAATAGTCCTTTCAAGCACTAAATCATTGATTCGCCCAATTTGATAAAGCTTTCTAAAATCCGATAAAGGCAATGTTGCCTGATACCCAAAAATTTGAGAGGCACTATAAATGGCTTCATAAAACTTCATGCCTTGGAAGGCATGAAGAGAGTTATGATGAATAAAATCCTTTAAAGGTGTTTGAGAAGGGAGGTAATGCTTTAGTTTGTGCAAGACCTCTTCTTCAACAAAGGTTATACTATAATTTTTCATCTAAATGATACACTGCATGTAAATCTTTTGTGCAAGTAAAAGTTACACCCAAATCTTTAATAAGTCCGTCATTTAAATCATACACCCAGCCATGCACATGTAGTGGTTGATCATTACTCCAAGCGTTCTGAACGATGGATGTTTTACTTAAGTCGCGCACTTGTTCCATTACATTAACTTCAACAAATCTGCGAGCTCTTTGAGTTTCATCTTTAATAGCATCTAATTCGAGATAATGAAATCTATAAACATCTTTAATATGACGCAACCAATTATCAATTAAACCATATTGTTTGGTGCCCATGGCAGCAATTACACCACCACAACCATAATGACCGCAAACAATTATATGTTTAACTTTTAACACCTCAACTGCATATGACAAAACGCTTAATAAATTCATATCACTATGAACTACCATATTTGCTATATTTCTATGAACGAATACTTCACCAGGTTTTGTGCCTGTTATTTCATTTGCAGGTACACGACTATCGGAACAGCCAATCCATAAATATTCTGGTGTTTGACCGTTAGCCAGATCAGTAAAAAATTTGGGATCATTCTTTAGTTGCTCTTTTACCCACTTTTTATTGTTTTCTATTAATTTCAAATATGATTTTTCCATAATTTTTGTTTTTGTTTATTGACTGTTGATTATATTAATTAACAGTTCACTTTTTAAATTAGTATCGCTTGACTCTAATTAGCATTGAATGAAAATAATTCAAATAGGCTTTTTCAAGTCTAAATTAGGATTTAAACAATAATGTTTTTCATTTTTTTCTCAATAATAATTCCTCTGTGCTCTGCAAGTTCTTCTAAATCATCTAGAAGTTCGATGATATCTTTATCAATGTATGTAGCCTCTGTACCATCAATAATCATATAACTTTCTTCAGGTATAGATTCAAATTTTTCACGAAGAAAGGCCTTGTTCAAAAAAGAAACATTTCCTTTCAATTTAATTAAAAAATTCTTCCCATCAATGGTAATTGAAACCGCCTTCTGAAAACTCGACCTTACAATAAAGAAAAATGAAACAAGCAATCCAATCGCAACACCAATGAGTAAATCGGAAAATACAATTGCAATAACTGTTACAATGAATGGTAAAAATTGGTCAATTCCATTCTTAAATTGTTGAATGTATAATGTAGGCTTAGTTAATTTAAAACCAACAAAAATGAGCAGTACTGCTAGTGTTGATAAAGGTATTTTATTTAACAACTTAGGAAAAATCAAAACAAAAATAAACAACATTAAACCATGTAAAATGGCCGAGCGTTTAGTTTTAGCTCCAGCAACAATATTAGCGCTGCTTCTAACAATAACTGCGGTAATTGGCAAACCACCTATAAAGCCCGACACTAAATTACCTGCACCCTGCGCCATTAACTCTCTGCTTGTTGGTGTTATTCTTTTTTCAGGATCTAATTTATCTGTGGCCTCTATACTTAATAATGTTTCTAAACTTGCAACTAAAGCAATCTTTATGGCCACAATCCAAATTAAAATTTTTGATACTTGGCTAAAATCTGGAAAATTAAAATTGGTAGTATCCAATACATTTGGAATTTGCACTAAATGTTCCGGCTCTAATTTAAAAGGTTGATAAAAACTTTCAAATAAAATATTAGCAATAGTGCCTGTGAGCACTGCAATTAATGAAACTGGAACTATCTTTAGTAAGGAGAGTTCTTTTATCTTTTTGTGCTCACCAAAATAAAGTACCATAAAAGTAATTAGTGCAATAACAATTGCGCCAATTGTAAAATGATTGCCAAGTTCTAAAAGTTCAGAAAATGTATTATGCTGATCAAGCTGCTCAAAACTTTCATCACCTTCAAAATCTTTATCGTAACCAAAGGCATGCGGAAGTTGTTTAAAAATTAAAATGATACCGATAGCTGCTAACATTCCTTTAATTACTGATGAAGGTACAAAATTTCCTATAATGCCCGCACCTATAAAACCTAGTAAAATTTGAATTGCACCAGCAATCACTAGCGCACATAAAAATATTTCGAACCCATTCAACTGCTCTATTGAAGTTAACACAATAACAGTTAAACCAGCCGCTGGACCACTTACACTTGTTTGGCTGCCACTTAAAAATCCTACAATTAGCCCACCAGCAATACCAGCAATTAAACCACTAATTATTGGCGCGCCAGAGGCAAGTGCAATGCCCAAACACAAAGGCAAAGCGACAAAAAAAACAACAAGGGATGCATTGAAATCTGCAGAAAAATTCTTTCTCTTAAACATAAATTTATTGTAAAGTAAAAACTGTAAAAAGTAATTTGGAAGTGTTGGTTAACTATAAATTACTTTCGGGAGGTAGTTTCAATAAATCAATGAGGTTAAAAGTATAATTAATACAGTTTTTACTAAACAGGTATTTTAATTTATTATTGAAAACGAAAAGAGAAAAATCATTGTGCAATTGTAAAAATAAATCTGAAGTACTGTTATCTAGTTGCTCCTCTTCTTCTTCATCTGAATTTGGATTTTGCAGTAAACTTTTTATGATGGTATCGTTTAAGTTTACTAAATCAATGATAGCATACTTTAAGCTGAAAGACAATACAATAAGTGTTACTGTAATTGTGAGCATATTCTTAAAGTAATTTTTCAATTTTTTGCTGTATTTTTGAATCACAAAATAATGACATTTTTTTATTCTAACACAGAAACAAAATTAGTTTTAACAAGTTTTATAAATTAAAATATTGTTAGCTGATTTTTTTGGGGGTTCATATCAATGTAAATAAGAGTAGTTTAAATTCAAGAACTTTATTCATGTCTCAAGCACATAATAATTTAAGTCAAAAATATAACATTTACACATAACACAAATAGCTCCTTAATTATTTAAATGAATTGATTGTATATTAAAAGGCTATTTATATGTTTGTATAAAATCATACTTATGGTTTAATTAAACACAATTTGGGATTTTATCTATCTATAAATCTATTAAAATATGCACCATTTTAAATTTACACTTCTATTATTTTTTGTTTCTGTAATTAATTTTCCTTTTGCTGAAGCTCAAATTAATGTAATCCCCTCCCCTGCTAGTGTTGATATGATGCATGGGTCCTTTAATATGGACAAAAGCACCAGTATTGTTTTAGTTGACGATATATTAAAATTGAATCAAAAAGAAATAGAACAATTTAACCTTTGGATGCAGCTGCAATATGGCATTAAATTGAATCAAGTAAATAACCTAAAAGCTACAGCTAACACCATTCAAATTCTTTCAGAAACAACTGAGAGCGAAAAATATGAATTAAATATACAAGGTGATAAAATTAAAATAAAAGCAAGTGGCGAAGGCTTAAAAAATGCATTTGAAACATTAAAGCAATTGATGCATGTCAATAAAAAAGACGAGCAATTTTTAATTCCCTCCTGTTTTATTACCGATAGCGCGCAGTTTAAATGGCGTGGCATGCATTTAGATGTTTCCCGTCATTTTTTTGAAAAGCAGTACATCAAAAAATACATTGATTATATCAGTATGTATAAAATGAATGTTTTTCATTGGCATTTAACCGACGACCAGGGTTGGCGTATTGAAATAAAAAAATATCCAAAACTTACTGAAGTTGGTGCATGGCGAAAAGGCAGCATGATTGGTCATTATACAGCACATCAATTTGATACATTAAATTATGGTGGATTTTATACGCAGGAAGATATTAAAGAAATTGTGGCCTATGCAAAATTGAGACACGTTACTATTGTTCCAGAAATAGAAATGCCAGGGCATTCACTAGCGGCTTTAGCCTCTTACCCTCAATTTGCATGCACATCAGCAACATTTGAAGTTGAAAAAAAGTGGGGTGTTTTTAATGATGTTTTTTGTACAAAGCCCGAAACATTTGCGTTTATGGAAGATGTACTCACAGAAATAATTGTCTTATTTCCTGGCGAATATATTCATGTAGGTGGCGATGAATGCCCCAAAGAGCGTTGGAAAAATTGCAGCAATTGCCAAAACCTAATAAAAAAAGAAGGCCTAAAAGATGAGCATGAATTACAATCTTATTTTATTCAACGCATTGAAAAGTTTTTAAATAAAAACAATAAAAAATTAATTGGGTGGGATGAAATATTAGAAGGCGGCTTAGCGCAAAATGCTGCAGTAATGAGTTGGCGAGGAATTGATGGAGGCATTGCAGCAGCCAAACAACATCATTATGTGGTGATGACACCCGGCACACATTGCTATTTCGATCATTATCAAGGAAATCCTTTTATGGAACCTTTAGCTATTGGGGGCTTTAATCCCTTAGAAAAGGTATATACATACAATCCAATTCCCAGTGCATTAAATGAAAGTGAAAGTAAATATATACTTGGTGCACAAGCCAATGTTTGGACAGAATACATTCGTACTTTTAAAGATGTTGAGTACTTTGCATTGCCAAGAATGGCAGCACTCGCAGAGGCAATTTGGACGCCCCCAGAAAGCAAAAACATAACACGCTTTTTAATCAATATTCAATCACATTTTGGTTACTTAGATCTGTATAAAACGAATTATTCAAGATCCATATATAACATCAATTACACAATAAAAAAAGACAGCTTAAACGGTGCATTGCATCTTAACCTCAGCAACGTACTTTTTGAAAATAATGCAGCATTTTTGGGAGATACTATCGTATTAATAAATGATGAAAAACTTATTTCGAATAATAATGAATCCATTTTACTGAATAAATCATTTAGCGGAAGTGCACAATTTAGAAGAAAAAGCGCGTTTCTTGGAAAGGCAACGCCTATCGAATTTCACTACAATAGGGCAACAGGAAAAGAAATTAGCTTTAAAAATTTACCTAGTGAATATTATAATAAAGGCAATTTAACTGATGGCCAAAAAGCACATTTCCCGAGAATAAATAATGAGTGGTTGGCTTGGAGTGGACAAAACATGGAGGCTTCAATTAATTTAAAGGATACTTTATTGTTAGAAAGTATTAATATTGGTTTCCTGAAGAATGAGCAAGATTGGATTTACCTTCCTAGCGATGTTGAAATTTTTATTTCTCTTGATAATTTGACTTTTGTTAAATTAGATTTAAAGCCAAATATTAGTGAACATAAAGGAAAACATATATATCAATTTGAAATAGGCAAATTAAATGCACAATATATAAACATCAAAGCTACATGTGCCGCAAAGATTGAAGCTAGCAAGCCAGGAGCTGGCGAAAATGCTTGGCTTTTTGTTGATGAAATTGAGGTAGAATAATTTAATTTTGAATTCTTAATTTTTAATTGTGAATTTTGAATTTTTAATTGTGAATTCTTAATTGTGAATGGTGAATTTTAATTCTTAATTGTGAATGGTTAATTGTGAATTCTTAATTGTGAATGGTTAATTCTTAATGGTGAATTTTAATTCTTAATTGTGAATTCTTAATTTTTAATTGTGAATTCTTAATTGTGAATTTTAATTATGAATTCTTAATTGTGAATATTTAGTTTTTATTCTTAATTGCCAAGCCAACGGATTAAAGGTTGATTCTTAATTTTCAATCGTTAATCTTAATAACTTGGATAAATAGGAGTACCCCAATCAAACTTGGTATCAGCTTTCGCAACGTTTTCAAGATGTTATCAAGGATATAAAATTATATGATGATAATTATTGATTTGTTTTGTAATCATTTACAAAAAAAGCCTGCATCTATTTTAGAAATTGGATCAGGGCCGGGAAATATCACAAAATACATTTAAACAAAATACTTGATTTAATGGTTCATCGGTATACCTCATAATATTAAAGGTATTGAATAAAAATAAATGCATTTAATTTTAGTAGCACAAAAATTTAGTTCTTAAACAACTGATATTAATAATTCCATAAGATTGGCAGACGCTGATAGCTATCGGATATAATTAATATTGCCATTTTGCAGCTGAAATCACTTCCTTTTAGCTTAGGAGGTGCCTTCGTTTTTTTGACCTTTATGTTGCTTAATAGCAAAGAATATCTCGGTATTTTTTTTATTTTATTATCTTGTATTAGTATGCCTCATGTATTATCGATGCACAATTTTTACAGTAGTTTTAACAGAACATTAAAATAAAATTTTGCCATCACAAATGCCATATAATACCGATGTGAAATAAGTAATGGCCCAAATTTGTTTCACGGCATTGTCCAAAACTTTTTCCGATAAGCATTTACCAATATAGGATTTTAAATTATTGGAATAAATTATAAATCACATTGGTATTACTTCTGATAAAATTTAATTTTTCGGAACAAAAAAGCCCGCATAAATTAAATTTATGCGGGCTTTTAAACTCATAAAAGAACTTACTTTTGAATACTAATCACATTTTTAAGGGCATTACCATTGGGCTGTATTAACTCAATAAAATACAATCCATTTTCTAAAGTAGTAGTGTTGATGATCGCTTTATTTTGACCAACTTGAATCTGCTCTTGGCTATTTAATACTTTTCTACCTGTGTTATCATACATCACCAAATTTGCCTGACCAGAAACATTGCTGTTGAACATGACATTGAAATTTTCTTTTGCAGGATTTGGATAAATCACTACTGAAGAACTTATTTGATAAGCAATTCCTGTAACATCAATTAAGGTTACAACCGCATCGTTAGTCAAAACTGGATCATTAAAATCAAAATAGATATTGGCAAAATCTATAATTTGAGTACCCATTAGTAAACCATTGTTTGCATTCACTTTAAAATTAATAAATCCATGTGAATTAGGTTCGTCATTCAAAGAATCAGGTAACATAATATTCATGAAACGATAAGTCACAGTATTTCCAATTCTGTTTACATCGCAATTATGACTTGAGCTTATCAATTGATAACTATTCAGATCGAGTTCAGGAGCTAACTCATCTATCACAACAACGTTGTGTGCAGGGGCATTTCCTGTATTTTGAAAATTAATAGTGTAAGTAATTTCTTGATTTGCATTAGATGATGTTACATATTGTGTTGCTGCGTCAATTGGATTATTTGTTCTTACTACTAATTTGTTATTAGGATCCCATGACCCAACAACAGTTTGATGCACTGAATCCGTATTATTTGATTGATTGTTATCTATACCACTTATTGGTGTAACCATCACAAATTCTATGGTTCCAGCACCAAGTTGTATCCCTGTAAGTGCAATAAAATTTGTCCAAATATTAATACAAGAGTTCGGATTAATATTTGCAATATTCCATATAATGGTATTGGTTGCAGCGTTAACTATTCCTGCCGGGGTTTGATAGTTTGGACTAATTGCAGGATCGTAAATCATCGTAACAGTAGCACCTGTTGCAGTTGCACCATAATTACAAACATTGATATCATACCAAGCGGGAAAACCAGGAGTAACTGTGGTATGTGGCGTAATTACCACACTTAAATCATTCATTCCAGGAGGCATATAAATGCCAAAGTTATTGTTACTATACAAATTGCCCGGGGCAGTGATGTTTATTTGATAAGAAGATGGCGTTGTAACAGTTCCTGATAGATAGTTTCCAGTTGCAGTAAAGCTAACTGTATAATTACCTGGTGTTAACCAAATACTGTAGTTTCCATACCAATCAGAATAGGTATAATTATTACCGATTTGCACCAATTGATAAGCTAAGCCCGATTCGTTAGGGTCCATCACACCATTGTTATTGGCATCTAAAAATACTGTTCCAGCTATTTCAGATGCGTTATTGTAAACGCCAAAATTATTGCCGCAAACAGTATCGTTTGCTCCAATAATTACAGTATAGGTTGCACACATTGCTGTGTCAACCGCTGGCACTGTAATGGCCACTCCTTGTGAGTTGGATAAATTATAAGTACAGAATTGAATATAATAAGTACCCGGATTTAAGTTCCCAAATGTGTAATTACCTTGCGCATCTGTGAGCGCAGATTGGTTTGCATTTGTACCCCAAAGATAAACGTAGGTACTATCTATACCATTATCACCAAGGTCGATTACACTGTTGTTATTATTATCAAAAAATACGTTACCACATATTTGTGAACTTCCTGGTATATTTACATAAACATTCACATAAACAGGGTTACAACCTGGAATGCTCATGCTTACTAAATAAGAGCCCCCAATAGCATAAGGATGCATTACTTGAGTAGCAGTAGAAGTGAATGGTGCTGTACCATCGCCAAAATTCCAAGTTATAGTTTGTCCATTGATACCAGCAGTAACAAATATTACTTGCCCTGGCAGTTGATAGGTATAAGTAAATCCGAAATTACAATTTATGCCATACCAATAACTACAATTTGAAGTACTGCATCCTAAGGCATCAGTTACAGTTACACAGTAATTCCCAACTGCAGTTGGTGCTATCACTGTTTGATTAGAACCATTGCTCCAAAGGTAGGTAAATGGAGCTAATCCGTTAGTTACAAAAGCTGTCATTGTTCCTACCAAAGAATCATTAACAAGGCTTACATTTAAGTTGCAATTTGGATTAATCACAATGCAATCGTTAGCAGTGCAGCCAATAGAATCAGTAACAGTAACACAATACGTTGTATTGGATGTAACCGCAATTCCTTGGGTAGTTTGTCCAGTTGACCATTGATATGAATAGGCGCCGGTGCCGCCATACGCAATGGCTCCTAAGTAGGTGTTGTTTTGATATGATAAAACTTGTGCAGTAAAATTTGCACATGGATTTAATATGTTAAAGACAACTAAGCTGCAAAATGGTGCACAATTGCCAACTGTCATGCACACATTATAAGTACCACTATTTAAAAAAGTATGCGTGGCTTGTGGCGCTGCACTTGTTATTATTGGAGAACCATCACCAAAATCCCAAGTGATAGGTTGATTATTTGCACCAGCAGAATAAAAAGTAACTACACCTTGATTTGGCGTGTTATAAGTATAGCCGTAGTTACAATTCGGATTTCCATTAGACCATGCACAAGCGGTGGCGCTGCATCCCATAGCATCAGTAATTACAACACAGTAGTTTCCTGCTTGTGAAGGATAAAGGACATACTGTGTTGAATTGTTACTCCATAAATAAGTATAAGGCCCTACCCCATTTGTAACAGTTGGAGTAATTCCTCCAAGATTAGTAAGTGTATCTAAAGCAACTGTCATATTGCAATTAGGATTTACACTAATACAGTCAGTAGCAGTGCAACCTAAAGCATCGGTAATCGTTACACAAAAGGTGCTTAAACCATTGGTTTGTATCCACTGACTTGTGTCACCAGAGGTCCATTGATAAGTAACTGGTAAATTGGCATTAAACACTTCGGCTACTAAAGATGTATTGTTTTGTACTGATACAATATCAACTGTTACACCTGAGCAAGGCAATGAAGCATTTACTACAACATAAGAACAATAAGGCACACAATTAGGCATTGAAATACAAACCATGTAAGTACCACTTTGTGTGAAGGAGTGTGCAAAAAAAGAAGCGGCTGTTGTAATTGGTGTTGTTCCATCGCCAAAATCCCAAGTAACTGGCATGCCATTGGTTCCTGCAGTATAAAAATTCACTGTTCCTGGAGTGGGTGAAGTGTAAGTATATCCAATATTGCAATAATTTCCAGACCAATAATAGCATGAAGTTGAACTGCATCCTAAAGCATCATAAACAGTTACACAATAATTGCCAACTGATGTAGGGTTTATTACTTGTTGTGTTGACCCGTTACTCCATTGATACGTATAAGGTTGACTTCCACCATTGATTGTAGCTGTCATCGTTCCTGCCAGCGAATCTGAATTGATTCCAGCCGACATGTTACAATTGTTAATTGTAATTTGCTGACAAACAGAATCCAAACAAGTTTGATTTTGAGTAGCTATAAATAAACAAACATTATAAACGCCAGCATTGGGAAATGTAAAAACCGGATTTGCATTTGCTGCAGTTTGATTATTTCCAAAATCCCAATAATAGTTGGTAATTGAATCTGTGGAAGAGGAAGTGCTGTAAAAGAACACAACACCATTTGCACTAACATTGTAGTTAAAACTAGCTTGACAAGTTTGCGCATGGGCTTGTTTTAAATGAAGGCTCAAATAAGCAATTAAACAAAATAAAATGAATCGTTTAGTGGTAGTTAATTTTTCTATCATGGTGCAAAGTATTATTTTTATGAATACGCATTAATTTAATACAATGTTAGCAAAAAATAAGATATAATAATCAATTTCTACCTTTCATTACCAAAACCAATATTCAAGGTGTTACTATTGAATTTAAAATTTCCTCCAATTTTTAAATCTAAAGCCTATTCACCTGTCTTTTTTTTTGCAAAAATAAATTCAAGAATCGCCTCTTGCAGAAATACCAACGCTGGTGAATTTAACTAAAGCGGTTTTGACATTGAACTAGCTATCATAAGCAATTGGACTAAAAAATTTGTAATCTCTTAAACTTGGGCTTTTATTTCATAAGGTTCTTTTTAAACATAAAATCATAAGGTTAAAGGAGATGGATGCATTTTTTTAAACCTTTAGCTATTTTTAAAAAAATAGCCCTCATTTTTTCTTTTTTAACGCTAATTTCTTATCATTACCCTTTAAAATTTGAAAGACGTAATATGTCTGCTGATAAGTTTGAGTTTAAGCAATTTTCTATAAATCAATCGAAGTGCGCTATGAAAGTAGGCACCGATGCTGTTTTATTAGGCGCTTGGGTGCAAATTAATGAGGCTCAAAATATTTTGGATATTGGCACAGGCACAGGGGTTATAGCAATTATGTTGGCGCAAAAAAGCGATTCAGATATTGTTGCTTTAGATATTGATGTTAAGGCTTGCGAGCAATCAAGAGAGAATATAAAAAACTCGCCTTGGCCCCAAAAAATAAAGGTTTATAATGAATCGCTACAAAATTACTGCTGTAATCACAATGAAAAATTCGATTTGATTGTAAGTAATCCTCCTTTCTTTATTGATGCATACAAATCAGCTGAAGAAGCAAGAAATCAAGCAAGACATACAGATCAACTCCCCTTTAATGATTTAGTAAATTGTGCTGTTAAACTATTAAAACCTAATGGAAGGATTTGTATTATTTTGCCCACTAAAGAAAGTATAAAATTTATAGCTTTGGCAATAGCACAACACTTATTTCTTACCAAAATTACACATGTAAAAACCACCCAATATAAAGATGAGAAAAGACAACTTCTTCAATTTGAGTTTACAAATAAAGAACTTATTGAAGAAACACTTGTTATAGAACAAGAAGAAAGACATTGTTACAGCAAAGAATATAAAGAACTAACCAAAGATTATTATTTATCCTTTTAAAAATAAATTAACCCAAATAGCTTATGAATAAATTTACCAAATTAATTGCGCTTAGCCTATGCATAATAGGATATTTATCAGATGTTAAAGCACAAGCAGGAGATACAATTACAGTGCAAACTTTTACCTTTGGGTCGCCGCAAGACGCATGGTTTGTATTTCCTTCAGACACAGTGGGTGTTGAAAAAATATTAATGAAATATACCCTCAAATGTAATCCTGCGCAAAGCCCAGCTTGTGGAGAATGGGACTATTTAACTTACACTTATTTGTATGATCACACAGGTCTCACTGACTCAGCGGTGCAAACGCAAAACAATTTTACAGTGAACGGTCAGGCGCTTACAAATTTTGCTTATACAAACCAACAAGCCTATAACTATAGTTCAAATTGGCAATACGGTATAAATTACACCGATACAACCAGTATAAATACAGGAACTATTGGTACTCAAAATTTTCAAAATCAAACTGCCATACATAGCTCAAATGCTGCGGCTAGGAGCCAACATTTATGGACAGCCGCTGAACTAATTGCTGCAGGTATAACTGCCGGCAACATCACAGGAATGCAATTAGAGGTGCTTACTGCAGCAAATTCTTTGCGCCATTTTACACTTAAGTTTGCTTCTACCGTCAATAATAATTTAGCTGTGAATGCCATTCAAAATACAGGATTTACAACCGTTTACAATGCAAATACTCAATTAACAAACGGTAATAATTCCATAGCATTTACAAGTCCTTTTAATTGGGATGGTACTTCCAATATTTTAATAGACATTACTTTTGATAATTTGTTTGATGGTACAAATCAAGTCTTAGCTTCTAGCGCTGCAACTGGTATTCAAAGCATATATAGCAGTCAAAATGATAGATATATGGAGCCAAATGATTTTGGCTTTGTAAATGTTCCTTTAAACAATAGCTTAGCTGCTATCGACTCCTTAATTACAGTAAGTTTTTGGGCTTACGGAAATTCGGCTATTCAGCCAAGTAACGGAAGTTGTTTTGAAGCTATTGATGCTGCAGGAAATAGAATTTTAAATAGTCATACACCATGGTCAGATAGCAATGTTTATTGGGATGCAGGTTTTTCTGGAACCAGTTATGATAGAATTAATAAAGTAGCTACAAGCAATGAAATTGAAGGCATGTGGAATCATTGGGCTTTTGTAAAAAATTCAAACACAGGCGCCATGAAAATATATTTGAATGGTGTGCTTTGGCACTCTGGCACTGGTAAAACTAAGCCAATGAATAATATACATGAATTTAAAATTGGAAGAGGGGTTTCAAATTCAAGCAATTCTTATGCAGGAAAAATGGACGACTTTGCAGTATTTAATAAAGAACTAAATGAAACAGAAATTCAAAGCATCATGTTTCAACATATTGATAATGCAAACCCTTTGTATAATAATTTAAGTTTATACTATCACTTTAATGAAGGTAACGGAACAGCAACTGATTATGCGCCGGGAAATCACAATTCAGCTTTCTTTCAAAATACAAATAACCCATTGAAGTTAGCTGCAGATTTAAATATAAATTTTATGGTTGACTCAAATAAACCAAACATTACTTTAGTGCAAGGTGTATTTACAAGCCAACTTGATTCTATGTTGGTTATTGATTCGGTTTTAGCTGATCCAGTTCAAATTTTAACTTACGCTAATAATGGCCAACCTACTGTTGCCACTGATACTGCTTGGGTTTGGCCAATGCACTATTACAATTATATTTTTGATGCAAACGGTTTAGCCATTGATTCCACATTATCAATGTTAGGCGATTCACTAGTTAATGGCACCTTTAATTATTATTCTTATTTTCCTCAAGTTAAAAGATATGAGCTTGCGCGTTACATCACACCTTATGGGAATGGTTTAAGCCTAGGCACAGGTTGGACATGGACCTTTGATGTAAGCGATTACAGAACACTGCTTAGTGACAGTGTGCATATTTCTGCAGGCAATTGGCAAGAATTATTAGATATGAAATTCGAAATTATAAAAGGAACCCCTTCAAGAGATATTATTAGTATTCAAAATATTTATTCTGGTGGTTATAATTTTGGAAATGCTAACGATCCTATTGATAATTATTTGTTGCCTGTTACAGTTAATATTCCTGCCAATGCGGTAACAGCTCGCTGGAAAAGTAGAATCACAGGGCATGGTATGGATACACCAGAAAACTGTGCAGAATTTTGCCCAAAGAATCATTACTTTAAAGTAAATGGAACACAACAATTTTCTAAACTTGTATGGAGAGATAATTGTGATGTAAATCCACTTTACCCGCAAGGTGGCACTTGGGTTTACGACCGTTCTAACTGGTGCCCGGGCGCAGAGGTTTGGACCTATGATTTTGAATTAACACCTTTTATTACTCCAGGTAGTGCTGCAGTTTTAGATCATGATGTACAACCATACTCTGCAACAGGCGGTTGGCATTATTATCAAATTGAAGATCAAATTGTGACTTATGGAGCACCCAATTTTACCAATGATGCATCTTTAGAAACAATACTTTCTCCGAGCAATGATCAAATGTATCAGCGCTTCAATACTATTTGTACACACCCAATTATCAGAATTAAAAACAATGGTTCAAATAACCTTACATCTTTAACCATTACTTATGGTATGAATGGAGCAATACCTTCAGTGTTTAACTGGACAGGAAATTTAAAATTTGAAGAAATAGCTGAAGTTACTTTAGGCGATTTAAATTGGGCACAGGGAGCAACTTATTTTACAGTTACGTTAAGTAATCCAAATGGCCTTGCTGATGAATATGCACCTAACAATAGCAGGATTAGTAAATATAATTATCCTTCTGTTTTACCCGCTAATTTTATTGTAACCTGTAAAACAAATGCTAGACCCTGGGAAACCGAGTATTCATTAAAAGATGCAGCTGGAAATACTATTTTTACAAGAAACAGTTTGGTAGCCAACACTATTTATAAAGATACTGTGTCGTTGGCACAAGGTTGTTATGAATTTAGGTTATTAGACAGCGGTGAAGATGGCCTATCATTTTGGGCAAATACAGCACAAGGCAGTGGCTATGCTAGATTCAATAATATGAATGGAAGCACGCTAAAATCATTTGGAACTGATTTTGGAGGTGAGATTTACCAGCAATTTACTGTTGGATTAAATAGCCAATTGCAAGAATATATTTTTGAAAAGAATCAGCAATTGCGCGCTTTCCCTAATCCAACAGATCATTTACTTTATGTTACACTCGATTTACCAAAACGATCAAATGGTATTTTATCAATTATAGATGTTATGGGCAATATTGTTCATCAAGAACAGATAAGCAATAAAATTGCAGAAACATTTGAAATTGACATGAGTAAATATAGTGCGGGCATTTATCAAGTTGTGTTAAACACAGATGCAGGTGTTAGTTCACAAAAGGTGATTTTAGAGAAATAGAAAGCATACACATTTAAAAAATCCCATAAACTTTTAGATAATAAAAAGTTTATGGGATTTTTTATTGGTAAACATCAAACTCCATTCTGGCATTGGCGAGGTAAAAGCGAAGCTGTGCTTCGTGTTTATTTAATTTAGCAAGTTTTACTTGCGTGGATATAGTTTGGATGTTAATTTTGAATACCCTAGGTAAAAGCGAAGCTCTGCTTCGTTTTCCTTTAATTTAGCAAGTTTTACTTGCGTGGATATGGTTTGGATGTTAATTGTGAATACCGCAAGTCAATATTTCAGCAGGTTGAGATTGAGCAGCGCAAATCCAAATTTCGAAATTAAACTTACTGCACTTTCAAGCCGAGCAAAGCGCTAACCAAGAAGCACAGCTTCGCGTTTACTTAGATGTTAATTTTAAATGCCGAGGTAAAAGCGAAGCTCTGCTTCGTTTTCCTTTAATTTAGCAAGTTTTACTTGCGTGGATATGGTTTGAATGCTAATTTTGAATACCAAATTTTAAGAGATGTCTGAAAGCTATAAAATACATGAAGATGGCTTATACTTTGTTACTTTTGCTGTTGTTGGCTGGTTAGATGTTTTTACCAGAAGGACTTACCAAGATATTTTTATTGATAGTATTAAGTTCTGTCAAGAAAAAAAAGGATTAAACATTTATTGCTTTTGTTTGATGCCAAATCATGTTCACTTTATTGCTGATTCTTACGATGGAAGCTTGAGTAATATTTTGCGTTCGTTTAAATCTCACACAGCCAAAGCGCTGATGGCTGCCATTAAAGAAAACCCACAAGAAAGTAGAAAAGAGTTATTTTTACATCAATTTAATTATTTCGGTAAAAAAAGTAAAAACAATGAGCATCAATTTTGGAAACATGATAATCATCCATTTTATTTATACAGTAATGAAATGATAGCACAAAAGGTAAATTATATTCATAACAATCCTGTAGTAGCAGGTTTTGTGAATGAAGCACATGAATGGAGGTTGAGCAGCGCAAATCCAAATTTCGAAGTTAAACTTGCTGCACTTTGAAGCCGAGCGAAGCTCTAACAATTAAAAAACACGAAGCACAGCTTCGCTTTTACATTAAGGTTGAGATTGAGCAGCGTAAATCCAAATTTCGAAGTTAAACTTGCTGCACTTTGAAGCCGAGCAAAGCTCTAACAATTAAAAAACACGAAGCAAAGCTTTGCTTTTACGCGGAAATTTTGTTGAGGAACATTATACCAATTGCATTTATTTTTTAGGCCAACTAAAAAAATAAATATGCAATGGTT
>CAMBZU010000072.1 GCA_945872355.1 Chitinophaga pinensis
AAAACAAAACATTCGTAAAACTGATGACGGTGCGCTTCGGACAATGGCAGTTGTTTTAACAATGGTAATTCAACAACCTTAATATCTTTTATTTCTTCTTTATGAAGCACATGAACAGGAATCATATTAAATTTATTTACGGAGTAAAACTAAAAATTTATAATTTCATACTCAATGCAATTCTTTTACGCTCCAAGTCTAATTCTACCACCTTTACCATTACTTGCTGTTGCAATTTTACAACAGTATTTGGATCAGTAATATAGCTATCGGCCATTTGCGACACATGCACTAAACCATCTTGTTTTACACCAATATCAACAAAACACCCAAACTTAGTAATGTTGGTTACTAAACCAGGCAACACCATGCCAATATATAACTCTTCAGGCTTTTTTACTTCGGCAAACTTAAAGGCTTTTATTTGCTCACGAGGATCAGGGCCTGGCTTATCCAACTCTTTTAAAATATCTTGGATGGTAAATAAACCTATATTGCTATCCACAAAACTTTCGGCCTTTATTTGTTTACGAATATTTTCTTGGGCTACCAAATCGTTTATTGTACAGGCATTTGCTTTAGCCATTTTTTCTACTACACCATAACTTTCAGGATGCACAGCAGTGCTATCCAATATATTTTTAGCACCCGTAATCCTTAAAAAAGCGGCACATTGTTCATAGGTTTTAGCACCTAAACGTGGTACTTTTTTTAATTCATTTCTCGAAACAAAAGCACCATTTTCATTTCTATAATTGATAATATTTTGAGCTGTTTGCTCGTTCAATCCAGCTACATAAGTGAGTAAACTTTTACTGGCTGTATTTAAATTTACACCTACTAAATTCACACAACTTTGCACTACTGTATCTAAGCTATCTTTTAATTTTTGTTGATCCACATCGTGCTGATATTGCCCCACACCTATTGACTTGGCATCAATCTTAACCAGCTCTGCTAAAGGATCGGCCAACCTTCTGCCAATACTTACAGCACCTCTAACTGTTAAATCTTTATCAGGAAATTCTTCACGCGCAATAGCAGATGCAGAATAAATGGAGGCACCATTTTCATTAATCATATAAACCACCAGGGGTTTTTCGAAAGAAATCGTATTAATAAAATCTTCTGTTTCTCTTCCTGCAGTGCCATTTCCAATGGCAATAGCTTCAACTTTAAATTGATTAACCAAGTGCAAAACACGCTGCTGCGCTTGAATGGTGGCTCTTTGTGGTTCGTGTGGGTAAATAATTTCATCGGCCAATAAAGCACCTTCTTCATTTAAACAAACCAACTTACATCCCGATTTAAAACCAGGATCGATGGCCAAAATACGTTTGCTGCCTAGCGGTGCAGCTAAAAGTAATTGTCTCAAATTATTTGCAAAAACCTTAATCGCTTCTTGATCAGCTTTGGCCAGGTGCCTACATTCATTTTCCATGGCTGGCGCCAATAATCTTTTATACGCATCTTTAATGGCCAAATCTAAATGAGTGCTGCTTGGGCTATGCCTTTTCTTAAATTGATAGCTTAATTTTTGAATTGCTATTTCTTCATCAGGTTCAATATTCAACTTTAAAAACCCCTCCTCTTCGCCTCTAAAAACTGCCAGTAAGCGATGTGAAGGAATCCTTGTAAGTGACTCCTGAAAATTAAAATAATCGCGATATTTACTGCCTTCAATTTCTTTAGCCTTAGCCACTTTTGTAAAAACCAAAGCAAACTTTTGAAACTGATTTCTTAATAAGGTTCTTGCATTTATATCTTCATTTATAATATCAGCTACAATATCACGAGCGCCTTGCAATGCCTCCTCAACAGTTAGCACGCCATTTTTTAAATAGCGCCTGGCTTCATTAATTACATCAAAATTGGTTTCTTTCATTAGCCATAAAGCCAATGGCTCTAAGCCTTTTTCGCGCGCCACGCTGGCTTTAGTTTTACGCTTAGGTTTATAAGGTAAATAAATATCTTCTAATAAATTAATATCCCAACAATCATTTATTTTTTGATACAAAAGATCACTCAACTGTCCTTGCTCTTCAATTACTTTTAGGATAGCCGATTTACGCTTGATAAGCGCTGTAAGTTTAATTTTAAGCAAGCGAATTGCTTCTACTTGCACTTCATCTAAAGCACCTGTAGCCTCTTTTCTATACCGTGCAATAAAAGGAGTGGTGCATCCTTCATCAAACAAATTAATAGTAACCTCAACTTGTTTTAAAGAAATATTTACTTCGCGTGCAATTACACTTATGTATTCTTTTTCTGCGCTCATAAAATAAATTGTTTGAATAAAACTTTACCAGATTAATTTCAGCACCTGCTTTTCACCGCCACTGTTTAATTGGAGCAGGTAGCAACCTCTAGTGTTTTCAGATAAATTTATATCAAGTGTATTGGCATTGTTTGTGGCGTGTTGAATTTGCTTACCAGTAATATCATACAAGATGTAATCATTAATTAATTTACCTTGAGCAATTACAAATCCATTGGCAACGCGCATACTCATTAATTTATTTTTTAAATCAGGCAAACCCACAATGGTTAAATCTACATTTTGGCATAGGGTATCCAATCCACAAGCATTATAAACATATAAGCAAGCGTTATAAAATCCATTTTGAAGATAGCTGTGTGTAGGATTTGCAGCGGTATCCATAAGGCCATCGCCAAAGTCCCAAAGTAAACTATCATAATCAAGCGAAGTATTCACAAAATCTACATTTAAACTTAACAAATTAAAATTTGCAGTAAAAGCAGCCTGAGGAGCACCTTGCACTTCTAAGTTTAAAGTGTCGGTATTGCTGCAGCCAGCTCTTGAAACTTTATAATACAACTGGGTAGTTTGATTGGCAATAAAATTAGTTGATGCACTAGTGTTAGTATCTACAGCAGAAGCAGGTAACCATAAGTAGCTTGCACCAAAAATAGTATTCCCTTGCAGCATCATGGAATTCCCTTCACAAACAACCGTATCAGCACCAGCAAAAACTGGCAAAGGGTTTACATAAACCATCACACTATCGTTAATTGTACAACCATTATACAATGCCGTAGCCACATAAAGGGTATTAAATTTTGGGGTGGCATTAAAATTAGTAGTGGTATTAGGATTTGGAATAGTATCATTATCAGCCCACCAAGTCATTGTTGCTGTTGAAGGAAAAATTGTTCTTTGCAAATAAGTGCTATACCCACAAGTAATTGTATCATTTCCAGTATTTGTAATGTTTAATGTAACACCACTGTTGGCAACGCCTCCAAACTTAACAACAAAGCCAATTCCTAAATTTGAATTTATTATTAGTGGCGAAATTTCGCCACCTGTTGTAATGCCCGCCACATAGGCTGTTCCATTTTCATTTATAGTTCCCATTTGCAAATCCATATCGGCCCCACTGTTATTTTTTGCCCCGCGCATCCATAAAACTTGGCCTTGCGTATCATACATTACAGCATAAGATTTTACGGAACAACATTGCCCAAAAGGACCAAATTGTAATTGATTAGTAAAACTCTGTCCTGTTATAAAAGCCTTCCCATTTCTTACTTCCATAAAAATTGGATAAGGATAAAAAGTATCTATGTTGCCCAACTTTACAAACATAGTTTGTCCGTTTAAATTGTATTTCGAAAAGTAGTTGCTCGAGTAATAACTTGTTTGAATAGTATCTCCATTAAATACAGCCCATGCATCAAAGTAGCCACTTCCATAAACATAACCATCATCATCAATAGCTGCGCAATAGGCTCCAATATCTGGACCACTTGGGTAATACACTTCTATTGGCGATAACCATTGTGCAACACCCAAAGAATCTAATTTTCCAATAAAACCCTGAATACCATATTGACTGTAAACATAGGTATGCGTATATGAACCAAAATGAAATACTGAATTACTTCCACTGACTGCACCTGTTAAAGCAATTTCACCACTTGCATTAACTGCGATATCATAAGCTACATCATCTTTACCAGGAGTTCCAAAATTTTTCAACCAACGTGTACTTCCATCAGGATGTAAACTAATTACATAAATATCAGCATAATCAACAGTGTTGAAAGTACTGGTGCTATTTACTGTATCACCATTGATGGTAAAGTAATAACCATCACCCGATACAGTAAAATCAATATTACCTTGTGTATCACTTGTTATGGCAAAAGCTTTATCTTCAAATTTATAATTCGTGTTCCATTGCCTGGTTCCACAACTTTTTAAGAGCGTTGTGTTGCCCATAGAATCACATCTAATAATAAATGCTTCTTGATATCCATCGCTATAAATAGTATCACCAAAATAACTCACTAAAGTATCTTGCGCATAAGCGCCACAAAAATAAATATTGCCAGCAGCATCGGCATGCATATCATAAATTCTGGTTTGAGAAAATGAGCCACCTAAATCATTAAAACCAATCACATTAAACATGCGCACCATATTTAAATTTGAATCTAAAATAGCAGCAAAAATAGTTAACAAATCGCCAGCACGTGAGGTAACCGTATCGCCACCCATAATATTATTAGCACTGTACGAGGTATTGTATGTGCCGCCAACTACTAATCTATTTGCGCCCATCGATTTTAAATAAGTGTTTCCCACTTTACCTTGTATTATATCTGCACCGCCAATGCAATTTTGTGCCAAACATCTAATACTAAAATTAAATATCAAAAAAGCTATAGTAAATAAGTGTTTTATCAAAGTAATTTTTTTCATTTAAAATAGTTGTAAGATGCAAAACTATGAAAATATAAAACTTATAAAGTTTATTTAACAGGTTGAAGCCACCGAAATAAAAGGTTTAATTAACCTACATTCAAGTTTTATATCGATAAATTTTGTGCTGGTTATTTTTTATTTACTTTTGACAAACAACATATCAACTATGAAAAAAATATCTTTATATATTTTAATACTATCAGCAACGCTTGTAAATGCACAAGTAAACGGCACTTTAGATTTAACATTCAACACAACTGGATATAATCTAATTAATATTAATGGAAATGACAATGCCCAGGCCATAGTGATTAACTCAGACTCAATTATATTAATTGCTGGAAGTATAGGTACAGCCGGCAATCTCAATATTGGTGTTAAAAAGATTTTTCCTAATGGCACACCAGATTCAAACTTTGGGACAAGCGGAAGTTTTACTTTTGATTTCGGGGGCTTTTCTGATTTTTGTTATGATATAGCAGTTCAAAGTGATGGTAAAATTATTTTAGTAGGAGCCGCAAGCATAACTGCAGCCAATCCTGATTTCTTAGCCATAAGACTTAATGCAGATGGCAGTATAGACAGCACATTTGGAAATCAGGGCATCGTAAGGATTGAAATAAACACAGGTGAAGACTATGCAAGATCTCTGGTAATTCAACCTGATGGTAAAATTATTTTGGCTGGTTATTCAAACACACCAGGTTTTAGTTTCAAAAATGCTGTATTAGTAAGGTTAAATAGCGATGGTTCCTTAGATACTACCTTTGGCACCGCAGGAATTTCAATTTTACCTGTATCACTTGCCACAGAGGATATTGAATCAATTGTTCAAATAAGCAATGGCGATTATAGAGCAGTTGGTAAAGGAGGAACAACTTCTATTCAAAATATGATCATTTATGGTATTCTTAATAACGGAAATATCGATACAAGTTTTGGAACTAATGGATATATTTCTAATACATCGCTTGAATTTGCCTACGATATTAAAGAAAGATTTAATCAATTATATATTGCGGGTAAAGTAAACTCAAGTGGCGGAATATATGTAACCGACATCAATGGAACTCCAAATGCAACTTTTGGCAATAATGGTTTAGCCATGGGTAATTTGAATGCAGATCTGGTGTATCTTACTATTCAGGTTTTACAAGATTCAACAATTGTTGTTGGCGGTTCTACTACAATTTCATTTCTAGTACGTGATATGGTTGTAGCAGAGTATAATGCAGATGGAACAATTAATGCCA
Organism: Chitinophaga pinensis; assembly: GCA_945872355.1. Lineage (GTDB taxonomy): Bacteria > Bacteroidota > Bacteroidia > UBA4408 > UBA4408 > CAIKXD01. The sequence goes on from CAMBZU010000072.1 coordinate 5,986, forward strand.
ATTTTGGAACATCGGGAAATGCAATTATCAATACAGGTGGTTTCGAGGATGCAAATGATATAGCTATTCAACAAGACGGCAAAATAGTTGGAGTAGGTTTAAGTAGTCAGGGCAGTGGCAATGATATGGTGGTATTTAGATTAGAAAATCAAATTATAACCAGCAGTTTAAATGCTACAAAAAATTATTTAAGTGTGTATCCAAATCCTATCATAGCTAACGAGATTAGCATCTTAAATAATGTAAACAAAAACCTTCCATACCTGCTCATTGATTTAAATGGGAAATTAATTCAAACAGGCAGCACAGATGGAAAAATTGAATTTAAAAATAATTTAGACCAGGGAATATACTTGCTTAAAATATTGAGCAATGGACAAGAACTAAGATTTAAAATTGTAAAGTAATTCTTGTTAAATAAGCGAATAACTTACCAAAAATTTATTTGCTTCTTTAATTTCAAATTATTGAAGCAAATTAAGCTATTCTGATAGCCGTAAGCATATATCGTATATAATTTCCAACCAGTAAAGGCTGAATCAAATAGCAACGATAAGATTTTTAATTCTTCTTTATGCTTTGGATCATCTGTCATTTTATTATAGGCCACACAACATTTTTCATTCGACAATCTCTTCAAATTCGAAATAAATCGTTCGCTTGCAAAGGCGGATGGAACTGTATCTCCAATAAATAAATCAACCACAATCAAATCAAATTTATCATTGCATTGTTGCACATATTCAAAGGCATCTGCTTGCACAATTTTAAGTGATTTATATTGCTCAATATCAAAATATTTTTTAGCAAAATCAATCACAGTTGCATCTAATTCAACACCTGTAATCTCACATTTTATTCCATGTTTGTTAATCAATAAGTCAACTACACTTCCTGCACCTAAGCCCAACAATAATACTTTTTTAATATCATATTTGTCAATCTCAATTTGATTAAATAATTGCTCAAAAATTAGATGCAAACCACCAAATGAATAGTTTGATTGATTGGCATTCAACATCAACTTGCCATTATTCACAATAACTTCTAAATATTCGCCGCCATGTCCTTCGGCAATTTCAATACGTTGCGGAAACAAAAAGCTTAACAGTTTTGTAAGCAAAGATATTTGATAAGGTTTATTCAATTGTAACGTTCTTTTGAGGTAAAATCATCTGCAAAACAATGGCAATGCCAACCACTAAAATACAACCCAACACATTCAACCATAAAAAAGCCATGAGGTCCATTTGCCAGGCAATAATAATAAATACCTCAGCCACACATGCAGCAATAAAAACTGCTTGCGATTGTACATGTTTTACATAAAAAGCGACTAAGAAAATTCCTAAAATGGTGCCGTAAAACAAGCTTCCTAAAATGTTTACTGCCTCAATCAAATTGCCTAATCTACTGGCATACAAAGCCACTGTTATACAAAACACTCCCCAAACAAAAGTGGCCCAACGAGATGCTTTTAAATAATTAATTTCTTGATTATCTTTCTTAATGATGCGTTTGTAAAAGTCTACAATAAATGTTCCTGCCAATGAATTTAAGCCGCTTGCAGTAGAACCCATTGATGCTAAAAAGATGATGGCAATAATTAATCCTATCATCCCAACAGGTAAAAAGTTCATCACGAAAGTTAAGAACACATAATTAGAATCATTCACATCTGCTTTAGCATTTTGCTTCAACATCAAATCTGTAGCGCCTTTGCGACAGGCTTGTAATTTTTGTTCTGCAGTATTTAATTGTGATTTTGCATTAGCTATTTTTACTTGATCATCACTATGTAAAGCTTTCACAAAGCTATTTAATGATGCTAACTTTTGTTGATGCAAAACACTGTAAACTTTTTTTATTTTTTGATAGTCATTATTAAAGGCACTTTGCTCTATTTTATTTGTTTCAACAGGATTAAAAAAAATAGGTGGTTCATGATATTGATAAAAAGTAAATACCAAAATACCTATCATTAAAATAAAAAATTGCATGGGAATTTTAACCAAACCATTCATAATTAATCCTAACCTACTTTGTGTAACTGAGCTACCTGTTAAGTAGCGCCCCACTTGCGATTGATCAGTTCCAAAATAAGAGAGCTGTAAAAAAAATCCACCAATTATGCCCGACCAAATATTATAACGATTGTTCCAATCAAAAGTGGTATCAATCAAATTCATTTTACCTAAACTACCAGCAATATGCAATGAATCAGAGAAACTAACATCGTAAGGCAATTTGTAAACCACCATAATTGCCGCTACAATCAAACCCGAAAAAATAACCGCCATTTGAAATAACTGTGTAAATGAAACCGCTTTTGTGCCGCCAGAAATAGTATACAAAATAACTATGCCACCCATCAAAACTGTGGTATAAGTAATATCAATTTTTAAGATGGTACTCAACACTATAGCAGGCGCATAAATAGTAATACCTGTTGAAAGCCCGCGCTGCAATAAAAAAAGAAAAGCGGTTAAACTCCGTGTTTTTAAGTCAAATCTTTTCTCCAAATATTCATAAGCCGTGTAAACATTTAATTTATGAAAAGCTGGTATGAAGGTTATACACAGCACCACCATGGCTAAGGGCAATCCAAAATAAAATTGCACAAAGCGCATCCCATCGCTAAAAGCTTGCCCCGGCGCCGATAAAAATGTAATGGCACTTGCCTGTGTAGCCATCACTGAAAAACCTATATGATACCATGGTAATTTTCTATCGGCCAACAAATAACCTTCAATATTTTTTGTACCACGGCTCTTGTAAATGCCATATACAGCAATGCCTAAAAGCGTAAGCAATAATACAATCCAATCAATTAAACTCATTGAAAATGATTTGTAATAAGTTTAAAAAACAACATCAAAAGCAATAAAAAGCCAATCACCACAGCATACAATACATTCCAGTTTTTTAAACCTTTCATCAAATTAATTTTTTGGAATGCTTAATAAGTTTACAAACAACTCATAAGCGCCATCTACTCCCGCAGGCAATTGCCTAAAGAAAGCCAAGCCAGTGTATACAAAATTCCCTTTGCCATATTTTGCTACTATTAAACTTCCTTTGTTATCAAGTTCATTGCCATCATGCGCACTTATTAATGAAACATAATTACTATCTAACTCCGAAGCAAAATAAATACCTCTTTCTTGCACCCAATTTTCAAAATGTTTGTCTTCAATTTTATTTGGAAAATTAAACACAGTATGCGTTGCATCCAACAAATTCATTTTAGCATTTTCATCTGTAACACGCTCTCTTGAAATCGTAAAAGGATAGGGCCCAATAACGGCTTTCACAGGGCCTATGCGGTTATTGGTATTGTATTGAACAACCAAATTACCTCCATTTTTTATATACTCCATCAATTTGGGATGATAAATTTGTAAACGTTCATTGGTATTATAAGCGCGCACACCTGTAACAATGGCATCATACATATTTAATTTATCATTCTCAATCATTTTATCGCTTAACTCAGTAACGTTATAGCCTATTTGCTTTAAACAGGCCGGCACATCATCACCAGCACCAGGTATATAACCAATATTTGTTCCTCCTTTATTGATATTAATATTCAAAATTTTTGTTTCTGCATTACTCAACACAAATTGGGCAGGAATATGATCGTAATTAATTCTTCTAATACTTTTATTGTAGCTTTTTCCGTCCACTAGCACTTTAGCTTTAAGCACTCCTGTATTGGCATTTGCAGCGCGTTTGATTGTAACTGGAATAATCAACTCATCTCCTTTTTTTACTATGGAAATTTCTCTGTTATAGCTCATTTCAAAACCTGTTGCATTCAATTCTAAAGTTCCTTTCACATTTGCAGCATTGGCTTTAAGCACTATTTCAATATTTTTAGTATTGGCATCAGTAAGCGCATACACTGTTTCGTTAAAGTTAATGGTTACTGCAGGTAATATTTCAAAAGGTCTATAAATCTCGCCTTTCACTGGATCTGTTGATTTATAAATCACAGGTTTCATTATTGTAATTTCAAAATCATTAATTAAAATTGTAAGCGCCACATGCAAAGCAGCTTCATTTTCTGAAGCACCAATCAATAGTTTATTTTCGATATCAAACACACCCGATAAATGCGCTTTGTTTAACCAATATGGATTCGAATAAGCTGCATTTTCAGCAACTGTATATCGATGTTTAATTTGTACACTCTCGTTATACACCAAACTTTTATTCATCACACTATCTTGATTTTCGAAATTTATTGTATTGATTTTAATGTTTGATTTTGAACGAGCAGCTACTTCACATTTCAATAAAAAATTACCTCCGGGCACCACAGAATAATCATCTGCACTGCATTCTATCCACAAACCCGAACAAGCTAAAATTAATTGTTCTACTTCTTGCAACTTAATTTTTTTCCAATGTTGAAATGTACTTTCTTGTGATTTAAAATCTTTTATCAAGCCATACGCTTGAATCAACTGTGGCAAAATTTCTTCAGGATGTTGATGATTAAATTGTTTGATAGAAGCATCGATTGCTTTTTGAATTTCTACTGTGCCTTTCATTCTGCTCCAGGTCAGATTGATATTTTCCAATACATGATTTTTACAAGAATCTCCTTTCAGCAATTTAAAGTATTCTAATGATTGTCCTCTCTGCTTAGCAGAACCAAAACCCTGACTCTTATGAAAACTTCTACTCTCTGCCGCAATCTCACCATAACTTTTTCCTAACAGAGGATTATAAACACCCACATCAAATTTTATTTGATTTTCGGAAGTTGTATTGGTGGTACCAAAATTAAATGTATTCCAAAAAATACTGCGCGCTTGCCAAACAGAGGTGTGCTTTAATTGCCAAGCAAATTTTTGAGGATTTGATGCGTCATCAAATGCTTGCAAAGCCAATATAGCGCTGGCGGTGTGATGTCCATGTCCACCTTCACCCGTGGTAGGAAAACGACAAATCATTATATCGGGTTTAAAATTTCTAATCACCCAAACCATATCACTTAATATGCTATCTCTATTCCAAAAATTAAAAGTTTCTTCAGGTGTTTTCGAATAGCCAAAATCAAAAGCGCGTGTAAAAAATTGTTCTGCACCATCGGTTCTGCGCGCTGCTAAAAGCTCTTGTGTTCTAATTAAACCAAGCATTTCGCCTTGCTCTTTCCCTATCAAATTCTGACCACCATCACCACGCGTAATACTCAAATAACCGGTCCTTACTTTTTGTTCTTTACTCATGTATGAAAGCAAACGTGTATTCTCATCATCAGGATGAGCTGCAATATATAATACAGAACCAATCGTGTTTAATTTATGTAAAGCCTGCAAAATTTCGGCACTGCTCTTTGGTGCTTCTGTTTGTGCAATAACAAAATGAAATTGAAATAATAAAAAAGTACAAAAAAGTAGTTTGCGCATAAGCTTATTTTAATGAACACAATAATAAATAAAAATTGTGGGCTGTGGTATTAATTATGTGCGCGAATTACACCTATGGAAAAATGATTGTAAAATTTCTTAATCTTGTCGTCATAGCGGACTTGATCCGCTATCTTCCAAGATGAGAAACATGCCTATGGGAAGATTGCGGCTCGAGGCCACAATGACGTACAAAAGAAAGTAATACCAATTGTATTTATTTTTTAGTCTAACTGAAAAAATAAATATGCAATGGTTAATAGCGATACTACTTGAAATTAGTACAATAAGGACATGCTGCAATTGGACTAAATTGAAAGTGTAATCTGTATAATTATAAAAAACACTATAAATAGTCGTCATAGCGGACTTGATCCGCTATCTTCCATAATGAGAACGATGTCTATGGGAAGATTGTGGCTCGAGGCCACAATGACGTACAAATAAACTAAGTGTAAATACCTATCCCTTCAACGTATTCTCAAAAGGTGTCCTTTGCATAATGCTCCTTCCCAGCGAAATTTCATCAGCATACTCCAATTCATCTCCAATAGAAATACCGCGCGCAATAATGCTGATCATGCAGTCAAAATCTTTTAACTTTCGGTAAATATAAAAAGCAGTAGTATCGCCTTCCATGCTGCCTTTTAGTGCCAAAATAATTTCTTTGGCTCCTTCTTCCTTAATGCGTGTAACCAAACTTTCAATATTCAAATCAGAAGGGCCAATACCATCCATAGGCGAAATAATCCCACCCAACACATGATACAATCCATTGTATTGTGATGTGTTTTCTATTGCAATAATATCACGCAAATCGGCCACCACACATATCTGATCCTTATTTCTTGCGCTGCTTGCGCAAATATCGCATACTTCTTTGTCTGATAAATTAAAACATTGCTTGCAATAAATTGCTTCTTGTCTTAACTTGGTTAATGAATCTGCAAATGAACTTACCTTGCTTGCATCTTGTTTCAATAAATGCAATACCAAACGCAAGGCGGTTTTCTTACCAATACCAGGCAATCCGGAAAATTCATTCACCGCATCCGACAATAATTTTGAAGATAAATTCACTGCTGCTTTTCCTTTAAATTAATATGCCCACATCTCCAACAACTTTTCTTTAAACCTATTTTTAGGCAAGAAATTTTGCTCCAATTCAATAGAGAAAGGCACAGGTGTATCTAATGAAGCGCATCTGGCAACAGGTGCATCTAAATAATTAAAGCAATTTTCATTAATAAAAGATGCCAACTCAGCGCCAATACCACCCATTAAAGTATCTTCATGCAATACAATTACCTTTCCTGTATTTTTCACTGTGCTGATAATAGCTTCCTTATCAAAAGGCAACAAGGTTCTTAAATCTAACAAATCAGCAGAAATCTCAGGATGTGCAGCCAACACTTCTAATGCCCAATGCACACCATAGCCATAAGTTATAATTGAAACTTGCGAACCTTGTTTTACCAAATTTGCTTTGCCAATTTCTATGGTATAGTAATCATCAGGCACATCGCCTGTTACACTTCTATAAAGTGCTTTATGCTCAAAAAACATAATCGGATTTGGATCATTAAAAGCTGCATTCAACAAACCTTTTGCATCAGCAGGAAATGCTGGATACAACACTTTTAAACCTGGTGTATGAAAAAACCAGGCCTCATTCGATTGCGAATGAAATGGCCCCGCCCCTACTCCAGCACCTGTTGGCATACGCACAACAACATCTGCATTTTGGCCCCAACGCCAATGTATTTTAGCTAAATTATTGATAATTTGATTGAATCCTTCAGTTACAAAATCTGCAAACTGCATCTCTACCATGGCTTTCATTCCCTTGATTGATAAACCAAGCGCTGTGCCTAAAATGGCTGCTTCGCACAAAGGTGTATTACGTACACGCTCTGCCCCAAACGCTTCTAAAAATCCTTCTGTAACTTTAAATACACCTCCATAATCAGCAATATCTTGTCCCATCAAAACTAAATTTGGATGACGTTGCATACTCTCTCTCAACCCATCACTAATAGCATCAACCAGTCGTTTATTTTTTGAACCAACCGATTGTATTTTTACTGGCACATTTTCAAAAGGCGCATATAAATCGTTGTATTCTTCGGCTGTATTTGGAACAATTTTTGGCTCTGCAAAGGCTTGATCTAAGCCATCTTCAATCTCATGCTTAATTTCTGCACGATACTTTTCTATAAGATCTTCTGTCAATACTGCCTCATCTAACAAATACCTTTCATAATTTTTTAGCGGATCTTTTTTACCCCATTCTTCAAACAATTCTTGAGGTACATATTTAGTTCCCGATGCTTCTTCATGTCCGCGCATTCTAAATGTCATGCATTCCAACATAATAGGTCTAGGATTTTCGCGCATGCTTTCTGATAATTTTTTTACCATATCATACACCTCCAAAATATTGTTGCCATCTACTTTGTAGGCTTCCATCCCATAGCCTATACCTTTATCTGTAAAATTTTTAAACTTAAATTGTTGGTTAGATGGTGTTGATAATCCATAACCATTATTCTCAATCACAAAGATCACTGGCAAATTCCATACGGCTGCCACATTCACACTCTCATGAAAATCGCCTTGACTAGCTCCTCCATCTCCTGTGAAAACGGCCGTAATTTTATTTTCTTTCTTTAATAAATGTCCTAAGGCTATCCCATCTGCAACACCCATCTGTGGACCCAAATGAGAAATCATACCTACAATTTTATGTTCCTGTGATCCAAAATGAAAAGACCTTTCTCTACCTTTCGAAAAACCTCCCATGGTGCCCTGAAATTGAGCAAACAACCTATTCAAAGCCATATTTCTACAGGTAAAAACACCTAAGTTGCGATGCATCGGTAAAATATATTCATCTTCTTCTAAAGCCATGGTTAAACCTACCGAAATAGCCTCTTGACCAATGCCCGAAAACCATTTTGAAATTTTCCCCTGGCGCAGCAGCAACAACATTTTCTCTTCAATCATGCGCGGCTTTAACAAGCCTTGATACAATCCTAGCAATAAGCTATCGCGATGTTTCTTACGTTCAAATTTTAACATAAAATTTCTTGAAATAATATTTTGGCGCGAAGTTATGAAAAACCTTAATTTTGCAGCATGTTATTTTTAAAACAATACTATCAAGAAATAATTACAACTGCAATAGTTATTGCGGCGATCTGGTATTTGTGTAAAAAGTATGTTTTTGACAAGCTGATCAAAACAAAAAACGATACTAATAAATGTAATAATTGTAAATAGTTTTAATCTGTGAATCTGTGGCAATAAAATCAAACATTGTCCAACATCAGCTCCACCGCCTCTTGCCCAACCAAAGAGCCAATTGCCACACCCATTCCACCTAAACGCACAGCACAAAAAATATTAGATTCAACTTGTTTTACAATAGGATTTTTATTTTCACCAAAAGCCATAATACCGCTCCAAACATGATCAATACTGTACTTTTGATTTGGTAAAATTAATTCATCCAACATTTGTTTCAAACGATTCATAATAATGGGTGTATTGCCAAATTCATTGGTTCTTTCTCCTTTAAAATCTAAGTTACGACCACCGCCAAATAAAATCCTATCATCTATATTTCTGAAATAATAATAGCCCTCATCAAAATGAAAACTTCCTTTAATTTTTAAATTTTCAATGCGTGAGGTTACCAAAACTTGGGCCCTTGCTGGCACAACATCTAATTCGGGTAGTAAATCCTTAGCAAAACCGTTGGTACAAACCAATACTTTGTTTGATTCAATTGACATACCGTTTTCAAGCACAACACCGCTAATTTTAGAATTTTGAATTACATTCTTAATACTGCAACCATACAACAATTGAACCCCAAGCTTCTGCGCGCAAGCTTCAAGTGCAAGCATCATTTTTCCGGTATCAATCTGTCCTTCACAATTATTTTTAATAAGATGTTGAATGCCTTTAAAACCAAAATCATTAATTTCACTATCCGCTGAAGAGAAAGTTGATTTATTTCCTGTAATTTCAGACAAACTTTTGTTCAAATAGTCAATTTTTTGAGCAATTTTTGCATATTTATCTTCATTTTCAAATAATTCATAGCCTCCTAAAGGCTCGTAACAAATTGCCTTATCACCAAGTGTTGCTCTGAGCAAATCTAATCCTCTTTTTCTTCTTTCAACAAGTGAAAATACAGTTGTTTCATCATCGTTCACTAAATCACTTAATAACTCGCCAGCACTGCCTATGCAAGCAAATCCCGCATTTTTTGTACTTGCTCCTTGTGGAATTATTCCACGTTCTATAATCAGTACCTTTTTTTGGGGATATTTTGTTTTAAAATGAATGGCAGCGCTTAATCCAACAATGCCACTACCAACAACTATCAAATCTTGTAACCCAAAAAATGACTTTTTTTCCCAATAACTTACATTCATAATTTCAAAAATTACTTTGATTATACTCGATATTTTTCTACATATTTGCAACTAAAAGCCAAAACCAATCGATTTCAGCAGATTGGATGGCAAATATATGTTATGAAATTTACGTTTAGCACTAGTTATATATTTAATTTTTTATTTAACCTCTTCCTTTTCTTGTGTCTAGGTACTACTATCGTTGTAGCTCAGCCAAAATGGAAGTTAAATATTACAGGCAAGGTTGAAGAAAATGGAAAGAGCTTAGATGGCGCTTCTATAAAAATCATTAAAACAGGTGGGGAAACTAATTTGGTTTATACAGCCGGAAATGGTAAATTTTCATTCACCCTCGATCCAAATGCAAATTACACAGTAGAAATTACCAAAGCTGGTGGTTTTATTACTAAAATTATAACTTTTGACACCAAAAATGTACCTTCTGATGAAGATGAGAGAATGCAACCTTTTGCCTTGTACATGGAAGTTAATATTTTCAAAGCTTTCAAAGGATTTGATCTAAGTTTACTTAAAGAACCTATTGGCAAAGTATTTTATGTTCAAACATTAAGAAAGTTTGATTATGATGAAGAATACACCAAAAGTATTCAATCGCGACTCCTTCAAATGCAAGAAGAACTTGAGGCCCAATTAAAAGCTGAGGCTGAGGCTGAAGCTAAATTAGCCAAAAGCAAAGCAGAGTTTGTGGCTGCTATTAAAAAAGGCGATGACGCTATGAAACTTAAAAAGTTTGACGATGCCGTAAAAGCATATACAATAGCCCTAGATACTCAAATAGACAATAAAACAGCCAATGAAAAAATATCAGCTGCTACGAAAGATAAAGCTGATGAAGAAGCCAAGAAGAAAGCCGAAGCTGATGCTAAAGCCAAAGCGGATGCAGACGCTAAAAATGCAGCTGAAAATGCAAAGAAAAAAGCCGAGTTTGATGCCGCCATTAAGAAAGGTGATGATGCCCTTAATGCCAAAAAGTTCGACGATGCAGTGACTGCCTACAACATAGCGCTTACAACTAAAATAGATGATGCAACAGCAAATGCAAAAATTGCGACTGCAGGAAAAGCCAAAGCTGATGAAGAAGCGCGTATAAAAGCAGAAGCTGATGCCAAGGCCAAAGCGGATGC
>CAMBZU010000073.1 GCA_945872355.1 Chitinophaga pinensis
AAAATTTTGTACGATCTAATTTTGATATGATTTGAGAAAACAAAGTTATATTTGCCATGAGAAAGGGGATATTTTTTTGTGCACCTCAAAGGTAAACTTTGAGTTAAAAAACTACCCTTTCTTATTTTAATCGTTTAGGACGCTATTGATATTGTATCAGCATTTAAATAATCTTTAAACCCTTAGTTTAAAGTGTTGCTTATTTTGCCCGGTTCTAAAAAACACCAATCCCATTTCATATAAATCTATGGTGATAGTTACTTGTGAATGTTTTTTAATTTCATGCCAAGCTGCTTTCATTTCTTCCGACCAATAAATATCATCAAATACAAATACACTATTTTCATGTGCAAAAGGGAGCGCTTCATTAAAATATTGCAAGGTGGGTTTTAGGCGATGATTGCCATCAAACAAAATAAAATCTGCTTGCTGCATATCTTTTAAAGTAGCTAAAAAATGATTTTCAAAACTGCCTGTTTTGCTTACAATGTTTGAAATGCCCATCTTTTTAAATCCTTCAGCTGCAATTGCTGATAATGAAGGATTTCCTTCTATAGTTACAATTTTAGCATTTCTTACTGCTTTAGCAAGGTAGCAAGTAGTTATACCAAGCGAGGTACCAAGTTCTATGATGTTTTTTGGTTGAAAATAATCGACCAGCCTAAAAAGTAAAGCAGCATTTTTTGGTGATTGTAATGATGTGGATGCTATTTTAGAAAGCCTCCTTTTGCCAGCTTTGCCTAGGCTAGAACCAGCGCCTAAGTCAATCATATCAACATCTTGATGATTGTTTAAATAAGTTGCTCTTAATGATTCAATAGGTCCAAAAAAGTAATAGTCCTTTTTTAAATTTAACACTTCATTATACAAGTTAAAAACAAACGGAGAGTGAATGCCATGGCTGTTATTGGATTGACCAATAAAACTAATGTAATCGATTATTTGTTGCAGCTTGCCCATTTGGTTGCGAAAGTAATATTATTCAATTATCCCGCAGTTTTTATTTTATAAAACAAGAAACGGGAACCAACCAATTTGATTCCCGTTTACTTTGTAGCTTTTGTTTTAAACTTAATTTTTGATTATCTTAATATTGCCTGAATAATTTTTTGAAGCAATGTTGCAGAAGTAAACACCAGCACATAATTCAGAGAGGTTGATGATATCTTTTGAGCTCACATTGCTTTTTGAGAAAACCATTTTACCATCCAATGTAGCAATTGTAAGATGGGCCGTTTCACTTACATCACTTGAAAATGCAAATACAACATTGTCGTTTGTTGGGTTGGGTTTGGCATTAATAAAATAGGCATTCATTTGATACTTTTCACCTGTAATTACTGGCATTTGAATGGTATCGGCTGTTGTGTTTGTGATGATAGGAGGATTGAAATCAAAATAAATTGCTGCAGTATTATTGATTATTGTTAATGGTACTAAATTAGCTTTTGTTTTTACTTTATAACTTACATAGCCATTACTTCCGGCCATGTCGGTGCCACTATCTGGCAACATGATGTTATAAAACGTAAAGTTGGCAATGCCTGATCCTTCCATAGTAAATACGCATGGATGCGAAGCCCCTAAAAATTGGAAAGTCATTAAATCTAAATTTTGATCCATCGTATCAACAATAGCTACATTATATGCCTCTGCATTGCCGGTATTTTGAAAACGAATGGTGTAATTGATTTCTGTCCCAGCGTCAATCATACCGCTTGGTTCAGCAAGTTTATCGTTAGGGTCAAAAGAGTTAGTAACCAATTGATTTAGATACACCAAATTGTTGCTTGGAATGGTATCATTCAATGGAGCAATACTTAATATTGAATGAACCGTATCGCCCATCACAGCATTTAAGGAAGGCATTAGATTCAAATTAATGCTTCCTGTTTGACCAGGCATTAGATTGCTGTATGCCCATTGAATCGTATTTCCATTAACACTGATAGGCGTTGGATTAGCACTCACAAAACTTAGAAGTGAATCCATCACAAAAGTAATGGTATCATTTTCTATTTCAGTTCCATTGTTTTGGTAATTGATGTTATAAGGCTCTAAAATTCCAGGTCTAACAGTCCAGCTTGGGCAGTTAATTTCAACTTCATGTATGCCTGTTATTGCTTGATAACCTAGATTTAAATTGGAAGAACTTTGTGTGGAAGGATTGCAAGAAATTACTAAGGGTGAATTTGTTTGTGTCCAATAATTTATTGCTGCTCCAGATATATGATAAGTGAGGGTTGAATCAATAAAGAAAAAAGCATAATCACCGCTATTGTTAGAGGAAACAAAATAATTACCTGGCATAATATTTACAATATGATTGGCTATACCAGGTTCAGCATTATCAAGAACCCCATTTCCATTAATATCATTAAAAACTTTACCTGTCAAATACCCGATAGTAAATGGATTTTCAGTATTGCACATGCCAAAATTAAATGAAAAACCTGAAGGCATATTACAAGCAGTGCTTACAGGAAAATTTGTGTTAATTGCCTGAGAAGGTTGCGCGTTTTCCCAACTACAAGCCGTATCACCTAAGGCAATAAAATCTAAATTTGTGGAACCTTTTAAACCAATTTGAACAGTTTGAGGATTAACATAAGTATTTGCTCCATACACAAATTTGATGCAATTTGTTGATTCATTTAACCATATCTGAAAACTAATATCGCCTTGATTAGGATAGTATGAATAATGAAGCCATTGTATAATGCAGCTTCTGTTTGGTGCGCTACCAATGGTGGTATATAATAAACTAGCATTGCCAAGATTGTTTTTTAGGTCTGCGCTGAAGGGTGAAATCACATTATTGTAATTTGTATTAAGTGCATAAAAAATAAAGTTATATAAAACAATATTGTCAAAACTTATAAAACCATTTGTAGAAACCACCATGGTATCGAAACTATTTCCAGCGTAATTAAAATCAAATCCAATAGGGATGTTTTGATAATTAACATCATCAGCATTTGGCGTATCAATTACAGTGCCTGTTATAGCACTAAAAGTTTCTAAATTAGGTGAGAATGGCATTGCAGCCACTTGCGCTTTTGCATTGTAAAAAAGCACTGTTTGAAAGAAAATAATGATGTAAAACTTTTTCATAATTGGTGGATGTATTTAAGTGAATAAAAGCTACTTAAGCATCAAAGATAATAGTTTGATATAAAATACCTAACAATTTTTAGATTTCTCCTTTTGCCAAACTCATTTAGTTTAAAATAGTTGTTTTAGTTGATGGCCTGCGCTAATTTGCTACTTTTGCATTCCTAAAAGTAAAAAAAACATGGATTTAGTAGATAAACTAGCTTCAATTAAGAGAAGGTACGAAGAGATAGAATTAAGATTGGGTGATCCAAAAATAATTGGCGACATGCGTTTGTTCAAACAAATGAACAAAGAGTACAAAGACCTTAGGCAATTAGTTGAAGCATATCATGAATACAAATCAGTTATCTTAAACATTGAAACGGCAAAGGACATGCTGATGAATGAATCTGATGATGAAATGAAACAATTTGCACGTGCTGAACTTGAGCAAAGCAATGCGCGCAAAGAGGCTATTGAAGAAGAGGTGCGTATGATGTTGGTGCCTAAAGATCCTGAAGATGACAGAAATGCAATTATTGAATTACGCGCCGGTACAGGTGGCGATGAAGCAAGTATTTTCGCTGGCGATTTATTTAGAATGTACACACGCTATTGCGAAAGTAAAGGCTTCAAAATACAAATCGATGATTTTAGCGAAGGTACCACAGGTGGCTATAAAGAAGTAATTTTTAATATAATTGGAGAAGGTGCTTATGGCATTTTAAAATATGAATCTGGTGTGCATCGTGTGCAGCGTGTACCTCTCACAGAGGCACAAGGTCGCGTTCATACATCTGCGGCAAGCGTGGCTGTTTTGCCCGAAGCTGATGAAGTAGATGTTGAAATAAACCCAGCTGATTTAGAGTTTCAAACCTCACGAAGTAGCGGTGCTGGTGGGCAAAATGTAAATAAAGTAGAAACCAAAGTGCAGTTAACGCATAAGCCTTCAGGCATTGTAATTACTTGTCAGGTGGACCGTTCGCAGTTAAAAAACAAAGAACGTGCACTTACCATGTTAAGAGCAAAATTATATGAAATTGAGCTGAATAAGCATTTAGATGCCATCTCTAAAAAGAGAAAAACAATGGTGAGTACTGGCGATAGAAGCGCTAAAATTAGAACCTACAACTATCCTCAAAGCCGCATTACCGATCACAGAATTGGTTTAACCAATTACAATTTACCTACCTTTATGGATGGTAATATTGAAGAAATGATACATGCGCTGCAAATGGCAGAAAATATGGAGAAATTAAAAGAAAGTTCTTTAATCGATAGCTAATAAAAACGTATGACATATACTGAACTCAGCCACTTTATTCGTCAGCAAAAATCTTTTTTATGCGTTGGTTTAGATACCGATATCAAAAAAATACCAACACATCTTTTAAAAGAAGAGAACCCTTGTTTAGCCTTTAACAAGGCAATTATTGATGCCACAGCACCTTATTGTGTATCATTTAAACCCAATACCGCTTTTTACGAAGCTATGGGTGTGCAAGGCTGGCAAACATTGCACGAAACTATTCAATATATTAAATTAAATTATCCAAAACATTTTATTATTGCCGATGCCAAAAGAGGTGATATTGGCAATACATCAAGCATGTATGCCGAAGCTTTTTTTAATCAGCTTGGCGCAGATGCTGTAACCGTTGCTCCATATATGGGCAGCGATTCGGTAAAACCATTTTTAACTTTTGAAAATAAATGGGCCATTGTATTAGGTTTAACTTCTAATCAAGGTGCTTTTGATTTTCAGTTAAAAGGAAGCCCTGAACTTTATAAAGAAGTTTTAGCACAAGTAAGCAGTTGGGGAACCAAAGAAAATTTAATGTTTGTAATTGGCGCTACTAAAACTGCTATGTTGGCGGAGGTTAGAAAAATTATACCTGATCATTTTTTATTGGTACCTGGCGTTGGTGCGCAAGGTGGCAGTTTACAAGAAGTAGCAAAATATGGAATGAACAAGGATTGTGGATTATTGGTGAATGCTTCTAGAAGTATTATTTATGCTGGCAATGGCAAAGACTTTGCTAATTTTGCTGCAGCAGAAGCTTTGATTATGCAAAAAGAAATGGCGCTATTAATTAGCTGATCCCAATGGGCCAATAGCGCAATCTGCTTTAAACATCCATTACTTAACCAACCCACTAATAGGCTTGCCCACACATCCATTTGGAAATGAAATGTCTAAAAAAGAGGCCACAGTTGGCGCAATATCTGATATGCTTACCGGTTCGTATGAAGAACCTTGCTTAATTTTCCAACCATACCAAAGTAATGGCACATGCGTATCATAAGAATAAGCAGCTCCATGAGTGGTGCCTGTTTTCATATAATCGACATAAGCTGGTAAATAGTTAAGCATCACATCGCCACTTCTTACATCATTATACCCCATAAAAATTCTACTTAAAGCCACATCGTTTGATTGCGAAGCTGATATTACATCATACAGTGAATAAGCATTGGCAACACCTTCTAAAGTTAGAGCGTATCGCGCAGCTTCCATAGTTACTTCTTTCAATTTTAATTTGTTTTTTGATAATGTTGTATGGTTTAAAAAGATTTGCTGATTGCTATAGGATAAAACTAAGGTATCGCCATACAATTGTTTCAAATGCGCCTTTATTGAATCTTCAATCATTTTTTCATTGATGAAACCTGCAGGTACTTTTAAGGATTGTAAATAAGCCGCATTGTGCGCTCCACCATGATCTGCAGTTAAGAATATCAGAAAATTATCTTTGCCAATATTTTTTTCAAGATAATCGATTAAAACTTCCAAGTCTTTATCTAAACGTAAATAGGTATCTTCAGTTTCAATCGCATTAATGCCATATTGATGCCCCACATAATCAGTACTCGAAAAGCTTACACATAAAAAATCAGTAATGGCATCAGCACCCAATTGCTCATTGCTAATGGCTTCTATAGCAAAATCTTTTGTTAAAGAATTTCCAAAAGGTGTAGCACGAATCATATTTAATCCTTTATTTTTTTCTTTCAACTCAGCTAATTTGTGCGGAAAAATGGGTTTGTCCTCACCTTTAAATAATCCTTCAAATGCATTGTCATCACTCAAACTTTCAATGTAAGAAGCAATAGGCAAAAGGGTTGTCCAGTTTTGCGATAAATATTTTTCTGGTAGTTTTTTATCATTAAACGCTGCAACCCATGTTGGCAATTCTTTCATGTAAAATGTGCTTGAAATAAAGGCGCCATTACTGCCATCGTACCAATAAGCGGCATTGGCAATGTGCCCTGCAGGCAATATTGAAGCCCTGTCTTTTTGAGAAATGCCAATTACTTTTGCTTGCATATTGGTGGCCAAACGCAACTCATCACCAATAGTAGTTGTGAGCAAATGCTTTGGCGACATTTTACCTGCTTTACTTGTTGAACCAACAGTATTTACAGTTTCATCTTCTGTACAATATAAACTTTTGCCTGTTTTTTTATCATACCAATCGTTTGCGATAATCCCATTTACACGAGGTACACTTCCTGTAAAGATAGCAGCATGCCCCGGTCCTGTATAGGTTGGTACATAATTGTAATTTGTATTTTTATTAAAGTATCCGCCTTTCATGAGCTTCTTAAAACCTCCTTCCCCAAATTTACTTTCATAACGTGTAAGGTAATCAACACGCATTTGATCTACCACAATACCAACAATCAATTTTGGTTTTTGGGAATGAGCATTAAAAGTTATGCTCAAACAAAGTAATAGAAAACTAAAAGTTTTTAATGTATGCTTACTTACAACTGATTTTGTATGTTCCATTTTTCTAAAAGTACCTTAGTGAAATTTTTAAAAAGAAAGCCTAATCCTAGGCCAGAAAAGGCACCAACAATAATATCTATAGGGTAATGCACCCCCAAATAAATTCTGCTGTAGGATGTTAAACAGGCATAAGTAATCAAAATAAAATACAAATATTTTGTTGTTGGTTTTAACAAGCTTAATGAAAACATAGTTAATGCAAAAGCATTGGCAGCATGACCAGAGAAAAAACCATAAGTGCCACCTTTATAATTATTTACAGTATGCACTAGTGCGCCAAAACTAGGGTTGTGCGTTGGTCGGTAACGCTGCACCATTGCTTTAAAAACATTGGTAGTTTGATCGCTAAATAAAATTAATCCCACTGCACACAATAAAATAAGCCAAGTGCTTGACCCATACTTCTTGAACATTAAATATAATATCCATGCGTATAATGGAATCCAAAAATAGCGATTGCTAATTAAAAACATCAGCTCATCCATCAAAGGTTGATGAAGGCTATTCAGGTAAAAAAAGAGCTGATGATCGGCTTCAACAATAGCATCAAAAGCAGCCATCTTAATTTAATTTAAAGCATTCCACAATAGATCCTTAAGTTCTTTCAATTGATATTGCGTATGCGATGAAATAAAAATATGTGGTATATCTGGCAATCTTGTAGCAATATCTGCTTCTAATTCTTCATCAATTAAATCGTATTTTGAAATAGCTAAAATCCTTTGTTTATCTAGTAATTCAGGATTAAACTGCTCAAGTTCATTGAGTAATATTTCGTATTCTTTTTTAATATCATCACAATCGGCAGCAATTAAAAATAATAACACTGAGTTGCGTTCGATATGTCTTAAGAAGCGGTGTCCTAAACCTTTTCCTTCATGCGCACCTTCAATAATTCCCGGGATATCGGCTACCACAAACGATTGGTAATCGTGATATTTTACAATGCCCAATTGGGGTGTTAAAGTGGTAAAAGGATAATTTCCAATTTCTGGTTTTGCTGCTGATATTTTCGACAACAAAGTTGATTTTCCTGCATTTGGAAAGCCAACTAAGCCAACATCTGCAAGCACTTTTAATTCTAATATTTTCCAAAGCTCTTCTCCTGGTTCACCGGGCTGTGCAAAGCGTGGAGTTTGAAAGGTAGCACTTTTAAAGTGGAAGTTTCCTAAACCGCCACGACCGCCTTTCACTAAAATTTTTTCTTCGCCTTCTTCGGTAATTTCGAAATGAACTTCGCCAGTTTCTGCGTCTCGAGCAACAGTGCCAAGCGGTACATCCAAGTATTCATCATTTCCGTAGGCGCCGGTTTTAAGTGAACTTCCACCACCTCCGCCATCATCTGCAATCACATGTTTTCGAAATTTTAAATGAAGCAATGTCCAAAGTTGCTTATTCCCTCTAATAATGATATGTCCGCCTCTACCACCATCACCTCCATCGGGGCCACCTTTTGCTGTCAATTTACTGCGGTGTAAATGAGCAGAACCCGCGCCACCTTTGCCTGAACGGCACATAATCTTTACATAATCAACAAAGTTGGTTTCTGACATTTGGTATTTAAGATAAAACTAAACTGCAAAAAGTAATTAAGCAGTAAAATGAGTAGTGATGATTTTTAATTGTATTGATGCACCGAACTAATCTCAGTGCAAAGCGCATCAAATATTTCGTCAATGCTTCCAATGCCATTTACAGCATGAAATTTATTTTGGGCACTATAAAAGTCCTTTAAAGGCGCTGTTTTATTATTGTATTCTTTAATGCGGTTGCGAATAATTTCTTCATTTTGATCATCAGCACGCCCCGATGCTTTGCCTCTTAATAGTAACCTTTTGGTGAGTTCTTCATTATCAACCTCTAATGCCAACATGCATGAAATGTTAGTGTTTTTTTCTGATAATAAATTATCTAAAGCTTCTGCTTGTGCTGCTGTGCGCGGAAAGCCATCAAATATAAATCCACTTGCTTTTTCATTATGCTCTAACTTAGCTCTTATCATACCTATTACCACTGCATCTGGAACCAATTCACCTTTATCCATCAACAGTTTAGCTTGCATGCCTAAAACTGTTTGTTGCGCAATTTCTGAACGTAATAAATCACCTGTTGAAAGGTGAATCAATTGAAATTTTTCAATTAATTTTTCTGACTGAGTGCCTTTTCCGGCGCCTGGAGGTCCAAATAAAACAATGTTTAACATGGTTAAATCTTTTAATTAATAAACGGCTAAATTACAACACCAAACCGAGTTTGCCAAATTTAGAAAACCGAACGCAATAAATAGCGATTGCTTCATAAGTAAATGCTTTATTGCATTTGAACTTTAAGTCAATTTTTGAGAAGCAAAAAAACTATTTAACCCTACTCGGATTATCTTTTAAAAAAGCACCCCATCCTGAATAGCTTTTTTGCCCGCTTGTTTTATTATTTTGAAAATAATGACAAACCGCTGCACCTAATGCATCTGTTGCATCTAATGTTTCTCCATCTAATTCATTTTTTAACTTTAATATGCTTTTGAGCATCGCTGCTACTTGTTCTTTTGAGGCATTTCCATTGCCTGTTACTGATTGTTTTATTTTACGTGGTTGATATTCTGTTATTGGAATATTTCTGTAAACTGCCGCTGCAATAGCAACTCCTTGCGCTCTTCCTAATTTAAGCATCGATTGCACATTCTTTCCAAAGAATGGTGCTTCAATAGAAAGTTCATCAGGCAGGTATTGCTCAATAAGCCCAAGCATACACTCAAATATTTTCTTTAACTTTAATGCATGATCATCATACTTACCCAAGTTTAACACACCTAATGCAATTAATTGAGGATTGTTTTTTATAACCTGAATAATAGCATAGCCCATCACATTAGTACCCGGGTCAATCCCTAAAATTACTTTATCTTTATTTGCCTCTTTGGGTGTTGTTGAAATCATATTTTATAGAAAAACGATTCAAAATTAGTATAATTGTGAGGCAGATGAATCAAAAAACACTTTCAAATTTTAATTTTAAATACCTGAACATCGTTTTGGTGATTATAGCGCTTTCATATTTAGCCTATAAATTCACTTCCTATCACCATCAAAATTACAGTGTCTTGTTTCTAGAAATTCTTTCAAAAGGCAATATTTCACTATTAATTATAGCCTTATTTTTCACAGTATTGAATTATGGATTAGAAGCTTTTAAATGGCAATTACTTCTTAGTCCGCTCCAAAAAGTAAATTTAGTAAACGCCTATAAGTCTATTTTAGCGGGCATCACCATTAGTATTTTTACACCCAATAGAACCGGAGAGGTAGTTGGGAAGGTGTTATATTTAGATTTACAAGAAAAGTTAAAGGCAGCAATGCTCAATTTCAGCGGAAGCATGGCTCAAATGATTTGTACGAGTTTAGCAGGACTTTGGGGCGCCATCATTTATCTCAATTATTTTGCGCTTAAAGATGTTAATTTACCTACAACTAAAGTTATATATAGCATTGCCATTATTTGCAGTGCACTGGCTTTCCTAATTTATTTTAATCAGCAAAAATTTTTTCTTTGGATAAGCAAAAAAAAGTGGGCACAAAAATTTCGCATTAGTTTTACTAATCAACAACAATTTAAAAGTAGTTTACAAGTAAAAGTGCTTTTGTTATCTTTAATACGCTACTTGGTGTTTTCAACGCAATTGATATTATTGCTGAGGTTTTGTGGTATTCACGCCTCTTTTTTTCAACTGTTTTTACTTTGCACAGTGTTTTTTTTAGTGATGTGGTTTTTGCCTTCATTTGCGCTAACAGAGCTAGGTGTGAGAGGTTCTGTTGCCGTATTGATATTTCAAAATGTAAGCAACAATATTTCGGGTGCTTTATTAGCAGTTGTTTTATTATGGATAATTAATGTGGCATTGCCAGCACTTATCGGTTGCTTTTATGTATTTAATTTAACCGGTAAAAATAACAAGGCATGACTTTAGCATTTGTAATTGTAACTTGTTATGCATTAGTATCGGCACTGTTTTATTTGGGCTTGATGTTATATTACCGAAAGGGAATAAATAATATTTACACGCCAATAATAAAGGAAAATGATGGTGCAACTTTTATAACTATCGTTATTTGTTTTAGAAATGAAGAAGCTAATTTATCGCAACTTTTAACTTGTTTGGTGGCGCAAAGTTATCCGGCAAAAAGATTCGAAATTGTTTTATACAATGATAACTCAAGCGATGGCTCCTTGGCCGAAATCAAAAATATACAATCACAATGTAAAACGCATCAAATAATTTGTCGTGATGTATTGTTAACTCAGGCTAGCCATTCACCTAAAAAAATGGCATTGAATCATGCAGCGCAGCATAGCTTGGCTGATTTGATGGTAGTAACTGATGCTGATTGCATATTAAATAATGAATGGCTATCATTAATTGAACAAACCTATTTAAATAAAAAAGCACTTTTAATAGCAGCGCCTGTGGCTATAATAGCAGCGCCAAGTTTATTGAATGAATTACAAAGTTTAGAAATGCAAGCACTAACAGCAGTTACTGCCGGAGCAATTGGCAATAACAAAGCATTGATGTGTAATGGCGCCAATTTGGCTTTTGATAGGAAAAAGTTTTTAGCGCTAGATCCCTATAAATACAATCAGCATATTAGTAGTGGTGATGATATGTTTTTAATGATGGAAATACAAAAAAAACATAGTGCCAACATTGTGTTTTTAGCGCATGAAAAGGCAACTGTTTATACCAAATCAAAAAATAGTTTGAGTACATATATTGATCAAAGAATTCGTTGGGCATCTAAATCAAAACACTATGAAGCAAACAGTATTAAATGGGTTGCCTTATTGGTGCTTAACATGAACGCAGTTTTATTATCAGCCCCCCTAACTATCTTCTTTTTTAACTGGTACCAAGGCTTTATATTGTTTTTTGTATTGCTTGTCATCAAGCAAGTTGCCGATATAGCTGGCTTGGCTAAGTTTTCAAGAATAGTCAATAAGGAGGTGAAGTATGCTAAATTTTTACTTTTTCAATATATTGAGGCGCTTCTAACGCTAATAGTAGCGCTTAAGTCAATTAAAGGCAGCTATGTTTG
This sequence comes from Chitinophaga pinensis, assembly GCA_945872355.1. GTDB lineage: Bacteria > Bacteroidota > Bacteroidia > UBA4408 > UBA4408 > CAIKXD01. The sequence continues at coordinate 11,980 of CAMBZU010000073.1, forward strand.
GAAAGAAAGAAAACAACATTTTTAGTTATAGATCCACTGCGCTGGATTCAATAAAATAGATCCTTTCCATATTTCGAAATGTATTTCGCTGCGATTTTCTTCGCCATCCAAAACCACTCCAATCGATTGTTTGGTTTTTACTTTGTCGCCTTTACTTACGCTTACTGAGCCTAGGTTTGAATAAACAGTAAGGTATTCACCATGTCTTATAATAATAGCTTTTCCAGCACCTGGTATACTAATTACACCGCTAACAACACCATCAAATACTGCTCTTGTGCTGGCCGAATTTTTGGTGCTAATATCAATTCCATTATTTTTTACTTTAATTCCTTTTAGCACCGGATGTTCATGTTCACCAAAGCCACTACTTATAATGCCTTCGGCAACAGGCCAAGGTAATTTAGCTTTGTTAGCAGCAAAACTATTGGAAAGTTTTTGCGCCTCTGGGGTCAATTTTAATTCAGCTTCTTCAACTTCTTTTTCAGTTTCAGTTTCTTCTTCTTTTGTAGTTTTGGTTACTACAACTTTATTTTCTTTTTTAGCAGCGGCAATAGCTGCATCTTTTTCTTTTTTTCTTTTGGCTTTTGCAGTAGCACGCGCCTCTTCTCTTACTCTTTTAAGCTCATCGTCTATTATTTTTTTGATGGCTGCATTCAATTTATTTGCATCAGATTGCTTTTTGGCAAGCTCCTTTTTAAGTTGCTTTTCTTTGCTTTGAAGCTGCGTAAGTACTTTTTCTTTTTCTTGCTTCTCTACAGTGAGTGTTTGCTTTTGATCTTCTTCATTCAAAAGCAATTTATTTTTATCCTGTTTTTTTTCTTGAAGGTTTAAATTTTCATCATAAATTTTCTTTTTTGTACTGTCAATTAATGCAGCTTGATTCTTACGAAAATCACTGTATTGCTGAAAATATTTTAATCGTTTAAAAGCTTGGTTAAAATCTTCTGCCGAAAAAACAAACATCAACTTATCGTAATTGCTTTGATTTTTATGGGCATAATAAATCATCGAGGCATATTCTTTCTTTAGTTTCACTAGTTCATTTTGCAGATAGTTTATGCGTTGTTGGTTGTCACTAATTTGGTTTCCCAATAAATTAATTTCTGAACCTATTGTATTTATAAGCTCTTCACGGATACCAATTTTTTTATTAAGCGTAACCAATTGATTCAATGAAATACGTTTGTTTTTTTTCGTTTCATTAAGCAATTGATTGGTAACCTTAATCTCACTTTGCAGTTGCAACTTCTTTTTTTCTAAGTCTTTTTTGCTCTGTGCTTGCGCCAAAGTTGTAAAACATATTAAAAATAATAATGCTATTTTACCTAATACGCTCATACTTTGCAGGAATATTAAATGGCATTGTTTGTGGCTTCTCATGCGTTACTTTACTGTAATCTATATCTAAAAGGATACGCTTTTGTGCTTTTATTACAAAGTGAGCCTTAAAAGGAAAATAACTTGAGTCAATAACTTGAAAATTGCTGTAATTGGCAGTAAATGTGCGATCATTTGGAAAATCGTTAATGATAATTTGATATACTTTAAAAGTTAATGGATGTAGCCATATTCTTTGTGCCAACTCTTTATTTGCTGCATTTTCGGTATTCTCTTTCAATGCTTTCTTTAACTTTCTTTTTTTTATTGTACTCAATAAATAAAATGCACTGTCTTTAGCAGATTTTAATTTTTCATCTTCATCATAAAACTCCATACTGTTGCCAATCAGCACCGATTGCATAGTCTCAAAATCAACGTCAATGCTAAGTATTTTACTTAAGTATTGATAATCACCAACAAAATACCTGTTATTTAATTTGTCCATAAATCTCACAGAGTCCTGTGTAATAAGCATTCTAGCACCTTCAATGCCTAATACAGAAACTGAAAGCCACATGGCACTGTCTTTTTTTGCACGCACAGAAACTGTGAAAGATTGCTTGTTATCTTCAGTAATTATTTCTGCTGTAAATTTTGAAGTAAGCCAATTGTAATTAAACTCGTTTTGCTTCAAATAGCCAGAAAGTGCTTTAGGTGTTTTAAAATCCAAACGTTGGTTTACTGTTTCTGGAAGTGTATTGGGCGGCTTTATTGGCTTTAATGTGCGGCAAGCACCTAAAAAAAATAAACTTATTAAACAAAGTAATAGGTTTTTACTCACCTGTATAAACTGATTTGTCTCTGTCATTGTATTACAGATTATTCAATCAATTTTTTCTCATTGATTTTCCTTTCAAGATGATCGCTGCCGGTACCTGCTTTTTTTGCTTTAATCCAATAATCAAGTGCAATATCGTTGTTCTTTAATTTATATTGAACATCGCCAAGGTGTTCCAATATAACAGCATTGTTAGCTGCACCGTTTGCAATGGCTTTTTCTAACCACAATTTTGCATCTTCGTACTTTCCTGAACCATATAAAATCCAACCATAAGTGTCATTGTAGGAGGCATTGTCTCTTTCAATTTCATTAGACTTCTTAGACATTTCTTCAGCTTTATCTAATTTCACATTTCGCAAAGAAAGGTAATAGGCATAGTTGTTTAAAACATAAGTATCATTTGGATTAATTTTCAGCGCTTCTTCATAAGCTTCATCTGATTGATCCATCTGTTTTGTGCGATAATATGCGTCTCCAATATTTGCATAAAACTGGCCTAATAAAGGCTTATTGTCTATAATCATGTTTTTGCCCTGGTTAAGCACTAACAATGCTTCCTTAGGGTTTTTCTCTTGTAAGTAAGCAATGCCCAAAAGTAAATATACGGTAGGCTCGTTTGGAAATAACTCCACAGCCGCTTTTCCGTGGGTAATCATTTCAGGAAATTGTTGTAATTCACTTTCAATAATTAGTAATTGATTCCAAATTACATATTTGCTTTTGTCAAACTCAACAGCTTTAGCAAAGCACTCTTTTGCCTTTTCCAACTTTTTATCTCTGTAATAGAAATCTCCAGCAACACTATAAGCTTTCGCTTCCTTTGGATGTGATTTAATGAGCAGTTCACAAAGCGCTAAACTTTGGCTTTTTAATTCTTCCGATTTCTCGCTCACAACATAATAGCTCAACAATATTTTCACTTTGCTATCAATATCAAGTTCTTCTGAATTAAAAGCCTTTTCTAAATATATAAATCCTTTTGGATAATCTCTTTTTTGACGATAGTACTCTGAAAATGATAAATTAATAAAGGGATTATCTGCATCAATTTTTAAAGCTTTTTGATAGGTGTCAACAGCTTCTAAATCCATGTTATTAGCTGCATAAAGCTCTGCTAGTATACCATAATATTTAGCCTCCTCTGTGGCAGTTGCAATAAGTTTATTTATTTCTTCAACCGCTTTATCCAACTTGCCCATTCTCACATAAATCTTTTCTTTTTGAAGCGAAAGCTCTTCATTTACACCAATTTTTTTCTCTATTTGGTTATAAATTTCAATGGCTTCAAAGGGCTTGTTGATTCGCAAATAACAATCTGCATAATCAAAATAAATATCAGTTCTTTCGGGCAGGCTTTTAATTAACTTTTGATAAATTTTAATTGCTTCAACTGGTTTTTTATTTCTTTGCAACGACTCAACAAAAAGTACCGCATACCATGCATTATCCGGATTTAGCGTATAAGCTTTTCTACTATATAGTTCAGCATTTTGAAAATCATTGGCATTAAGCGCTATGATGCTCAATTCATAAGCAGCCGCAGCATTATTTGGATCTATTTGTAAACATTTTTTAAATAAACGCACTGCATCTTCGGTGTTACCTAAAAGCTTTTCCTTATTGGCGCTAACAAAGTAATGATTTACATCAATGTCGTGCTTTGTAAATAGTTTTGTTTCACCTTCCTTTTCTTGTGCAGTTGTGCTAGCTGCTTGTTTGCCCCCTTTGCAGCCCCAAAGAGCAAAGGCAAACACAAATAATAAAATGTTTAAGGATAGTTTCAACCTGTGTATTAATTCAATATTTGGGCTAAATTAGAAAAATTAAACCATTAGCTTGCTGTTAAACTTTGTAAACAGAATAATCACTCACGCTCAAATCCATTTTAGATTGTTTAATTTCGGCATAGGCACCAATCATGCTATTATCAATAACACAATTCTCAATATGGCTATTATTTTGAATTATACTGTTTTTAACATTCGAGTTTACAATTTTGGTATTGGCACCAATGGATGCGTAAGGTCCAACAATAGAATTTTCTAAAACCGCATTTTCACCAATATAACAAGGCTCAATTATTAATGAATGGTTGCTTTTTACTGATTTTGCAACCAATGAATCGCCTTCATTAAAGGCCAATACTCTTGAGTTGGTATAAACCGTCGCATCTTTATTTCCACAATCTAACCATTCCGTAATCTTACCTGGTGAAAACTGAGCGCCTTTTTGCTTCATGTTTTCTAAAGCATTGGTTAATTGGTATTCTCCTTTTTCTTTGATGTTGTTATCAATTAAATATTGCAATTCACTTTTTAGATAGTCGCCATCTTTAAAGTAATAAATCCCAATTATTGCAAGGTCTGAAACAAAGTCTTGAGGCTTTTCAACAAAATCAGTAATCACGTTGTTTTCATTCACCTTAACTACGCCAAACATTTTAGGATCATCTATCTTTTGCACCCAAATAATTCCATCATGCTGTGCTGTTTCAATCTTAAAATCGGCTTTAAAAAGTGTGTCGGCAAAAGCTACAATTACTTTTCCTGTTAAAGCCTGTTGTGCACATAAAATGGCATGCGCAGTGCCAAGTGCTTCTTCTTGAATATGTACAGATCCTTTTGCACCTAAACTTTCAGCTATTGCAATTAATTTAGCCTCTGTTTCTTTTCCAAAATCTCCAACCACAAAGGCTATTTCATCTATTTTTTCGTCAATTACCTTTGCAATGTCTTCAACCAAACGTTGAACAATAGGTTTGCCAGCCACTTGAATTAATGGCTTAGGCACTGTTAATGTGTGAGGGCGCATTCTTTTGCCCAT
>CAMBZU010000074.1 GCA_945872355.1 Chitinophaga pinensis
TATTAAGTTATTGTATATATTTAATGTTGTAGTGGTTTGACTTCCTAAAGTAGTATTAGGCGCTCCACCAGTGCCATTGCTATCCCATACTTTATAGTTTACTGTTGAACTTCCATTACCTGGACTATATAAATATCCAAAATAAATCCAAAGGCCTTTCACTTGTAAATTAGTGGCTGCTGTATAAATATCAGCTTTGGCTTTGTCTAAAAAACTATTGGTGCCAGAAATATAACCTGTTCCACCAGAACTCACATCAGTTGGTTCATATAACTGCAGGGTTGCTGAAGCTGCCACATTTGTTATACTGTCGCAAAAGTTAGGATTAGGAATTACACCAGCACAACCATTAGAAGTTAATAATGGCGCTCTTTGCTGTGTTAATGTGGCCAACATATTAGTCTTTTGCCCATTGGTAAACATATACATACAGGCATCATCAGTATAGTCCATATAATTCATGAACATTGATCCGGGGTTTGAGCCAGAACAACTTCCCCCTGATTGAGTGCTACCTTGAGGAAATGAAGGACAACCAAAATTCTTATCTTTTTGTTGAGGCGTGTCAGAAACGCCATCATCTTGACTGCAGTTAGGTTCATCTCCCCAAATGTGATATAATCCTAACCAATGTCCTACTTCATGAGTAGCTGTTCGGCCTAAATTAAAAGGTGCAGCAGCAGTTCCAATAGTTCCAAAATCATCAAAATCAATAACAACACCATCGGTAGAAGCTGAGCCGCCAGGAAATTGGGCATAACCTAAAATTGTTCCATCAATATTACAAACCCAAAGATTAAGATATTGATCAGCTGGCCAAGCACTGTGCCCACCCGTATTGTCAAACTTCATGTTATTATTAGATAAATCAAAAGATGACTGTGTTGATGAAGTTCTTGTGATACCATTCGTAGCATTTCCTAGCGGGTCTCTTGTGGCTAAACAAAACTCGATCCCAACATCGGCAACCAAACCTGACCATACATTTGGCACCAAAGCAACATCTGAATTCAATTTTCGGTAATCTTCATTTAAAGCTGTTATTTGAGAAATTACTTGCGCATCACTTACGTTCTCAGTGCCATTTCTATAAACTACATGCACCACGGTAGGAATGCTATAAATAACTCTTTCCTGACTTATCGCTTCATAATTTTGATTGATATAGGTTTGTAATCTTTGTTTTGAATTTTCCATTTCAGTTGCAAGCGTTGGATTTTCTTGAATTGTTTTTGCCAAATAATCCATAGTCCCACAATTTCTTTGTTTAATTGTTTCGGATTTTAAAATATTATTTTGATTGGCAAGACTTGCAACAACTGAAAATTTTGCATGCAGAGGAGCCTGACTTTGTTGCGCAAAACTAACAATAAAAGCAAGGTTCAATAGTAAAGTATATAATTTTTTCATATATTTTTGTTTGGTATTAAAGCGCAAAATTAATCATTTTTTTTGCAAAAAAGATTTCTTTTCATCAACTATATCAATATGCCTTCAATTATAATAATGCAGCTAATTTTATAAAAATGACAATCAAGCAAGAATAAAACAAATGAATCATTATCTTTGTGATTCACACAATAACTATGAAAATTTACAACAATATTTTAGAAACGATTGGAAATACTCCTTTAGTTAAATTAAATAACATTACAGAAGATTGCAAAGCCACTGTTTTAGCCAAAATTGAAACTTTTAATCCGGGCAACTCAATAAAAGATAGGATGGCTTTAAAAATGATTGAAGATGCCGAAAAAGATGGAAGATTAAAACCTGGAGGCACCATTATAGAAGGCACAAGTGGAAATACAGGAATGGGCTTGGCAATTGCTGCAATAATTAAAGGATACAAATGCATTTTTACAACTACTGACAAACAAAGCAAAGAAAAGGTTGATGCGCTGCGTGCTTTTGGTGCAGATGTTATCGTGTGTCCTACGAATGTTGAACCAGAAGACCCTCGCTCCTACTATTCAGTTTCTTCTCGCTTAGAAAAAGAAGTTCCTAATTCATGGAAACCTAATCAGTATGACAACCCCTCAAATGCAATGGCGCATTATGAGCAAACTGGTCCTGAAATTTGGGATCAAACGGATGGAAAAATAACCCATCTTGTTGTTGGTGTTGGCACAGGCGGTACTATTTGTGGTACAGGCAAATATTTGAAAGAAAAAAATCCTAACATCAAAGTATGGGGTATTGATACCTATGGCTCAGTTTTTAAGAAATATAAAGAAACTGGGATATTTGATAAGGAGGAAATTTACCCTTACATTACTGAAGGTATTGGCGAAGATTTTTTACCAGCAAACGTTGATTTTAATGTGATTGACTTATTCGAAAAAGTGACCGATAAAGATGCTGCGTTGATGACCAGAGAAATTACCAAAAAAGAAGGTATTTTTGCAGGCAATAGCGCTGGCTCGGCCATGGCAGGATTAATGCAACTAAAAGACAAATTAACAGCAGATGATATTGTTGTTGTTATTTTTCATGATCATGGCACCAGGTATCTTGGAAAAATGTTTAATGATGATTGGATGAAATCAAAAGGTTTTTTTGATAAAAAAGGTTTAACAGCTAAAGACTTGGTGAATACTAATACTGGTGGTGAATTAGTAACGCTCGAAACATCTGATACAATTGAAAAAGCGCTGGCATTAATGAATAGTTTAGATATCTCTCAAATTCCGGTAACCAATGACAAAAGAATAGTAGGATCAATTAATGAGAATAAACTATTTGAAGCTATGGTGAGTAACCCTGAAATAAAACACAAAAATGTTGGTGAATTAATGGGAGCAGCATTCCCTTTTGCTGATATTACCACTCCTATTGATTCTTTATCAAAAATGATCACCCTAACAAATCCTGCTGTGTTAGTAAGGGATTTCAAAACTGATAAAACATTTATCATTACCAAACACGATATATTAAAAGCACTGGTGCTCTAGTTATATAATTAGCTGTAATAAAAATTCCATGAAAAGATTAGTAATTGTTCTCCTATTATTTTGTTCATTTATTGGCGCTCAAGCACAATATCTAATTTTACAATCGCCTACAGGAGGTGAAACTTTTGCTATTGGTTCTTCGCAGGTAATCACTTGGGCATCAATCGGTATAAATGAAATTGACATTGAATACTCTAGCAACAACGGAGCAACTTATGCTACTATCGACACCAGTATAAGTGTATTTGGCAATAGCTATTCATGGATTGTTACAGGCCCAGCAACAAGCAGTGGTTTAATAAGAATTAAAGAATCTAATACAGGAAATTTATCTACTGTTAGTGCTTCAACGTTCAACGTTGTAAACCCATCTTTACTTATTAGCAACCCAACAATTGGTGCTTTATTTAATCCCGGTCAACTGGTAAACATCACATGGACTGGGCTTATTATAAGCAACAATGTATCGCTTTATTTTAGTTCAGACAATGGAACCACCTATAACCCAATAGTTATAAATACACCAAATTATTATAATTTTGATTGGACAGTTCCTTCAGTTGCATCAACTACTTGTAAAATTAAAATTATAGATGCAGCAAGTCCTTTAATTCAAAATATTTCAGATGTTTTTACTGTTCAAGCATTGCCTTCTAGTGGCACTATTTTAGCGCCCAACGGCGGCGAAAATTTACTTTCTACAACTAATTTTACAATTAATTGGAATGTTACAGGAACCAATATTATTGATTTAGAATACACCTCAGATGGAGGCAACAACTGGCTTAATATTGCGCAAAGCATTGCTGCAACACCTTCGTCTTTTATTTGGACAGTTCCTTCTCTTAATTCCAGTACAGTAAAAGTTCGATTAAAAAATGCCATTAATGGCTTAGTTTTAGATCAAAGTAACAATAACTTTTCAATTACACAACCAACACCTTCGCTTTATTTATTTTCACCATTTGGATATGAAAATTGGGCTGTAGGCAGCACACAAGCTATACAATGGAATTTTACATTTGTTAACTCCATTAAAATTGAATATTCAACCAATGGTGGCACAAGCTTCAATCTTATTTCAGGGAGTGTTGCGGCAGCTGATTTAACATATAATTGGCTTGTTCCCGCAGGTTTATCTTCCAATTGTATAATTAGAATTTCTGATAATAATTCATCATTAACCTCACAAAATCAAAACGCTTTTAGTATCGTTAATCCTTCTATTAGTTTGCTTACTCCAAATGGTGGAGAAATCTTGAATGCTAATGTTGATACGCTTATTACTTGGAATGGCAATTTAATTTCTAATCAAGTAAAAATAGAATACTCTATCAATAACGGTGCGGCATGGAATTTAATTGCTACTAATTTACCCAATAATAATTTTTATTCTTGGCAAGTACCAAATACACCATCAACATCATGCAAAGTAAGGATTTCCGATGCCCAATTTACAAGTGTTACTGATCAATCAAACACCAATTTTACAATTACAGCTCCTACCCCTGTAATCAATTTAATTAGTCCGAATGGCGGAGAACAGTGGGCAATTGGAACTAATCAAACTATATTTTGGAATTCATCAAATATAGCTAATGTTAAAATTGAGTACACTTTAAATGGCACCTCATGGAATGAAATTTCATATTCACAACCCGCAAGCGATAATAGTTACACTTGGTTTGTAAACACTAGCCCAACAAATACAGGAAAAATTAGAGTATCCAATGCCGCAAATACTGCGGTGTTTGATACCAGCAATGCTTCATTTGAAATTTATACCCCAAGTGCTTTATTAGATTTATTATCACCCAATGGAGGTGAACAATTCTTTTCGGGAATAAATACAACCATTACTTGGAATGCGCAAGCAGTTGGAGTTGTAACTTTAGAATATTCAGTGAATAATGGTGCAAGCTGGCAACTCATTGAATCCGGAATCCAAGCATCAGCTGCTTCCTATGTTTGGAGTGTACCTAACTTACTTTCGAGCAATACCAAAGTAAGAATTAGAGATGAATCAAATGCCAATTTAATTGATCAATCAGCAAGCTTTTTTAGCATCAATCAACCCTCAATTAGCTTTGATGCTTTTCCAAGCGGAGCAACACAAACGCTTTATTCAAGTTTGAATGTGTTATGGTCCTCAATAGGTTTAAATGACCAACTTATAAAACTTGAATATTCTATTAATAATGGTTTAAATTGGGTAACAATTGCAAGTGGTTTACAAAATTCTGGTTCCTATAACTGGTTAATAAACTGTCCACCAAATCCATCTTGTAAATTAAAAATAAGTGCAGAAAATCAACCATTGTTATTTGATACTACTGCAGGAAGTATTACAGTAATTTCCACTGGGCCTGCAATTAACATATTGACACCTACACAACAAATCATTAGTGCTGGAAATATTTTTCCAATTACTTGGAACAGCTATGGTATTAACTATGTACGTATTGAATATAGCATCAATGGCGATACTATTTATCAATTAATAACCCCATTTACAACAGCTTCTTCCGGTGTGTATAATTGGCAAGTACCAGCTAATTTAAATGCTAATAATTGTAATATTAGAATTTATAATGCTGCTAACACAAATTTATTTGCTCAAACCCAATTTAGCTTCTCCATTCAAAATGGCAACTTTTACGTTATAAGTGGAAACGCAAATTCAAATTTATTATCTGGTCAAAACGAACAAATATTATGGCAATCAACAGCCACCTCAGCCTATGTAAATATTGATTATAGTGCAGATAGTATAAACTGGATTTCTATTGAAAACAATTATTTAAATACAGGTAATTATAACTGGTCAGTTCCTTATATTAACGCTGATAGCCTTTGGTATAGAATACAAGATGCAAACAACCCTGCTTACTTTGACATCAATGACCAACCTCAAAAAATAATACTCATAGATTCAATTTTAGAATTGACTGATACCATTGGTGGAACGTTGATTTTAAGTGGGTCGGATTATTTAATTTCTTGGAATGCAATTGGATTAAATTTAATTGATATTGAGTATTCTGCTGATAATGGTATCACCTGGAATACAATTGCATTAAATGTTGATGCCAACTTGGGAACTTTTTTATGGAGCGTACCAATGGTTAATACCACTGCCGCTTTTATTAAAATCAAAAACAGTAATTACCCGGCTCAATACGCTCAAAATCTAAATGCCTTTGTAATTAATGATTCCTTTTTGGCGCTAACACTGCCAAACGGTGGCGAGTTATGGAACAGCAATCAAGGATATTATATTACATGGCAAAGTTTAGGTGTTAATTTTATAAATTTATTTTATTCAAATGATGGCGGTGCTAACTATAATGTAATTGATACTAATATTTTTAATCAAGGATATTATCTATGGCAAACACCTGTTGACATAAGTACCAATTGTAAAGTTAAAATTACTGATAGCAACAACCAGTATTTTTTTGATGCCAGCAACAATACATTTAGTATAGTAAATGCAGTGCCCGCTATCAATTTAATATCACCAGCTGGTGGCGAGCAACTTATTTCAAATTCAGGCGCATACATTAATTGGCAAACTGAAGGCATTTCAAATATTGACATTGCTGTTAGCCTCAATGGAGGGATTAGTTACAATACAATTTCAAGCAATATACCTGCAACGCCTGCTTATTATTATTGGCTGGTGCCTGATACACTTACAAACACTGCAAAAATTAAAATTAAAGCTTCAAGTAATAATGCACTAAATGATGCCAGTAATACAAACTTCTCAATTGTAAACAGCAATGCAGCGCTCACACTTACAACACCCAATGGAGGAGAAACATATTATAGTAACAGCTTTAAAACTATTAAATGGAACTCATTGAATGTGCCCTATGTAAAGCTATATTACTCTACCAATGGGGGTGTTTTTTACAACTACATTAATGCTGTTTTTAATGATAGTGTCTACGTTTGGCAAGTTCCGAATACCGTTTCAAACTTTTGCAAAATTAAAATTGAAAATGGCAATGATCCTTCCCTATTTGATAATTCTAACGCAAATTTTAGTATCATTAATCCATTGCCAAATAGTAATTTAATAACAATTGATTCAATATCGAATACAAATTTTTGCGCTGGTGCAACTGTTCCAATTTCAATTTCAACCATTGGTTCCTTTAATACAAACAATAATTTTAGAGTGCATTTAAGTGATCCTTTTGGAAGCTTCAATACATTTACAGATATTGGAGGAACAATCGCTGATGTAAGCACTACAATTCAGTGCCAAATTCCTTTTCAAATTATTGCCAATAGCAATTACACCATGCGAGTTGTGGCCGATAACCCGGTCTCAATAAGCGCAAATTACAATTTTGGAAACATTGCCATCAATACTGTTAATGCAGATTTCACTGCCGATAATGCGCTCGTCCTTTTTCCGAATACCATAGTGAACTTTCAGGCAAATGCTGCGGCAAGTGCAATAACTAATTCGGTATGGAATACTGGAGATGCGGGAAACTACGGAAGTTTCAATGCCCAACATACTTACAACACTTCTGGAAAATTTGATATTGTTCATAAAGTTACTGACACATCGGGTTGTGTGGCCACTAAAAACTTGTCAAAATACATTAGTGTTGAACATTGGTTCCCCAACATTATCTTAAATAGCAATGTTACAGAAGAAATCATGGATATCAGTTTCGAAAACGAACGTTTTGGATGTGCCATTATAAAAAATGGGAATTGCATCACAACAAATGATAGCGGTAAAACATGGTCTTTAACATACACCAATAGTGGCAATACAACTTTAACATCAGTACTTACATTTAGTAATGCTTGGTATGTAACAACCCAAAATGGAACTTATCTTAAATCAACAAATAAAGGATCATCTTGGACACAAATTACATTTAACAATAACGATGGAATTAATGATCTTGTTTTTACAACAAATAACAATGCCTTAGCAGCAGGAAATAATGGAAAATTGTTAAAGTATAATGGCACTGCCTGGATCACTCAAAACACAGGTAGCAATAGTATTTTAAACAAAATTGCCAGCAACAACAACAATAAAATAGTAGTTGGAAATGATGCCACAATTTTAAAACTGCAAAATAATATTTGGACGCCTATCACATCGCCAGTGAATGTAAATTTAAATAGCATTTGCTTGAAAGATTCTTTAACTGGATACATTGTTGGTGATTACGGCTTTGTTTTAAAAACGATTGACGCTGGTTTAACTTGGAACGTTATTCTTGCTGGTGCTGATGTAAACTTTTCAGATATTATAAGTCATAAAGATACTTTATGGGCCATCGCCAATGAAGGTGTAATCTATTCTTCTATAAACAATGGCAACACTTGGAATAGATTTAGTATTGGCGTGGCTGATGATTTAAACAGTATTGTTTACCAATTTAACAAAGGTTACATTGTTGGTAAAAATGGACTACTTAGAACTTTCAACAAACCTGAATTTGTTTACACTCCCAATAGCATCTCCGAAAAGAAGGAAAATATAATTACAAATTGCTTTCCTAATCCTACTTCAAATAAACTAAACATTTATTTCGATAACCAATCTTTTAATACTATGTCTATTAAAATTATTGATATTCATGGGAAAATTCAATTTGAAAATAAAATCAATAACATAAATGCTGATGGTAAATATGCTGTTGACGTTTCTTCAATCCCCGATGGGATTTATTTTGCTACTGTAATTACTGATCAAAAAAGTGAAACAATTAAATTTATTAAAGCCAAATAATTTTTTTTTAAGCATTCATTTGAAGGTAAATTTTGTTTTTGTCAAGTAATTATTTGATTCATCTGTTATTTTTAAAACTTGTTTTGAACAAATGAATATTGACGTTGTTTCAATTGAAAAACAACTATGAACTATTTAATCATTGGAGCAACTTCAGGAATAGGTAAAGATATTGCCATTAAACTGCAAGCACAAGGCCATCAAGTGTATACAGCGCAAAGAAATAAATTTGTTGAGGGTAACGAATTATTTCATCAGCAATTTGATGTAATTGAAAACAATTTGGATATTTCAAAAATACCAAATCAATTAGATGGTTTAGTATATTGCCCAGGTAGTATCAATCTTAAACCTTTCAACAGGTTAACCACACAAGATTTTTATAACGATTGGCAAATTAATTTTTTGGGTGCAGTTAAAGTTATTCAAAGTGTTTTACCACAATTAAAGGCAGCTAAAGGATCTATTGTTTTGTTTAGTTCAGTTGCAGCAAAAACCGGTATGTCTTTTCATGCTTCTGTAGCATCAGCAAAAGCCGCAATTGAGGGTTTAACTTGCAGTTTGGCAGCTGAATTTGCACCACTAATTAGAGTAAATGCTATTGCTCCTTCGCTCACTGATACGCCGCTTGCAGGAAAACTACTAGCTGATGATATTAAGAAAGAAGCCGCCGCAAAAAGACACCCATTGCAAAAATTTGGAAATGTAAATGATATTGCAGCTATGGCTGCTTTTCTGCTTAGTAAAGATGCTAGTTTTATAACAGGTCAAGTAATTAAAGTAGATGGTGGCTTATCCAATTTAAGATAAAAATTAAGCATGAAAACATATTCATTAATTGATATCATGACAATGGATAAAAGGTTTAGAACAACCTTTATAAATTCTGTTGTAGGCTTTAAATGTCTCAATCTAGTTGGTACATTAAATACAGCTGGCAAAACCAATTTGGCGATTTTTAATTCTATTTTTCATGTTGGTGCTCAACCTCCATACTTAGGCATGGTATTTAGACCCGATGAGGTTGAAAGGCATACGCTTGAAAACATTCTCAATAATAAGCATTACACATTTAATCACGTTCATGAAGGAATAATAAGAGCTGCGCATCAAACTTCGGCCAGATACCCAAAAGCAACATCAGAATTTGATGCTTGTGGATTAACTCCTACATTCTCTACAAACTGTATTGCACCTTATGTACTTGAAAGCAGCGTTAATATTGCGCTAGAATTTAAAGAAAAAATAAATGTAGCCACCAATAATACCATCATTGTTATTGGTCAAATTTTAGAAATTAATTTACCTGAAAATAATTTAGGAGAAGATGGTTTTTTTGACTTAGAAAAATCAGAAACATGCACTGTGGCCGGACTCGATGCCTATTACAAAACTTCAAAAATAGAACGATTAAATTACGCTAAGCCAGATAAAAAAACAATGCGAATCGACTAAGTTCAGAAGCATCTTACCCTATTTAACGTTGTTATACTTTTTTTTTGTAATTTGGCATTAATTTAAAATCAATAACCATGAAAAGTAAATTACTTTTTTTAGCTTTATGCTTAAGCTTTGCAGCCAAAGCACAAGTTACAGTAGCGCCTATTAGCGATACTGCTATTGCAAATTACATACAAGGCAGTGGAATTTCTATTGCCAATCTTGTTATTAACTGCGACCCGCAAGCTTATGGCCAAATGACTTCAACACTAAGTAGTTTTCCTATGGGCGATGGTTTAATTTTGAGTACGGGAATTGCTAATCAAATTCCTAACGCAGCGTCTTCTTTTGCTTCTTATAATTTTGGAGCAGCCATTGATCAAGACATTACTAACACCGTAGGTTATCAAACTTATGATGCTTGTGCACTTGAATTTGATGCTATCCCAACTTTTGGAAACATTTATTTCGAATATGTTTGGGGATCAGAAGAGTATCCTGAGTTTATTTGTAGTTTTAATGATGCTTTTTTATTATTAGTAAGTGGCCCCGGCATTAATGGGACCTATTTAAACAACGCCACCAACATTGCCATTTTGCCCGATAGCACAACGATTGTTTCTATCAATACAGTGCATGACAATACTGTTGGTACAAATTGCCCTACCCCTTTTGATAGTTTATATATTGATAACAGTAATGATACCGCTGTGGCTTTTGATGGTTATACACAATTACTTACTGCTGGTATTAATTTAAATGCAGGTGATACTTATCATTTTAAAATTGTTGTTGCCGATGTTATGGATGGCATCTTCGACAGTGGCGTATTTTTATTGCAAAACAGTTTGCGTAGTATGGGTGTTACAAGTGTTGAAACGGATGTTAAAACAAGTTTTAATGTTTATCCAAACCCGGTTCAAAATGGTATTTTTACGATAGAATCAAACAAAAACATACAAGCACAAGCTATTGCTATTTATGATTTAGCTGGAAGAATGGTACCATTTAGCATCAATGGTTTTGGCAGCAAATACAGCATCAATATGAGCAATAATGCCAAAGGAATGTATCAATTAAAGGTTGGAAGTTCTTTCGCTAAAATTACAGTTCAATAATTTTCTATCCCAAAGAAAAAGCGCAGTTCAAATGTGAGCTGCGCTTTTTTTATATATGATAGTTTACAAAGTCTTTATTAGTCCTGACAACATTTTTGAAATTTCTTCGGCTAAATGCTGCAAAGGTTGCGCTTGCTCTTTGTTGATTTTATTTAATTCTTGGGCTAATATCAACATTGAACGAACTTCTCCACAAGATCCTTTTGCAACATATAAAAAATACGCAAATTCCTTATTGCTTTTGCGCTCAAACCCCTCGGCAATATTATTCATGACCGAGACAGTAGCTCTTTGTATTTGATCCCTAAAACCAAAATCTTTACTATTTTCGAATTGCTTATAAATTTCAACAGTAAGCACCTTTGCTTTATGCCAAGCTAAAATATCCTCAAACCTTTCTATCTTCATATATCTAAATATAAAAATCCAACTTCTAAACTTTCAACTCCCGACTTTCAAACTTTCCGACTTTCAACTTTCAACTTTCTAACTTTCAACTTTCAAACTCCCAACTTTCAAACTTTTCAACTTTCTAACTTTCAACTTTCAAACTTTCAAACTTTCAAACTTTCAAACTCCCAACTACTTAGCATTCCTTGCATCAACATTCTCTATAAGCTGCCATTTCCCTTTTTTAAACTTGAGGGCATCATAACTTAAATCGGGTGCATAAAATTGATATTGTCCCTTCAATCCTTCTTCTATTGGACTTAAATGATCAAACATAATACGCTTGCTTTTTTCATCATAGTTCAACGACATACTAACATTGCTTGTGTATTCAAAAATTAGGCGATTTAGTGTTACTTTATTGTAGTTAATAATAGGCGCACCAAATTTCAAACTTCCGTCTTTTTCAATACTTAATATTTCAAGTATTTTTTTTTTTGATAATTTATTGTTCCAATCGGCACCAAGCAAACAGTAATAACTTTTACCTTTACGTTTTACTGTTATTACTTTATAATAATGTGCACCAAACCATTGATCGGCTTTTAAAATGGCACTCTCAGGTCTTTTAATGCTGTAAGAAGCATCATTCAATTCAGTAAATACATAGCTTTTAGTTTTTTTATTTTTACTTAAAACAAAAGCGAAATATGTAAAAGTGCCGTCAGCATGTGGCATCTCCCAGTTATATATTACAAAACTTTTATCTTCCGGTGCTAGCCTTGCTATTGTATTTAACGAATCAAAAACAAATTTTTCAGCACCATTTGATTTTAAACATCTATTTAAGACACTTTTAAATTTAGTATTGGCAAGCTCACGCTCTTCATCTGTTTTTCTTGTATCTAAAATTACTGCGCTCAGTGGCTTTAAAGAATCTTGAACTGCCGCTAAATATTTATCTGAAACAGCTTGAGCAAAGCTGCAAGTATAACTCAGTAACAATAAAAAAGCGAGATAAATTTTATACATAAAAAAATATTAGTGCACTATTGAAATTTTAAAACTATGGCCCATTGAACTTTTTAAAAAATAAATCCCATTGCTTAAATTTTCTGTAGAAATTGAATTGTTTTTTTGATAAGCATGTAGTTCTTTCTGTAAAATTATTCTACCTGTTAAATCAATCAAAGCAATTGTTTGGGCTTGATCACTTGTATTATTAAGTAAAATTTCTTGAAGGTTCATTTTAAAGCTGAATGAAGAATTATTTTCTATTAAATTGCCTTTCATACCGAGCGCATATTCCTTTAATATGTATATGGCATTATAATGTTGAAGTCCTCCTGCAGCTGAATAACCTTTTGCTAAAACGATTGGCGTATGTAAATTACAATTGCTTTCATACCAATAAGTTTCCATATCAATTTGCATAGCAGTTCCACCCCCAATTAAATACCTCATTGTATCAATTCTTGTGTAACGAAAAGCTTGAACCGTTATTCCTGAGTTAAAGTGAATTTCTCCTGCTCCATCAAAACAATTTTGTGTTATTCCTTTAATATCGGTAATCCAATCTCCAAAAAAATCATGCAAGCTATCTATTGCAAAACTATCAATACTACATTCAGAAAGCCCATGAGGATAATTGATCAATATTTTTTTATCAATATATTTTTCTACTTGATCTCTCATCACACCAACTAATTTTATCCCACTTGAATCTTGCAATAAAAATTGTGGATAATCGTTTCCAAACTTTTTGACCACATTGGCTGCTACAAAATTATTATATCCAAAAACCATCGTTGCAGGAAAAATTTCTTGAATTACATCTGAATTAGAGAATACAATTGCTGAATCATGCAAATTCCAAACAACATCAATGCCTTTCTTATTTAATTCATCATTAATAAAATCGGTAGTAAAGAAATTATTAACTTGTTTATACTGGTTTGTACTACCAACCTCATAATTAAAGCAATCAGTAAATTGCTGTGCTTGCAAATTATCAATAAATAACCAACCCAATAAAAACACAAAAAGAGAACACAAGGCTCTCTTTTTATACATATTTTTATTTGATATTGTTTGCATTATAAATGCATAAAAGCTTTTTTGGCAAGCAATGCTTCGTTAGATTCACGATGATTTTCATCATCTATACAGCAATCAACCGGGCAAACAGCAGCACATTGTGGTTCGTCGTGAAAGCCAACACATTCGGTACATTTATCACTTACAATATAATAAACATCCATTGCAACTGGCACCTGAGCTTCATCAGCATTCATGCCTTCACCTTTTAAACTGGTAAAATCACCTTTTAAAATTGTTCCATCGGCAAAACGCCATTCGTTGCCCCCTTCATAAATTGCGTTATTTGGACATTCAGGCTCACAAGCCCCACAATTTATGCATTCATCTGTAATCTTAATCGCCATAATTTTATTTTTGATTAAACAATTAATGAACAACAAAGTTCATAATTTTGAAGCCCAAAGGTATAAGATTTACTTTATAGAGCAAAAAACACAATCAAAAAGACATAAAACAAAGTACCTTATTCTCAATTTTTAACTTTATAGGAATGAATTTATTAAGGTTCATTTGCAATCAAAGTATTACTTCGAGAACTATTTTTTTACCTTTAACTATGAATCCTACAGGGTATCATCATGCAAATAAATCAAACATTATTTTTAAACTTAATTCAAAAAATAAAACAAATTATAATAAAAAAAGAAGTTAGATTTGCAGTAGACTACTTTTTGTTAGTGCTTAACAAAAAAAACTGTCTGGTATTAAAAATCATATCCATAAAAAAAGTATAAATAAATTGCAAATTAGTTTCATCTTTTAATCTGAATAAACATGGTATTTCCATTCTCAATTTTCATTATAGCGCTCATTGGGCTAACTGTTTTTACCTCTTTAACAAGTGTGCAACAAGGCTCCATTGCTGTTACCACAGTTTTTGGAAAATACAGACGCATGCTTACACCTGGTTTAAGTTTTAAAATACCTTTCATAGAAGTGATTTACAAAAGAATTTCTATTCAAAATCGCTCTGTAGAACTTGAGTTTCAAGCTACAACAATTGATCAAGCTAATGTTTATTTTAAAGCTATGCTTTTATATGCTGTAATTAATCAAAACGAAGAAATAATAAAAAACGTAGCATTTAAATTTATTGACGACAAAAACCTGATGCAAGCACTTGTGCGCACTGTAGAAGGAAGCATTAGAGGTTTTGTAGCCACAAAAAAACAATCAGAAGTTTTATCACTTCGCAATGAAATTGTTGAAGATGTGAAATCTCAAATTGATAATACTCTTGAAAGTTGGGGTTATCACCTCATTGATTTACAGCTTAACGACATAACTTTCGATGAGGCAATTATGCGAAGTATGGCGCAAGTTGTGGCTTCTAACAACCTAAAAGCTGCTGCCGAAAATGAAGGTCAAGCATTGCTAATCACAAAAACAAAAGCAGCTGAAGCTGAAGGAAATGCAATTAAAATTGCAGCCGAAGCAGAAAGACAAGCAGCTCAATTAAGAGGACATGGCGTAGCGCTCTTCCGCGAGCAGGTAGCAAAGGGAATGTCGCAGGCTGCAAAAGAAATGGAACAAGCAAATATGGATACTTCAGTTATTCTTTTCACAATGTGGACAGAAGCTATTAAGCATTTTGCAGAAAACGGCAAAGGAAACGTAATTTTCCTAGACGGCTCTTCAGAAGGTATGAAGCGCTCTTTAGAAGAAATGATGGCTGTAATGACAATGAACTTGGGTAAAACAAAAGAGTAATTAGCATCAAAACATGCCCAAAAATTATCATTATACACAAAAAATAACTTGGACAGGAAATAAAGGTACAGGCACCGATCATTACACACATTATGAGCGCAGCCACCTTATTGAAATTGAAAATAAAATTACAATATTAGCTTCTTCAGATACACCATTTTTAGGCGATGCGACTAAACATAATCCAGAAGACTTTTTGTTAACATCTATATCCACATGTCACATGCTCTGGTATTTACATTTATGTGCCGATACCGGTGTTATTGTAACTTCATACACTGATAATCCAACAGGAATTTTATTGCAAAACGACGATGGTGGAGGTAATTTTACAGAGGTAATGCTGCATCCATTAGTTTATGTAGCAGATGAAAATATGATTGAAAAAGCAAATGCTTTGCATGCAAAAGCCAATCAAAAATGTTTCATTGCCAACTCTGTTAATTTTAAAGTAAAACATGCACCCACTTGCATGGTTCAAGAAAACAATTAATTTGAGATCAAGCAAAATGAGCCATCTATAAATTAATTAATAACCGTTTTTCTCATTAAAAAAATAATAAAAGGAGCTGCGTCAGATGCTAAAAACACCAATGCTTCATCCTCGATTGAAAATGCTAATCTGCATAAAGAAAATGGGCGATTTAGGAATCTCCAAACGAGCCTTAATGGAAGAGGTTGGCGCTTGTAGTCAAAGTATTCATAATTGGCGAACCGCTTGTATTTCAGTAGGTCTATAAAAATTGTTATCCAATGTAAGAAAAGGCAATATTGGTAAGCCTTCAGTTCCTAACTCATCGTACTTCTTTTTCCAATTGTAAATTGTTGCAGATGAGATGTTAAATTCTCGTGATGTTTGTGAAACACCATGCTGATCGTTGTAAAGAAGTACTTCTTCTTTATCTTTTTTACTCCATTTTTTTCGATGTAAACTCATAACACAAATTTAAAGTTATTATTACTTAATTTTGTGTCCAAGAATTAATTAAGCTATTACCATTTATACTTGGCATACATACAACAGCAGCAAACGAGAGCGATATAAAAAATTTAGAAAGTGCATTAAACACCGTGAAATTAAAAGCTCGTACTCCTGTATACGCAGATAAAGGCTATGCTAGCGAAGAAAATGACAATATACTTATTG
>CAMBZU010000075.1 GCA_945872355.1 Chitinophaga pinensis
CGCTCTTTGTGAGATGCATTTCCCCATCTTTCAAAATCATACTCAGAAAATGTCATAGTTTCCCAATTGCCAGTATTTTTTTGAAATGAAAATGTTACTGATTTTACTTTGCCTGATGCATCAAATTCTACCTGAGGAACATTGTGGTCTAAGATGCGGCCCAGCATTCTATTTTTAGAAAGTAAACCATTACAAGTCTCCTGAGTTTCCATAATCGTAATCCATTGAGCCGCCTTAGGGTCTTGAGATACGTTAATTGAGCGTGTTTTAATGTACATTAACCCAGCTTGAGGGTCTAATGTCAGATTGTTCTTAATCGCACGTTTAACGGCAAGTAAAACACTTGCTGGTGCAGACTGAAGAATCTTAGGATTAAGCATTGCCGCTTCTCTAAGGAATTCAACCTCTTGGGCCATCAGGGCCTCCGCTTTTTCTGCTGATATTCCGTTGATTTGTGCAAGCTGCACCAATGTTGGCATCGCAGTTTTTAATGTGGCAATTACGCCAGTTTCTGTTGTTTGGACTTCTTTTGTCATTTTTTGTTTGTTTTTGGGTTGTTATTTATTGTGTGTATATAAAATATCTGTCAAAACCATTGACAGAAAAGAGGTATTCATTACTCTTACTTCTGCATTAAATTCTAGTGAAATTACAACATCGTGCTTGTCATTGCTTACAGCAATGTCACAAGCGTGTAAAATGTGGCTAGTGTATTTGTAGTCAAATGAGTCTAATAACCTACCATCAACTTTCATTGTTATTTGATTAGTTTTATTATTATAGATAATAACTTCTCCAGTGTCAGTATTAGTCCATTGACACTCCTTGAATTCCTGATAATTAATTTGTATTGATTTCATTTTATTGATTTTATATTTTTAAATAAGGGGAGTTGCTAGCTCCCCATTTGTTTTACCTATTTAATTTTATTTGAGCCAATGTCTTTCCATTCATATAATCAATTGCCTCTTTACCATTTGCAAACCATCTGAATGACCAAGACCCATTAATATTCATTTTAGTATAGATAAATCCATCATTCTTGTCAGAAAAATATTTTAAATAGTTAGCAAAGTGAAATATTTTAAACCTTTCTACACTTTGTACAGCAGTGCATAATCTTTGATTTTGAGCAATATCGTATTGCAATTCTTCTCTTGTTTTTGTTGTTGTATTCTCCATTTTTTTATTGGGTTTTATTGGGTTTATATTTTTATTTAAATTTTTTTTAAACGCATCCTTTAAATCTGACATTAATTGAATCTAATTTCCACATATCATTTAATCTTAATTTACCATTAAACTGATAATAAACACCTTCTTCATCTGTGCATTCAGTCAAATGTCCAAGACTTTTAGCTTGTTCAAAGGCTTGTTGTCTAACACCATCAACCATAAATTCTCTATCATTAACACAAAGTATTCTCCATAACTTCTCTATATCTGTGATAGCAGCAACATCTATCGGCTCAACAACTTTTGGCTTTTTAACATTGACATTTAAGCTACCTTGAAAACCACATCCACCACAATCAAAACAAACACCTTTTGCATAGTAATAAAACGCTGGGATAACACCTTTGCCTTCGCATTTATAGCATTCGTGAGGAGTGCTAATGCTTGAGTAAACTTGCTCCTTTACAATCTTAACTTGTAAAAAATCAGCACAAACCTTTAAAACATCAATTGGCTCAAATCCTAAATGCAGTTTTACTCTCATCATTCTACCAAATCCGCTTACCTTTACATTATAGTTCTTACCCTCTATTGTATAAACCTTTCCAATAGGAGCAAGTTGTATAGTTAGCCCAACTTTAATGGCTTGGTTAAGTTGTTGAATAACTCTTTTTCTGTTAGAATAATTTTCCATATTGTAACCTGATTCTGTAAAAATTTGAATTGCGTTCATTTTATTTAGTTTTATTTGTTTGTTGGGTACAAATCTAACTATATTTATTTACCCCACAATATTATTTCACACAAATTATTTAATTTGCTCATTATCAGGCAAATACATTTTAAGAAAGTTGTAAATTTCAAAATGATGTGGCTTCCATCCCTTAACTTTTCCATATAATATTCGATAAATTCCTTGTCTTGTGTAGCCAAATTTTTTGGCAGCAAGTGTAATTGGATTGCATTTAGATGGCCTAGAGCCATTGTGTACTACCAATTTCAATAATTGTTTGTGCATTAATTCTAAATGCTCAATGCTTGGTTGTGTTTGCGGGTGCTCTTTTGTTATGTTCATTTTTAAATTATAATTAATTAAATTTTAATGCTTTTATTTTGCCATTATTGAATAAAACATCACCAACTGTTAAATTAGCAAATGATGCACAAATAACATTTTCTATGTCTAATATCTTTGGCTCAATATCAGGTATTTTTGATTCTGCTTTAATTTTTAATATCAATGCCGTGCGTGTTGTGAAGTATTCATTAATGGCATTTTTTAAACGCCAAGGTTGCACTTTATATATTTTGCAAATTTCTTTAGATTGCATTCCTCCATTCCACTCTGCAACCAATATCATATTTAGTTCATTTATTTCTTTAATTTTTGCCATTGCTAACCTCCTTTTGCAATTTAGTCAATGCGGTAAATATTTCAGCAGATGTGCCTCCTTTAATAGTCCTGAAACCTCCTTTGATACGCTGTCCATTGGCTGTAGGCATATGAGCAAAAAAAGCTTTAGCGAACTCACTAAATGACCATTGATTAAATAGTTCTTTAATGCCTTGTTTCATAGCATTTAGCCACTCATTAAGATTAAATTGTTGTTTAAATTCTGATAGTAGTTTCATTGTTATATTTTTTTAAAATTTTTGCAATGATAGAAATTTTATTGTTAACAATTAAATTTGCATATAAAAATGTTTTCTATAGCTTTGCCAAAATAAACAATAATCAATATTATGAAAACAAAAATATCACTTATCTTATGGGCAGCAGCATCATTATTTTTATCATCTTGGTCAGTTGGCTTTGCAATGACTGGAGTTTTCTTTGACAACTCCGAAGTGTTAACCTTTATTATTGCACTTGCAGCCTCACTTGTTAGTGCCGTTTGTGGAGCTGGCTTTATGCAACAGTTAATGATTGATAAGAAAAAAAATAACAACGGAAAAGGAGGAGGTTATGGGTAGTAAAATGTTACCACGTTTATTAATCAATCCAAAGCAATTAACTTGTCATTTAACTATAGGCAATTTGCCAGCTTGCCAAGGCATACAGAAATTAATTGGATTTTCAAGAGGTTTGCACCATAAAAATAGTATCAGGTTAGGTTATAACCGAAGTGAAGAAGATGATTTTGTAAGATTATGGATGTATGCGTATGTCAATAGTGAAAGAATTGAAAAATTGATAGGAAAATTTAAAATTGGACAAGAAATAAGTGTACATATATATTGGCTACACTCTTTGATTGCGATTGAGATTTATGATACAAGTAATATCAACTTCCCAACTCACGATGTGTACTATCCACGTTTTAATGCAACCTTTCCAGTTGGATATCTTTTACGCCCATATGCAGAGAAAGATGGGCCTGATGATGTGCCTATTAAATTTAATGTTGACATACGAAATTTAAAAATATCATAATACTAAAATGCCAACAAAACAATTTAAAAATACAAAACGAAACAGATTTATAATTAAGAATTTAAAGTCTGGATTATTTATTTACGAGTTAGTTGATGGTAGATATATTAGTTCTAACTGCAATTAGCCATAACGGTTGGGTATAAAAAATCGTTTTAATGTTTTTTATACCTTGTTATGTTTAGTTAAATTATTGTTTTACAAATTAAAAAAAAATAAATATGGAAAAGTTAGTTTTTGATTACACTTATTGTTCTGAACCTGAATGTTGGGAATGGAATATACCTTTTGAATATATATCTAAAGAGAAGTTTATTTTTGATGTTCTTGAAAATCCTATGATTTTAAACAAAATAGGTGTTTCTGTATATGAATATCAACTAATTCCAAAAATACAAAGTGATTTAGATTACATAACAAATGTTGATGAATATGTTTTTACTTTAGATGAGTGGTTTAATAAAAATAAAACAATAATTTAATTGAACATAACGGTTTGCAGCTTTGCTTAGTGCGGGATTGATGAAGATAAACTTACTTAAAAAACGAAAATTATGAATACAGAAAAAACAAACTTAGAAAACGAGAACCCCGCATTGAGCAAAAATGCTGTTAGCGGTAGTGGTTTATCGAAAGTTAAAAAGGGAACTGGATGGTATATGTTTGTATCAACAATATTATCAGGCGGTGTAATGTTTTGCATTGGACAAATGTTTGGGACAGATGGTGCAATTATAGCAGGTATTTTATTGTTGATAGCAATGGCTTCCGCTGTTAGATACAACGTCTGACCATTACCGCTAACTAACATATACACGCTACACAATAACGCTTATGCAACAAATAAACAACCTATGAAACCACAAGATGAAACCAAACCTTTTGAAAGCAGAGATAGGAACGATTTAAGCACTGGAATTATTGCAGCTTATGAAATGGCAGAAAAAGAATTTAATCAACGATACGGAAACGTAAATGTATTTCTTACTTGCACCTATCGCAATAATGCAATGCAAGAAGTTTATTTTAAAAAGCGGCCTAAAATAACCAATGCAAGAGCTGGGCAATCACCACATAATTTTTATCCTTCATTAGCTTTTGATATTGCATTTTTGGAAAATAAAAAGTTGAGTTATAAAGCAAAATATTTTGCTGAGTTTGCTAAAATTATTGCACTTTACGAAAATATTACTTGGGGCGGTAAT
The DNA here is from genome assembly GCA_945872355.1 of Chitinophaga pinensis. Classification (GTDB taxonomy): domain Bacteria; phylum Bacteroidota; class Bacteroidia; order UBA4408; family UBA4408; genus CAIKXD01. The sequence goes on from CAMBZU010000075.1 coordinate 4,816, forward strand.
TTTAAGAATTTCAAAGATATGCCTCACTTTGAATTAACTAATTGGAAAAGCAAAATAAAATGATAAAAGGAACACGCCTCCAGCACGAACAAACCAACGAAATAATGACATTTTTACGGATTGAACCTATAAAATATGGGTTACGCATAGACCATTACATCTTCAGAAAAAATGGAAAAGAAGTTGAGTATCCAAAAGGTGAATGGGATAGGATTAAATGTGACTGGATAGTTACTAATAAATAATAAAAATATGATACAATCAAATAGCACCATTGACCCATTAATTCACTTAGAAATGATTTATTAATATTAAAGCAAAATAAAACTATGATGCCTGAAACCAAAGAAACAACTCAAAAAAATCAACTATTCGCATTTGCTATAATATTTGCAGCACTTGTAATGCTGCTATTAATTTGGATGCAAGGATGTCATAAACAACGCCCACAGTTAGCAAGTAATGATTCGTTGATATGGGCGAATAGTATTCTATCAAAACAATATGGAATGATGTCAGCAGAGGCACAAGCTCAAGGTTTAAGGGCCGCAAGAGCAGAACAAATGGCAAGGGAAAGAGATACTATTTACATCTCCCGAACAAAAATAATCATTAAACAAGCACCTGATACTTGCCAGCCTTATTTACTAGCTATGGGCCAAGAATGCGATACGTTAGTTTTGGCGCACGTTAATAGTGAATTAGCTAAAGATACATTGATTGACTTGCAAAGTGGCATTATAGCGAATAGAAATGATGTTATTCATAACGATTCGATTGTTAAGATTGATTTAAATAAGCAACTGGTAAATTCAGATAAGAAATTGAAGATGGCAAAAATAGGAAACAAAATATTAACTGGCCTTGCAATTGGGTTTGCTGCGGTTGTGACTTATACAACTATTTTTAAATAACAAAATTTGCCTTGAGTTTATTCCGCTTTTTCTGAATTATCCTCCTTAAAAAAGTTAGAAATAAATTTGCATAAGAAAGCACTAACTAAAATTATACCAACACCCCATCTTATTTGGGCCTCAGTAAAGATTACTTTTAGTTCATCAAAACTAATTAAACCTAAAGCTCCAACTGCACCAAATCCATATAGAATTGAATCTGCTATTTTTCTAACCTTTGCTGGTGTACTATCCTTGTAGTATCTACCAATTCTGATTTTGGACATTCAACTGTTCTTTTAAATTGTTTATATTTTTTTGTCTTACAAGTTATAAGTAAAAATAGTATCAGGATTATACTAATTTTTTTCATCCATAATGCCTAACATTACTAACAACGCAACAATAGTGCCTTTAAAGGTATTAGCAATACTTTTGCATATTTGCCGATATTGATATAGCATACCAAATACGAAGACTAATAGAATAAAAAATGCTACTATAAATGGTTTAATTTCCGCTATTTCCTGATTGCTCATTTTCTAACTTCTTTAACTCTATTTTATTTTTCTTGTAAGCTAAGTGTCCGTTTCTTATACCAAATGCTATAACAATTATAGAACCCAATTTAATTATAAACGCTGCCCATATATCAATGCTTGCTACGTTTAAATATGTTTCTACAATTAAAATAGTAAAGCCTAAGGCAATATTTAAAATGTTGCCAAGTACAGTGCCACCTAGCATTTCAGTTATACCTTTGTGTGCATTTTCAATTTCTTGATGTATCATATTTAATTAAATTTCGTTAGATGGTTTTGCAGTATAAGGTATCAAAGGTAATTCTTTTATCCACATAAATTCTAATGTTATTGTTTGTTCAATTTCTTCAACAGATATTATCCAATTATCGTTAATGTCTTGAATGGGATTGTAATATGAATATGGCGCATACAACTGCCCTACTAATTCATTTTTTTGAGTTTCTGTTAGAAGACCTACATAAAGCAGCTTTTCTTCTGCTGTTAATTGTGTTAGTTTCATACTTATACGTTTCTTGAAAGTGAAGTTTGCATTGTTTGAATTAGTGTATACAATGTACTAATTTCTCCAGCAGTTAAACCACTACCAATGGTTGCAAATGCTAACTGCCTTGCAGCCCTATTGTCTAATGTTGAATTGTATCTTCGTGCGCCTAAATAAATACTTACAGATGGCAATATATTTGACACCTCTGTTGATGCTAAAATTGATGAGCCATTCTTGTATAAATCAATAGTTGTTGCTCCAGTTCTGCTTCCAACAAAATGTCCTAAACTATCAGCAGTAACTACACTTGAATTGTTAATTTGATTAATTGTTGCCAATGCTGAACCGCCAAGCCTTGTTGCTAAAAACATATTTCTTGTAGGCACACTTTGACCAACACCAATATCAACACCAACATTTGTATTTGTTCGTGTGTAAACACTCAAATGTGTATTGTTTAATGATAGTGTTGTAAGTGGCACTAATGTAGTATCTGCGTGTGCATTTGTGCCATTTGGCAATGCACCGCCAGATGAATGTGTCCAACCTCCAACAAATGATAATTGAAATTGGGCGGTGTCAATAAAGTTAAATGCGTGTTTGCCCGATGTGCCACCAACAAATGGATACAACGCATTAAATTTACCAGTTAAACTATTAGATATCAATCCAGCTTCAAATGTATTTAGTGCATTTAAAATATTGGTGTCAGTTTCACCAGTAGCAGCTATCCAAGCAGTAGTTAATGGATTATAACCAGCAGCACTTCCAAAACTATAAGGATTTATAATCATATGGTGTATTGAATTGTAATTTTTAAACCTTTTGCAGTACCATCACCAACTTGGTCAATATCAATAGTAATTTCGGCATCATCAGCTATTGCACTATCACTTATTACTGGAGCTGTTGCTGCTGTTACGCTTGTTTTTTCAGTATTGTCAATAGTTAATTTTGTACTTAAAATAGAAGTACCACTATCATTAATATCAACTGTTATAATACTTCCAGTTGATTGAGCTGTTGTTAATGAGGCCCTAACACCAGTAACTACCATTGCTCTTGGCGCTCTAAATGTAACCTTTGCAGTGCCAGTTGTCAGTGCTGTTGTTTCATCACTACAAGCTATTTGTATTTCTCTTGAAATCACTAATGGTGTGCTGCCTAATAGTGTGCTTCCCTCAACTGATTTAATATTAGTGCCGCTAACTAATGTAGCCTGATATAAAGTATCAAAATAAGTTTTTAAAGTAGCCTTTATATTTGTCCACGTTATTTTTTTTGCAAGTGAGGCAGAATTATCTACAATTAGCAATCTATCCGCATCTACTGGTGTTGTCAGAGCAGTTAAACTATCAACATAAGTGTGCATATTAGCTGCTGTCAATATTGCCTGATATGTACTTGCAGCAGTGCTTGCCAATAAATAACCTAGTCCAGTAACATAGGTTACTATAGCAGTCCACACTGGAACTTTAACACTACTTGCAATATCTGCCGTAGATGTTGAAATTGAAATGCCACTATCTTTAATTAACTTTCCAGTTGTGGTATTAAAAATTGCAATATTATTATTAACTGCCGATGCTGGGCCAACAACATCACCGCTACCAGCACCAATATCACTCAACATTGCAAATGTTTCTGTACCTGATAGTTTGTCGGGTAATTGTACATCGTAAGGACTAGTAACTAACGATGCACCAATTCTTACAGATTCATTTCCAGTTGATATGTCTATATAGCCATTATTCATTACTGAATAATTTAAACCACCATCACTACTTGCTATTTTAGTTGATGTTGTAAATCCAGCAGTTGTTACTTGTTGTAGGTTAGGTGTAGCAACACCACCAGTTGCCAATGTATCAATCAGGTTTACAAATTGCTGTTGAGTTGGTCTGTCACCAGTTTCAAAATATGTTTTTAACTCAGCTATCGTTACTATTGCCATTTCTTTTAATTTAAATTAATGTACTATAAAATCATCTTCAATAAACCAATAACCAATGCCTTCCAATGGTTCTATATAATTAGATTCCCTATCTATGGTTTGATTAGATGAATCCCAAATAAAACGCTGTGATGTATTTTGCAAATTGCTTAATTCTACAATGTAAATATCTATTTGTACTCTGTCATCTGATATAATGCTTACATTCACAGTTACCTTTGCAAATGTACGCATAAATTCCAAATCTGCATTAACAGCTTGCTCAATTTGCACACGGCCCGCAGAGTTTAATGCAACACTTCTTAGTGTTCTTTCTGTCAAAGAATTTGTCTGCAAAATAGCATCAGTTTCAAAAGCATTGCCAAACCAATCAAAATTCTGTTCACCAGCTACTCTTTGTGTTGGAGTTGATTGAACTGGATTACCGCCAAACATTGCAATATAAGGCATATTTTCAAAGCCATTAACTGTAATTACATCGTTACCGATTTTACTGATATCACCTCCATTATATGTCTCTAAAATTACTGTATCCATTTTAATAATCTCCTATATAAACATAGCCTTTATTAGTCAAACTTAATTTTACTGTTGTTAAAAAACCCATCGCATTAATTGGTTCTATTGGAGTAACATTTTCAGTGGCCCTAACTTCAAAAACTATTCTACCTACAATGCATCTGTTTGAGTCTTGCAAATTGTTACTTTGCAATGGGCCTAAATTAGTTAATGATGCAACTTTTGTATTGCCAATAAAGCCAGCTTGAAATCCTAAAGTTTTATATTCTGAATACCTCAAAATAAATGCAATCTTTCCCAAGATGCTTGCAAGTTTTATTCCCGCTAACTTATCAGCATCAGTTTCTTCCCCATCTTCATTAGCATCAGACTTTACATACACATCAATAAAATATGTATTATTTCCATCTGCATATTTTGGATTGTTTAAATCATACACTCCACCATTGTAACTTACATTAATTACTGGCATTTCTGCTTCATCAAATGAAACAACTCTATCAATGTATACTAGTAGTGATTCAGGATATTCTCCTTGGTTAAATTTAGGTTTTTCAAGTGTAGAATTATTTGTTAAATCATATTGATTCTCCAGCTCTTGGAAAATAATTAACCCTATCCTATCACGAATTAATTCAAAATTTTGTTGTGGAATTATTGATGGTATCATTATGCTTTTCTGTTGCCTAAAATGAATACTATCAGTCCTACAGATTGGTCAGGCATTGCCTCAATAACTTCGTAGCTTCCACTTGCACCAGTTGTATCAATCCAAGACACCCTATGCTTTTTCATTGATACCTTATTGTCCACATTTCTAATCTTGTAATTAGCATCAATAAATAATTGTTCACTAACAGTAACGTGGGTGTTTTGCGAATTGATATTTTTTCCACTTTCAAAATCAAATTGCATAAAATGATTTGATGCAGTGCCTACTACCTGAATGGTTTGTGTATCATTAGGATTTGTGAATGTTATAGAAATTCCAAACTCGTTACTATTGCTAGTAATGTCTTGAATATCTAATTTTATTTCATCCATCAATCCCATTTTCTTGGTATAAAAAAAAGCGTTAATGAAAACCAGTAACGCTTTTTAAATTTGTAATTTAATTTATTATTTTTTACTGTTACCTTTTTTAGATGACTTGTTTGCCATCTCTTCAAGAATGTTATTTGTATCAGTTTTTTCCTCAACTATTAACTCTTGATTCTTACTAGCAACTTCAATCTTATTCTTAACGATTGGGCCATCAGTATTTTTCTCTACAACCTCAACTAAAAAACCGCTATTAACCAACTCCTTTGCTCTGTTAGCTGGGAAGTCATTGTCATTAACTATATCTCCTGAACGATGTATTTTTTTTGATAAACCTGATACTGTCAAAGCTTTTACTATATAATCCATTGGGTGTTAAATTATGGGAGTAGTATTTCTACTACTCCCTAGTTATTAAGCTAAAACTTGTGCTGTAAAAATTTGGTCAACAGCTACTGGAATTGCTAAACCAGCAGATTGAATCTCAATTTCGTGAGTTGCTTTTCTTTGGTCAATATATTCAGACACTTTGTAAGCACCTCTGATGTTTTGAACACCACTTTCAATTAATTGAGGAACTGCTGCAAAAGCCATTTTGAAACGTGGATTTGTAGGCAATATTGTCAACTTTTTAGTTGGAATATATCCAGTTGCAACACCAGCAGAATTAGTATACTCTTCAGGATATGTCCAAATATCAAACAAATAAGAACCTGAAGAAACTCTTCCGTGATAAGCAGCACCAACTGAATTTCTCTGTGGTAAATTTACGTTACCCAAATTGAAATTTAAGATGTCGCTACGCTCTTTTACATAAGTATTTCCAAGGAATGCAGTTAATACATTAGCAGCCATAATTACATTATAAACTTCGCCTTGAGATTTTCCGTTAGTTCTGATAAATTGCGCACCAGTTTCTAAAGTTGTAAATGGATTGTTGGTGTTTGTCAACCAAGTAGTTGCAGACTGGTCAACTAATGACCCAGCTTTACGCTTCCAATCAATAGATTCAACTGCACTTAAAGTTGTGATACCATCAAACAAAACTTGAGATGCTTGTAACTCATAAGCACGTTCAATTTTTTGTTGTAAAGACATTAATCTCTTGGCACTTTCAGCAATTAAACCACCTAAATCGGCATCTGAAATATCTCCAGTTGAGGTAAATAATCTATCGTACACATCTAACTGTGTCATATCGAAAAATTCCTTGTATAGAGGCGGCTCCCAAATTTTTTCAGTTGACTTGCTGAATACATTTCTTTGGCCTTCTGTGCCTCTAAGTATATCAACGGCAACTTTTTCAAAGCCACGTTCTACCTCAACGCTGAGGTACTTCGTTCCAAATTCTTCCGTTGGAAAGAATGAACGTAAAAAAGCAGTAGTTTGTACTTGCTCTCTGTAAACATCTACCAAACCTTGCGTAAATAACGCTCTTGCTTGACTTGCTGGTATTACTCCCATTTTGTATTATTTATTTTTAAGGTTGATTATTGATTATCGTATGCCGTCATTTGTTCACCAAGAACTAATTTAATTCCAAGTGTATCAGCAGCAATTCTATCACGAATAGAACGGCTTGAAATTACAGTTGCAAGTGTGTCTGTACCATTTAATGTTACAAGTTCTTCAGCAACATCTCCACCGATGCAAATTGTCACATTTACTGATTCACCATAATCTACAGTGTAATCATCAGCTAAAATTCCAACTGGAAATTGACTACCATTGCTAGCTCCTGATGCTAAAGGAACAAGTTTTTGTGATGCCGAAATACGGCCCATAAGCATTCCTTTTGTTAAAGAAACTTCGCTCCCACTTACATTTGTATAAGTGCCTTCTTCATAACGATTATCCCAAATAAAGATTTTCGCATTATTGTTGTTTGTTAGTAATGTTCCCATCTTATTTTAAGTGTATTTTTGCAGCTTCTTTTGCTGCGGTTAAAAAATCATTTGTTGCTGCTGCTTTTGCCTCATTAGCTAATTGGTCTGCTGTTTTGGTTTCAGCACCATTCACTGGAGGAATAGTTTCAGTTTCCGCTTTTGCAACTGCTCCTTTAGCAATGCCTTTGCGTGTGAAGTCAGCCATATCTGTTTGAGACATAGTCTTGCCTTCGGTAATTCCTTTTGCGACTGCGACAGCATCAATATCATTGAATGCCATCCACGCTCCCACTCTATCACGCTCAGCATCAACCGCTGATTTAGCAATTGAGTTGAACACTTCGGGGTGTTCTGATTTTAATTGGTCTGCTGTCATTTGTTTTTTATGTATTGGTTTATTTTGTAATTCTTTTTCTGTTGTTTCTTTAGGCACAAACACATTACTGGATGCGGCTTTTGCATAAGCTTTAATTTCAGCTGTAATACTTGGTGTAAGTGGGATAACTTTATTAATTAGTCCAATAGATTTAGCTTCTTTGGCAGTTAAGTAAATATCAATTCTTGCATCCATTGAAAAAATATCTTTGGTTTTTTTACCAGCCATTTGTGGTAATGCTTCAAATTTTACAATATCAACTTTTGCTCTAAAAGCAGCCTCTATAGATTTGTTAACTCTCATTAAATTACCTTTAGTGGCATCATCAAATTCTACTGAATTTTCCATATAGCTAGGATAAGCTGCACGATGTATTAAAAATTCTGCAACATCTAATGATTCTGTATATTCAGCATAGCATAATAAAAATGCTGCTGTAGAATGTGCCTGACCATCAACACGAATTTTTTTAGGTGTTTTTATTTCATTCCACATTGAGATAATACCCCAGCCAAATTCAGGAGAACCACCAATAGAATTAATGCGCAGCATCATTTCATCGTTGCCTTCAATTTCTTGCAAGGATTCGTGAAACATAGTTGCTGTTTCGCTATCAATTCTTCCGTATAGTAGTACTTCTTTTGGCATTATGCAAACAAAAGTAAAATTGATAATTAATTGTATATTTTATTTTACCTCATTATGGGAAAAATTATATATTTGCAAAATCAAAACAAATATTCTATGACAAATTTTACTAATGAGCTGGAAGATAACATCAGAAAGTATGACTATTCAAATTTTTCAGAAATAAGAATAAGAAATGTGCCTAAGAAAATGGCTCAAAGATTTGAAGATATTCGATTAAAAAAAGGAATTAGCAAATCAGATTTTGGGAAATTAATTATCAGTGATTATTTAGAAAAAAATTATCCTGAAAAATAAAACTAATTTCCTTGAGTATCACTTGGCGCACCACCTCCACGAATAGGCTCAATATATACACCATTACTTTTAGCTTCTTCCAATTCATATTTGAATTGTCTCATATTTTCATCACTATCTCCAGTATTTAAAAAGTCTGTAGCCTCTTCCATTGTAATTAATGGCAAGCTTTCACCTTGAATTCCCAACATTAATCTAACTGCCTGAACTTCTTTTAGCGGGTCAATATGTGGCACTGTTGGCCCTTTCCATCTTGATTGGTTATATGCATCAATTGCAACATAGTTCTTATCTGTAAATGCTCTTATGTAATTAGGTAAAGATATTTTTAAAGTCATTACCTCAAGCCATAACCAAACATTGTAAATTCGTTGATAAAATTGAATTGAAAATTCATCACGCCCTACCATTAATGTATGCTCCCAATCTTTCAAATCTGCTCTGCTGGCTGAGTAACTGCCATCGTGCTTCATAAATACCACGCTACTTGGAATATCACAAGCTGCTGCAATAGCATCTTTATTTGTGTTGTAAAAGTCTTTAAAATGAACCTCAGCATTATGCTCAATGGTCTTTAGTTTTGCGCCTTGAGGTAAGTTTACAGTTTGATTTGTAGTTACGGCTGCAACTGTTTTAGAAAGCTCTATACCATTGATATCCGTTGGGATGTCTAAATTATTATTATAGTTCAGTGCGTTTGAAAGCTGGTCTATAAATGGGTTCTCACCGCTACTATTAATATCGTGTTCGATGGCTATAGAAATTTTAGCAGCATTCTCTGCGCTGCCTACTGTAGCCTCTTTGTATCGTTCTATTTTCTTAACTGTTTCTAAAACCACAGATAACAAAGGCATACACCTACTATCAGTAATTCTGTAACGCAAACCATTAACCATAAATGCCATCAATAAACCAGTACTTTTTTGAACCGCTTCAATTCTTTCAAATGTTAATACTCCAGTCTGCACATAGTATGCAATGTGCTGGCCTTTGGAATTGGTAACTATTCCATTTGCAGTTTTATTTCCGTTAGTGGTGTCTGATAAAAATTGAGTGTCAGAAAGCAATGGTGATTGCACACTTGAGCCATCTATTAGCTGGACATTTAATCTTTTATTTTCAATTCGTAAAACAACAAGAACATCTCCACCAATGCGGCTATTTTTATAGCATTCTTTTGCTAACTGGTGCAATGTCATTTGCCCATTATAACTTGTCCTTGTAGAATTAGCAAAGTTTTCCCATCTGTATTCTATCAGGTCATCCACGCCTTCTAAATCAGATACATTATACCCTTCAGATTTAATGACTTCTTCATTTGGCTGCGCCTCTAATTTTAAACCTTTGCTTATCTTCCAAAGTGTATCTCTTTTAATAATGGTTTGAGCAATTTCTGATTCATAGAAAAGCTGCCAAGAACGTAAACGTAAACCAATGTAATCATTTCTGTAATCAATCAATGGCCCAGCTTCTCCTAAGTTTTTTTCCCCATCAAAGGAAACTGAAAACATAAATCTGCTTCCATTGAATTGGTCATTAGTAAATAATGATGATGCAGTTGCAACTGGTTTGTGAGGAACATATTTTGCTGGTGAAATAACTGCTAAATCTTTAGCACTATTTTTACTTGGAAATAAATTATTTAACCATCCCATTTTATAGCCTCCCTAAATTAAAATTTTTACTATCAATCATTCTAAATACACGCCCATTAAGCTGGTTAATATATAGTTGCTTTAGCCTTTGAAAAGCCATAATACTTGCCTCAATTTCTTTTGATGACCTCCTAACTGTTTTAATTTTTGTTTGCCCATCATCCAAGGAATACTCCAAGATGTTTTCTCCAGCAGCTGCTTTTGCAGCGGTCAAAAGCAGTGCATCAATTAAAGAATCTATTGCTGTTATTTTTGCTCTTGCGCCAGTACGGCTCTCAAGATATATATCGGCACTATCGTATACTGTCATTTTGTAACATTTTATTTGCAAATGTAAGAAAAATAATTATGTAGTGTTGCATTTCAATATAATTTATATATTTGCAAAAAACTAAACCCACTTAGTAAAATGAAAATAGCTTGCATTATTCCTGACCGCTCAGATAGGCCGCAATTTCTTGAGCATTGCCAAAAAATGCTGAAAAAACAAACTGCGCAAATTCATTATGTGCTTTTGGTAAATAACCCAGCGGAATCTGAAAAACCCGACATTACACAACGCTATAGAAGAGGTTATGAATGGGTTTCAAAATATGATAATTTTGATGTAATATTTCTAATTGAAAATGATGACTACTATTCACCAACATACATTGAAGAAATGTTGGCGGCTTGGATTGCTAATGGTAAGCCTGATTTATTTGGAACATCATACACTTATTATTATCACGTTGGTCTTAGGTCATATTTTATGATGAATCACCCTGAAAGGGCAAGTGCGATGAACACAATGATAAAGCCTAATTTAAACATTTCTTGGCCGAATGATAATGAAGTTTATACTGACTTGCACTTATGGCTACACTCGCACGTTTTAAATGGCTCAAAAAAAACTTGGACACCAAGCAAAATAATTTCAATAGGAATTAAGCACGGAGTAGGCTTATGTGGCGGTAGGCATCACAAGGATAGACTTAATAGATATCAAATGGATGGTGGGTTAGGCAATGAATCTGCTAGTGGTGTAGAAGATATTGGGGATGTTTTTTTATCTGCTAATACCGATGCTGAAAGTTTTGAATTTTATAAACAGTTTAAAAACAAATAAAATATGGCAAATCAAGAACCAAGAAAAGTAACAGTGCTTAGGTCTAAAACTGGTGGGCCAATTGTCCTAATGCCAAAACAAGGTCGCAATGAAATTTGCAGACATTGTGGCTCAGGAGAAAAAATAAAAAAATGCCTATGCCAGTGGGCCAATTATTGCAAGTAATGAAAATAACATTGATTCACCCATCAAGAGGTAGGGCCGCAAAAGCATTTAAAACTTATTGCTACTGGATGGCATTGGCCGCTAATAAAGAAAATATTGAGCATT
>CAMBZU010000076.1 GCA_945872355.1 Chitinophaga pinensis
AGCGTGAGTTCGTAAGTCTGTTGGGGATAATGCCAACTGGGAGTGTGCCACTGCGCTTAGGACTCTTCGCTTTGCTCAGCGTGACATGAAAGGAAAGAAGTGGACTTTCGCTTTGCTCAGCGTGAGTTCGTAAGTCTGTTGGGGATAATGCCAACTGGGAGTGTGCCACTGCGCTTAGGACTCTTCGCTTTGCTCAGAGTGACATAAAAGGAAGGATTGGGTTTTCGCTTTGCTCAGAGTGACATAAAGGAAGGAAATGGGCTTTCGCTTTGCTCAGCGTGACAAAAGCTAAAGCGGGGATTTGACCAAATTATAATTTTAATGGCTTGCTTCGGCTATCAAATTGGTAAGTATTACAAACTCATCAACACCTAGCTGTTCAGCTCTTTTATCGAGCAAATCTGTTGCTATTGTTGCGCCATTTAAAATAGGTTTGAGTGCATTTCTTAATGTTTTTCTACGTTGATTAAAAGCAGTTTTAACTGTCCTAAAAAACAGTGCATGATCACATTTTATATCAACAGTTTCACGTCTTATGAGTCGTATAACAGCTGACTTTACTTTTGGAGGAGGAATGAAAACATTTTCGTGCACAGTGAATAAATATTCAACCGTATAAAAAGCTTGGCACAACACACTTAAAATACCATAGGTTTTGCTTCCTTTTGGTGCCGCAATTCGCTCGGCTACTTCCTTTTGAAACATGCCAATAACACAATCAACTTGTTGTTTATTTTCTAAGGCTTTGAATAAAATCTGTGAAGAAATATTGTAAGGATAATTTCCAATAACTGCTAATGGCCCATCAAAAAGTTCTGCTAAATCTAACTGCAAAAAATCTTTTTCAATAACGTTATTTGCCAAAGAAGGGTAGTTAATTTTTAAATAAGCCACCGAATCCCAATCAATTTCTGCCACTTTTAAATTGATATTTGGCAAAGCAATTAAATATTTAGTAAGCACACCCATGCCAGGCCCAACTTCAATTACATGATGTAAATTGTTGTATTTTGGCAATGCTGCTACTATATCGGCGGCAATATTTTCATCTTTAAGAAAATGTTGACCTAAATGTTTTTTTGCTCTTACGTATTGGCTCAAAATTTTGGGATTTAGAAATTAAAGCACTTCAAGTAGCGTTCTGAAGGCTACGAATTTTCCTGGGTATTTATCAGTAACTTTCTTTTGCAATAAAGTTGCATGATTTAATTTGTATGCTTCATAATTTTCGAATGCCAGTGCAGTGTATTGAATGGCATAATTAATTCCAGTGTCTTCGTCGCCGATAATTTTACAAATTTTATTTTCAATAAAATAACCCGTGGCCATTACTTCCGGAATATGCTCGGTTTTCATCCAAGCAAGCCATTCTTCATGAATATCTTTATCGATATTGATGGTAACATTATATATAATCATTGCATTTAAATAGTGTAATTTTTATTTATTTTTTAAGCAAATTTGAAATTAATTCAAACCATCTCCACGCATTTTTCTATACCTTTTTCTGGCTTCTACAGTGTATAAACTTCCCGGATAATTAATTAAAATATCTTGATATAACTTTTTAGCTTTCTCAGTATCATTTAATTTCTTTTCATATAGCTCAGCCAATTTAAAAACTGCATCATCACCCAAAATATCCTCCCCAAAATTTAATATTAAAGCATCTAATTTTTCAATGGCAAGTTGGTACTTTCCTGCTTTATAATCTATTTTATATTTTTTATACAAGATATCATCTGACAAGGAATGCCCCGGAAACTCTTTATTTATTGAATCGAGGGTTAAAATGGCTAAGCTATCTTTATTTTGAAAACTCATTAAATCGGCTCTTGAAAACATGGCTAAAGGCACGTAGTTGGAGTCGACAGTGTTATCGCTAATTAACAAAGATAGTTCTAAAGCATCATTCGCAATAAGTTTACTGGTTGCACCTTTTAAAACTTCCAATTGTGCTTGAGCCCATTCAAATTCACCTTTGTAAAAAGATAATCTTGCATTTTTAAATTTAGCCTCCTGCCCTATTGCATCATGTTTAAAACCTTTATCTACCTGTCCATATAATAAAGCTGGTTCCCACATTTCGCCCGTAAAAATATAAATATCACCTAATTCTAATTTGCATTCAGCCAATAATGTTGGATCAGCATTTAAGAGACCAAGCGCCGTTTGTAAAAGTTCAATGGCTTTTTCTGGTTGGCCCAGGAAGAAACCTTTTAAATGTGCTAATCCTCTAATTAAACTTACACTTTCCGCAGTATAGCCCATATCGGCTAAAGCACTGTTGTAAATGAGCTCCAAATCATTTAAATCTTTTTTAGTGAAATTGCTTGTTTCGGTAATTTTCTTTTGAATAGTGTTTACCAATTGCGAGCGCGAATAAGCATAGTAAGGATTCTGAACGCCCTTTTGCACTTCAAAATCAAAACATTTAATTGCCACATCATACTCTTGATTTGAGACACAGATTTGAGCTAAATTAATTACCTTGCCTAAACTTTGGGGACTTCTTTTATCAATTGCTTTAGCTTGCGTAAAGGCCGATTCGAAATCTCTTTGTTGAATAAAAAACCAAATTAAAAACTCAGCATAAACAGGTCTATCGGGGAATTGTTGAATATGTTTAAGCAATTGCACTCTTAATTCATCGGCTTTAGGTCCTTTAAATTCATCGCCAATAAAACCTTGCAAGATATTTTGAATTTGTCCTAAATAAGCCTCATTAAAAGCAAGTGCCTCAAGGTACTCTTTATACATGCTGTTGTAATCGCCTTTTGCATTATAGGCATCGGCCAACTCCATATTGAATGGATACATACCGCGCATTATTTTTTTGCCTGTAAGTAAAGTTTTAATTACATAATCAATTTCTTTATACTTATAAAACGTTTCGCTTAAATTAATGATTGCATTTTGATTTGGGGCTACATTATCAATAGCAACATTGTATTGTTTTTTAGCTTTATCCTCAGCACCAGTCAACTTATACACTTGTCCTAAATGCACATCTAATGAATGGTTTTCTGGATTTTTTTTGATTTGTTTTTTTATGAATTTTTCTGCGCTTTTTAAATCATTCAATTGCAAAACGCTTTCTAAATATCCTTCAAAATATTCTAGTAACGCAGCTTTATTGAACAACTTTTCGTAAAGAATAGCTGATTTATCAAATTCTCTATTATCGAAAAATTGCTTTGCCAATTGCTCATCAGTATCAGGTTGGGCAATTGTAATAATTGCGCCAAGACATAAAAACAATGTGAATACAATTTTCCTACACATATTATTTAGATTTACCAGAAGCTGTTTGAAGGCTATCCATAAACTTTAATATTAAAGGTTGCAAAGAGTTAAACAAGGCTTGCCTGTGCGAGCATGAATTTTTCTCCATCTCGATGAACAATATTATTTGCAATGTTTTTTGTTTCTCAACTTCAAAATACTTTTTAAAAGTTGGTAAATCCATATCACCCGTTGAGAAATCGTTCTTTAAACTTTTTAATTGTTTTATGCAAAGTTTCAATTCTTTTTCAATGAAGGCTTCACGTTCTTCATTGTAATCAGTACTTTTTTTTGCGCTGGAGCTTTCAGTTTCTTCTTCCGCTTCCTCGCCAGCAACTATGCCGTAATTGCTCATTAAAAAAATCTTATCTCGATTTAGAGTATCAACAATTAATGGTTTTATTTTTTCTAAGTTTTCTTTGGCTGTTTTGGCGGCTTCTTCTAACTTTTCGAAATTAATACTTTCTAAATTTACCTCTGCTTTATCTAATGCTAATAATAAAGAATCGATTGTTTTAGTTTCAGCATTATCAATTTTGGGCTTGCATGAAAAGGCAAAGAGCACAAAAAAAACAACTGTTATTTTCAGAAATAGTATCTTCATTTCAACTTAGTTTATCATATCAAAACCTGTGTATTTTACTAATACCTCGGGCACTTTAATGCCATCAGGCGTTTGATTATTTTCTAAAATTGCAGCTACAATGCGAGGCAAGGCAAGTGCACTGCCATTAAGGGTATGAGCTAAAGCAGGCTTATTAGCGCCTTCGCGATAACGCAACTTTAAGCGGTTGGCTTGAAAACTTTCGAAATTAGATACAGAACTTACTTCCAACCATTTTTCTTGAGCAGCACTATAAACTTCCATATCATAAGTGAGGGCAGAAGCAAAACTCATATCGCCCCCGCACAAACGCAGGATTCTAAAAGGCAAGTTCAACTGTTTTAATAAACCAGCCACATAGTTGCGCATTTCTTCTAATGTTTCGTATGATTTTTCGGGATGCTGTATTTGAACAATTTCTACTTTATCAAATTGATGCAAACGGTTTAGGCCTCTTACATCTTTACCATAAGAGCCTGCCTCTCTTCTAAAACAAGGTGTATAGGCAGCATTTTTAATAGGAAAATCTTCAGCCTTAACAATTACATCTCTATAAATATTTGTAACAGGAACTTCGGCAGTTGGAATTAAATAATACTGATCTAAACCAACATAATACATTTGGCCTTCTTTATCGGGTAATTGGCCTGTGCCATAACCTGAATCGGCATTTACTAAAATTGGTGGTTGCACTTCTGCATAACCTTCTTCGGTGGCTTTATCTAAAAAGAAATTAATTAAAGCACGTTGTAATTTTGCGCCTTTTCCTTTATACACGGGAAAACCAGCACCTGTAAGTTTTACGCCTAATTCAAAATCAATAATATCGTACTTTGCGCACAAATCCCAATGCGGCATTGCTTTATCATGTAGTTTTGGAATATCACCATGTGTATCTACAACTTCGTTTTCAGCAGGAGTTATGCCTTGAGGAACTGAATCATGCGGTAAATTTGGGATTTGAACCAAAATATCATGTAGCTCTATTTCAGCAGCTTCGAGCGCAAGTTGAAGGTCTTTGCTTTTTTCTTTCAAATTAGCGGTTTCAATTTTAAGCGTGTTGGCTTCCTCCTTGCTACCTGCTTTCATCAATGCGCCTATTTGCTCGGCAAGCTTGTTACCTTGCGATAAAAGGTCATCTAACTGGTTTTGTATTTTTTTACGATCTGTATCTTTATCAATAGCCTGATCTACTAATGCTATTTGTTTAAAGTTTTTCTTTTGTAAGCGCGTTTTCACTGTTTCTTTATTATCGCGCAGGTAATTGGCTAGTAGCATAGTTTGATGATTGTAATAAGTCTAATATTGTTTTATTATTTTAGGATTCAAATGTAAATAAAATTGGGGAGGAATATTGGGATATCTTACTAAGATGTTATGAATTTTGCAATAATTGGGAAGGGCCATAGACAACACACCGTTACTATTTTAAAAATGCCTATGCTATAATATTAGCTGATGTTACTTGTTAGATAGGAGCGAATGAATCATTTATTTTTTAATTTTGGAAAAATTTTAATTTATGCAACACAAATTTCAAGTCATCATCTTTTTAGTTTTAATTCAATTTTTTCAGGCGCAAGCCCAAACCATCAACAATAAAAAAAATGGTGGTATTGCCTTTACTCCTGAAAAAGAGATTAGCTACACTTCGGTAAAAAACCAATACAGAAGTAGTACCTGCTGGAGTTTTTCAACATTGTCATTTTTAGAGTCGGAGTTAGCGCGCATGGGTAAGCCTGTAGTTGACTTAAGTGAAATGTTTGTAGTTAGAAATACATACAGTATTAAGGGTGAAAAATATGTGCGCATGCAAGGCACCATTAATTTTGGCCCCGGTAGTGAATTTCACGACGCTATAAATATTTTACGTTTGAAAGGTATAGTTCCAGACCAAGTTTATCCTATCAAAGGTGGATTATCAAAACCAGAACAAGGCGAAGCAGATAATGTGCTTAAAGCCATGCTTGATGAAATGATAAAGGTGCATGATGGCGGCAAATTAAGTCCGAACTGGAGAGCTGTTTATGAAGGAGCATTAGATGGCTATTATGGTAAGTTACCCGAAAGTTTTGATTATAGTGGTAAAAAATATACGCCAAAATCTTTTGCCCAAGAAATGGGATTGAATGCAGATGATTATATTGAAATTGGCTCTTATACACATCATCCATTTTACAGCAAATTTATTTTAGAAGTTAGCGATAATTGGAGTTGGGGCGAAATTTATAATGTTCCTTTGAATGAACTGCAAGAAATTACAGACAATGCAATAAACAATAATTATACGGTAGCATGGGCAAGCGATGTAAGCGAGTTTGGCTTTTCTCATAAAAATGGTGTAGCTATAGTTCCTTTGAAGGATAAGGCCGATATGAATCAAGCAGAAAAAGATACGGCATTTGATAAACCTTATGAGGAAAAAATAATTACGCAAGAAATAAGACAAGCAGCATTTGATAATTTATCTACTTTAGATGATCATGGAATGCACATTGTAGGCGCAGTGAAAGACCAAAACGGAAAAAGATATTATACCGTAAAAAATTCGTGGGGAACCGAAGGCAATGATTTAGGTGGTATTTTATATGTTTCAACTGCTTATTTTAATTACAAGACTACCTCTATATTGGTTCATAAAAAGGCCATTCCAGCAGCTATTGCCAAGAAATTAAATATTAAATAATTGAAAAATAGTTTTAAAAAACACAATGCTAAATTTACAGCTTAAAATGAAAAAAATATTACTCGCACTCTTCATTATTGCATCTTCAAATATAGAGGCGCAGCCTAAAAAAATATTATTTATTGGGAATAGTTATACCTATGTTAACAATTTACCTATAGTACTTTATAATTTAGCGCTATCAGGCGGCGACACATTAATTTACAGTAGCTCTGCCCCAGGCGGTTACACCTTACAGCAGCATACTACAAATGCCACTACACTTTCACAAATAAATCTTCAAAATTGGGATTATGTAGTAATACAAGAGCAAAGTCAAAAGCCTGCGTTTTCTCCTAGCCAGGTGGAAGCAGAAACATATCCTTATGCTGCACAATTGCATGATTCAATTTTAGCTAATGACAGTTGTACAGAAATTATATTTTATATGACTTGGGGCCGCAAATATGGCGATGCAAGTAACTGTCCTTTTTACCCTCCCATTTGTACATTTGAAGGTATGCAATGGCGATTGCGAGGAAGTTATGTAGAGATGGCTGATGATAACGAGGCGCTTGTAAGCCCTGTTGGAGAAGCATTTAAGTATTCGAGAATGGCCGATAGTACGATCAATTTATATTCTACCGACAATAGTCATCCAAGTGTAGAAGGTACCTATTTAGCGGCCTGTACTTTTTATGCCACTATTTATCAAACAAGTCCTGTAGGTCTTTCTTATACTGCTGGTTTAACTTCTGCTGTTGCTTCTTTTCTGCAACAAATTGCAGCAACAACAGTGCTCGACAGTTTAAGTGTTTGGAACATTAATGAATTTACGCCGCATGCAGCATTTAATTATAATCAATCGGCAACTGCGCCATTGCAATATCAATTTACGAATGCTTCAAGCAATGCCAGTAATTTTCTTTGGTATTTTGGAGATGGCGATAGTTCAACTTTAAGCAATCCAATACACAGCTTTGCTGCAGGCGGTGTTTACAACATTAGTTTAACAGTTAGTGATGGTTGTGAAAGTAATACCCTTCAACAAACTATTACCATTTCGCCAACGGGTAATTTTTTACATGAAAATGATGCTTCATTTACCAGCGTAATTTTTCAAAATCAAAACATCAATATCAATTTTAATCAGGCCAACACAAATAAATTAAATGTTACTGTGATGGATGCTATTGGCAATATCATATACCAAAAAGCAGTAATGCAAAATACGCAAATAGCAACTGAGCACTGGAGCAAAGGAGTGTATTTTGTAAAATGTACCGACGGGGCGCAAAGCATCACAAAAAAATTGAGCATTCAATAATTCTTCACAACAATGAAATTAGAAAATAAAAAACAGCAAGTGGCTGGCCTAAAGCATTTCCTTGGAAGAATGTTGAGGTATTTACTTTTTTGCTTTCTTTTGATTGTTTTCTCAATTGTAATAGGTGTACTAGGCTATCATTTTATAGGTGGTTTAAATGGTATTGATAGTTTTCACATGGCTTGCATGATACTCACAGGAATGGGTCCTGTTGTTGAGATGCAAAACAATGCTGCCAAACTTTTCTCATCATTTTATGCTTTATACAGCGGTGTAGCTTTTTTAAGTATTACAGCGGTATTTTTTGCGCCAATTGTGCATCGTGTTTTACATATTTTGCAAGTAGAAACAGCTGAAGATTAATTTAACGCCTGGGCAAGGATTGTTTATTTAGTCATTGTTTAATTTGTAACAGTTAATTGGTTCAATTGATTTTGATGGCGAGCAAGAACTGCTATGTTTCTGAATAATTTTATGTTCGGTGCTTTATTGGGTGATTGTGGCTGAAGACCTTAATGATGTTTTGAGAAAACTGTTGTTCACTTTTCATTCAGTAGGCACTTTTTTATACCGATTACACTTTCAATTTAGTCCAATTGCGGCATTACCTTATTGTACTAATTTCTAGTAGTATCGGCATTAACCATTGTATATTTATTAAACAACTTTGGGCTTTTTAATAAATACAATTGGTATAATGGCCCAAATTTGCTTCAGTAGGATTTATTTTAAATGTATTTTATGGACTTTTAAGTTTAGGATAATAAAAAAATAGCATCCTTAGCTGCCCACATTTATAAGCGTTCCCATCAACTTTTTAATAGTAGTTTCTGATTGTTTTAGGTTATACCTTGCACTCACCAATCTAGTGATAGCAGCTTCATAAGAACTTTGACTTTCTTTAATTTCTAAATAATTACCTAAACCCACTTTTAAGCGCTCAAGACTAATGTTCAGCGCTTCTTGCGCCAACTTAATATTTTCTTCTTCTAAATTTAAAATCTCTTGATCATTAAGCAATCTTTGATAAGATGCAAATGCATCATTATAGAAAGTAAATTTCATTTTCTCAATTTCAATTTGACTGTTCTGTAAGGCGTATTTACCAACCTTGATCTGATTTTTAGTATTAAATCCATTAAAGATATTCCAACTGACATTTAAACCTAAATTATATCCTAAGTTTTGATTCAGCAGGGCAAAACCAGCAGCGTTTTCTGCACGCGCAAAGTTGTAGGATGATGTTAATCCCAACTTGGGCAATGTTAACGACTGTAATTCTTTTAATGCTTGCGTTTGCACCTGTAAATTGCGCTTGGCAAACATTACTGATTCATTTGATTGCTCTATCTTTTGCTTGATTTCTTCTAAATTTTTTACACTTTCAAATTCAAAAATAGTATCAACTTCAAAACTGCTTGAAGCATCTGCCTTTAGCATAGTCAACAAATTGCTTTTATATTCACCCAGCAAACTTTTTTGCGTTAACAAATTAGATTTTTGTGCATTAAAATCAAGTTTAGCTTGTAACAATTCTACATTAGCTCCAGCGCCAATATCCAGTTTTTTTTGATATAGTTTAATTCTTACTTCACTAACTTGCATTAATGACTGAATTCCTTTTATGAGTTGTTCTTGCTTCACCGTTTCATAATACAATAAAGTTAACTGATGAATTTGTTGTTCCATTTCTAATTTCATACTCAGTTCGCCTTGTTGCTCCAACAAATTCAATCTTTCCTTTGTTGCAAACATTTTCATACCATCAAAAATTGTCCAAGTTAAAAATGCGCCTACATTTATATTCTGGGAAATCACACCACTTTGATTCACCTTTAAACCACTTGCAAATTCTTGTTTTGTTTTGTTGTTGGCTAAAGCAGTTCCTGCATTGAAATCTAGTTTTGGTAAAAACCCTGCACTGCCATAATTATTTTGAACATCAGCAATTGTGGCATTGTTTTTTGCAATTTGTATATCAAAATTATTTTTCAATAATAATGCTATTGCTTGCTTATAACTAATGCTTGCACTTTGCTGAGCGTGTATGGTTATTGGAATAATAAATATTGTAATGAATAATAATCTAAACATGTTGATTTTTCTCTTTAGATAAATAAGTATAAATAGCAGGGATAACAAATAAAGTTAGTATTAAAGAAAATAAAATCCCTCCAACAATTACAATGCCCATTCCCATTCTGCTTTTAGCGCCAGCACCTAAGGCTAGTGCAATAGGCAAAGCACCCAATGCAGTGGCCAAACTTGTCATTAAAATAGGACGCAAGCGCGCTTCTGCAGCAGCCTGAATAGCATCATTTAGTAACATCCCTTTTTCTTTTAATTGATTTGCAAACTCAACTATTAATATGCCATTTTTGGTGACCAAACCAATCAACATAATAATCCCAATTTCACTAAAGATATTTAATGTTTGATTAAAATACCATAAAGATAAAACCGCGCCTGCTAATGCTAAAGGCACAGTGAGCATAATCACAAAAGGATCTCTAAAACTCTCGAACTGTGCAGCTAAAACTAAATATACAATTAACAAAGCGAGCACAAATGCAAATAAAATATTAGAAGAACTTTCCTTAAAATCTCTTGAAGCACCAGTTAAACTTGTGGTAAAACTATCATCTAAAACTACACTAGCAATGCGCTCCATTTCTTTAATTCCATCACTAATGGTTTTGCCTTGCGCTAAACCTGCTGAAACAGTTGCTGATTGGTATCTATTGTAATGATACAATTGAGGTGGTGAGCTTTCTTCTTGAAATGAAACAATATTATCGAGCTGTATTAAATTGCCGGCAGCATTTCGCAAATAAATTGATTTAATATCTAAAACTTCATCTCTATTATCACGACTAAATTGTCCGATGACTTGGTATTGTTTGCCATTCATGGTAAAGTAATTAAAGCGCTGGCCACTCAAAGCCAATTGTAAAGTTTGTGCAATATCAGCTACCGAAATACCTAAATTCTTTGCTTTCTCTCTATCAACACTAATGTTAATTTGTGGTTTATTGAATTTTAAATCAGCGTCGAAACCTTGAAATACAGAACTCATTTGAACCTCATCCATAAATTGAGGCAGCTTATCTTTTAGCTTTTCAAAATTAGGGGCTTGCAAAACAAATTGCACCGGAAGTCCTCCACGCATACCACCAGCAGAAATAGTTTGCTGCTGTATCACAAATATTTTTCCTTGCGTAAAATTTTTAGCTTCAGTTGAAATTAAATCTGCAATTTGTTGTTGATTTCTTTTTCTTTCACTTGCATCTTTCAAAGCTAATCTAACAAATGCTGTGTTTACAGCCCCAGAACCAGTAAAACCAGGAGCAGTTACAGTTAAGCAAACTTTTTTTTCGGGCACCGAATCTAAAACAAACTTGGTAAACTCATTCACAAAATTGTCGGTATATTCAAAAGAAGCCCCCTCAGGCGCTGTTAATGAAACACGCATCCAATTGCGGTCTTCCAACGGTGAAAGTTCACTTTGCAATGCACCACCTACAAATTTAATAATAAGGATTGATCCAACTAAAATAAGCCATGCCCATTTTTTGTGTTTCAAAAATCCTTTCAAAGCGCTGCCATAACGCGCAATCATGCGCACAAAAAATGGTTCAGTTGCGATATAGAATTTACTTTTGGCTGTATTTTTCCTTCCCAAACGAGCATTTAACATTGGTGTTAGCGTAAGCGATACAAAGGCAGAAATAAGCACTGCACCTGCCAGCACCACACCAAATTCTCTAAACAAACGACCAACAAATCCATCTAAAAATATAACAGGCATAAACACAGCCACTAAGGTTAATGAAGTAGAAATAACTGCAAAAAAAATTTCCTTAGCACCTTTGTGCGCAGCCTCCATTGGACTCAAACCATCTTCTATTTTTTTGTATATATTTTCTGTTACCACAATGCCATCATCAACCACTAAACCAGTTGCCAAAACAATAGCTAACAGCGTGAGCACATTAATTGAATAGCCCATAAAATACATAATAAAAAAGGCACCAATTAATGAAACAGGAATATCAATTAAAGGACGGAAGGCGATTAACCAATCACGAAAAAACAAATAAATGATGATAATTACGAGTACTATGGCAATGGCTAAAGTTTCAATTACTTCTTCAATTGATTTCTTAATAAATAAAGTATTATCCAATGCAACGTTTACATAAAAATCTTTGGGCAAATCCTTTTTAATTTGTTCTAAGCGCACGTAAAATTCTTTTGAAATATCAAGATAGTTTGCACCAGGTTGAGGAACTAAAGCAATTCCAATCATAGGTACACCCGATTGTTTTAGGATAGTTTCTTCATTTTCAGGACCCAAATAGGCTTCACCAATATCTTTCAACTTCACGGTTTGGTCGCCTTGAATTTTTATGATTAAATTATTAAAGCCTTCAGGTGTTTTTAATTTACCCACAGTTTTAACAGTAAGCTCTGAAGTATTACCCGCAATTTTACCTGAAGGCAATTCAACATTTTCTTTGTCGAGCGCAGCTTTTACATCTTGCAGTGTTAAAGCATAAGAAGAAAGCTTTACAGGATCTAAAGCCAAGCGCATGGCATATTTTTTTTGCCCCCATATTTGTATGTTGCTCACCCCTGGAATAGTTTGAAAACGCTCGGCTAAAACATTCTCAGCAAAATCACTCACTTCTAATTGTGTTCGGGTATTAGATTGAAGCGTTAAAGATAAAATTGCTTCGGAATTAGCATCTGACTTTGTAACGGTAGGCAAACCATCAATGTCTTTTGGCAATTGGCTTGCAGCTTGTGACACTTTATCGCGTACATCATTAGCAGCAGCTTCAATATTGGAGGTTAAATTAAATTCAACAGTAATAACACTGGCTCCTTGATTACTGGCTGAAGTAATGGTTCTTACCCCATCAATACCATTGATTGCTTTTTCTAAAGGTTCAGTAATTTGCGATTCAATAACATCAGCATTAGCGCCAGCATAAGTTGTTTTAACGGTAATAATTGGTGGGTCAATTGAAGGAAATTCTCTTACACCTAAAAATGTATAGCCAATAGCCCCAAATAGTATGATGATTAAATTCATCACAATGGCTAATACGGGCCTATTTATACTTATTGATGAAATGTTCATAGGCCTAGTTTTTAATACTTGTAATAATAATTTCACCCTCAGGCTTTAAGCCCATCATTCCGGTTGTTACAATCGTATCACCTACTTTTAATCCTTCTGTAATTTCTATCATGGCATCATTTCTTAAACCAGTTATTACCTTTACAGGGATAGCCTTTCCGCCTCTATTTACAAATACTTTTTTGCCTTTTAATTCAGGAATAATAGCTTCTGTAGGAATTAAAATTGCATCTTTTTTTTTATTCACAATAAGCTCTACACGCGCAAAGGCGCCAGGAAATATTTTCAATTTATCATTATTGTAAATTGCTCTAATTGTAATATTCCTGGTTTGTTGATCTATTTTTGGTTCGATTGCATCCACTCTTGCATTAAAAATTTCAGGTTCATTATCAACAGTAAATTTTATGATATTGCCAATTACAATAACAGAAGCGTACTTTTCTGGCACTGTAAAATCTATTTTCAATATTTTTGTTTGTTGCATGCTTGCAATCACTGTTGCGCTGTTTACAAAACTACCTTCACTTACTTGTCGCAGCCCAATTTTACCATCAAAAGGCGCTCTAATTTCTGTTTTAGCAATTTGCGCTTTATTATAATCTATATCTGCAATCAGCGTTTTTACAAGGTTTTTAGCTGCATCAAATTCTTCTTGACTTACACCATTAATAGCTAATAATAATTTTAAGCGATCCTCTTTTTGTTGTGCTAATTTCAATTGTAAGTTTAGTTTTGTGAATTGTGCTTGCAAATCCACATCGCTAATTTTGGCCAGCAGCGTACCTTTTTTAACATCAGTGCCTTCTTTAAAACTAATTTGCACTAATTTTCCTGGCACTTCGGGCATCAACGTTACCTCTTCATTTGCTTTAGCAGTTCCCGAAGAAAATAATTTATTGTCTAATACACACAGCGAAGTGATAAAACCTGTTACTTTGGTGGGCGCACCCATTCCTTTTGGGCCGCCTGGTTTTAGTTTGGCTGTTTCCTTAGGTTTTAAAAAAGTTAATTTCACACCAATGAGCACAATTGCTACAATAATAATGATAAGGACGTTTTTAACTTTCATACTTTCTTGATTACATTTTTATATTTGATAATTATTTTTTCATCAGGCAAATGGGCCAAATTGATTTGTATACTGTTTAATTGAGCATATAGTACTTTTTGTTTTTCTTTAGTAATTCCTTTCAATGCAGCCTTATTAACTTCATCTATGGCTTGGTGAATTTCGGGTAAAATGGCTATTGCTTTTTTGGTTAGTTGAATAAAATACTCTCTCCTATCTTTTAAATTTAGCACTTTTTTCACATACTTTTTTTCGATAAGAAAATCTATAATACGCACCATTGAAACCTTATCCATTTTAAGTTCGTTGCATATAAATTGCTGTGTACAATTTGTTTCATGATGCTCTATCAAGATTAGAATAGCGTAATAACGTTCTATTTCAAGATGCTCGAGGCGCTTAGTAAGCGCAGCAAAATATGTTTTTGCCAAAATGGCCAACGATCTTCCTAGTGGCAAATGAAGGCAGCTACTGTTATTCATTCAATTTAATTTGCAACAAAATTAGTTTTTAATATTAATAGTTAACTATACTAACTAATATTTTGATAGATTGTTTATGAGGAAGCAAAAATTAAATTAATTAGCGAAAATATATTTAATTTTAGACAGTTGCAGCCCATCTTGAGTGGGCAAAATCCTTTTGGTCCCTACTTTGACACTTCCTCTGTTTGAGGCCCAACAAGAGGTAGAGAAATATATAGCCGTATGCGTTTTAAAATAATTGCAAAATAAAACAAGCGCCTAATTTATTGGTGCAAGTTCATCAACAAAAAAAGATTCCGCCTGAAAGACAAAAAAAACGCTGTCATTCAGGAGGAAACTTTTTAAAAGGAGGCGTTTAAGTTAAAAAATAAGATGCACAGTTATAAGCATGAAGTTTAAAGGCATTTGTGGACTGATGTTAAGGGCACGAGTCTGAATACTCGCGCCAAATGCTTATGAAACATAATGTTGAAGTGTGCAAATGGCGCAAAGCTTTATGCATTAAAATACAACCATATTTTACAGGGCAAATACCTGCATTTTATGAAATAAAAAGCAGTTTGTATTTATTTAAAAATATTCATTATAAATTGCAAATAACACAAAAAATATACACATCAATTAGAACTTTACTCGGAATAAAATTTTAAATTTGTACTAGAATGAAAATTTTTATCATCTTATTTTGCTTCTTAATTGTTGGTTTATCTGGCATTCCAACCATTAAATTTATTACACAATCATCAGCAGCTATGGATTGTTGTGGTGATGATCGTTGTGAAGCTCCACTTGACAATCAAAAATCAAGTAAATCAGAAAATTGTAATGGGAACGCTTGCAACCCTTTCGCCACTTGTTGCGCTGGCTTGCTTGATATTATTTCGATTAATAATTATACAATTGTTAAACCACAGGTTATCGTTGAACATCAGTTTATTTATCTTACACTGTTCAAATCACAATTTTCTTTTGACTTTTGGCAACCACCCAAGTTAGTTTAAATTCAATTTAACGCAGCGCCTCAATAATGATGTGCTTCTTTTTATTCATTCTAATTTAAACTTTTTTAATATGAAATTTATTAAATTAATGATGTTAACTATTTTATACATAATGGTTACATCACAACATAATTACGCTCAAAATAACAGCCAAATTAGCGATAGCATTAAAACAATCACAGTTAAAGTAAAAGGACTTACTTGTGCTGGTGATTTAAAAACTATTGCAGCTAATGTTGAAAAACTTAGTGGTGTAAATACCTGTAAAACAGGAAAGATGGGTGCCATTTCTAGCTTTAAAGTAACTTACAATATAACTAAAGTGAGCGCAAAGGAAATAAACGCTGCTATTGAAAACACCAGCGGCTGCGAAAATCCTAATGATAGACCATATAAAGTAAAATAGTAAATTACAAATTAAGGCTCCTAAAGGCCTTTAAAATAATTCAAAATACAATGAAAAAATATTTATTCATTGTTGGTTTACTATTTCCATTTATACTATCAGCTCAAAAATTAAAGGGAAAAGTAACTGACTCAAAAAAAGAACCACTTTTTGGTGCAAGTGTTTTATGGTTGAACAGCAATGTTGGCGTTACAACTGAAAATAATGGCACTTTTACAATTGATAAAAATGATCAAGAAAACAAGACGTTAATTATTCGTTATCTTGGTTATTTTGCAGATACAGTTAATATTAACTCTCAAAATTATATTGAAGTTAAATTAAAGGA
>CAMBZU010000077.1 GCA_945872355.1 Chitinophaga pinensis
ATTAGAGCTTAATTCAAGATTGTCTTTTTCCATATACCACTTAAATTGGTCCATATAGCACAAATATTGATTAACAGGGAATTTTACATAAGCACCACCACCGTTTGATTTAAATTCGCCCACCTTATTATCAAAATCTATATGCGAGGAAAAGTTTACTGTTTGTAATCCAATATCATTTGCGGCAGTTGAAGATATTCTAATATCAGAAGTATCTGCATCAAATACTCTTTCGCCAAAACGCATAAATTTAGAATCTAATTCAGCCTTATAAAAACGCATGGTTCCGCCTCCTGTTAAACCTTTAGGGGATAGCGCGGTATGGCCGTAAAGTGATGATTTACCATCATACATTTCAAAAGGATGATTAGGTTTATTTGCAGCGTTCATATAGTCCTTATAGGGCATCCAATGCACATAAGCACTATCAGCGCTTGCTTGCGGAAATTCCGGTTTGCCAGCTGTGGCTTTATTGGTGTAATTTTCACAATACGTGTTCATACTATCGGGAAAAAATATAAAGTCTTTAGAAGTAGTCACAGATGTAATATAATTAAGCTTGCCATTACCGCGCAATCCTTTGTTACTCATAAATATTTTCTCATTGTAAATACCTTTTCCACCGTAGGTAGGATAACCGCCTTCAGGCGCCGAGGTTTTAAATCCTAAAGATAGGTCTTCTTGCAATTTTAAAGTTTCTCTGAATTTTGGAAATATACCACCTGATTCAAAATCGCCATTAAAAGAAAGGGCGTCGTTGGTAAAATTATCTAAACTATCAATGGTAAATGGATCGAGTGAAAAGCCAACTTTACTGCGTGTATAAACCCCTTTTTGAATATAGTTTTTATCCCAATAAACATAAGAATTCTTCTTTGAGTTGAGGATAGGGTATTGTGGATGATTTTTTCGACCTGACTTGTTGGAGGGGTCATCGATTAACAAATCTCCATTTAAGTCTTCAATTACTGACTTTACATAAGTATATTCTACATCTCCATTGGGCAAATAAGCACCTGTGGCTATTTTAATTCTTAGCGAATCAACATTTACTAGATTGAGTTTAAACTTATCATATTCAAAAGAAAATTCTTTCCCAAAAAATTGAAAACGTCCAGCATTGATAATTCCAGCGAAGCTAAAGTCTCTATTTTTCTTACAAGTGATGGTTTGCCCTAATGGAAAGATGTTTACTGCTTGAGAGTCACTTAAAAAGATTTGCTTAACACCCGTTATTTTTAGATCAAAATTTAATAAATTTATTTTAGCATTGGTTTGATTTCTGGCCAGGTTAGATTTAAATTCAATAACATCATAATCTTTTTTACCAGCCATAAATTTTATATAATCAAACAATCTTTCTTGTATGATAATTCTGTCTTCATCATATTTAAAGTCAACAAATCCTAAATTATTAAATGTTAGCATCATTGGTCTAATGTATTCAGGCGAAATTCCCATAAAAGCAGATATTTCGTTAATTGTAGCTTCTCTTGTATTGTTTTTCTCGGTGTAGTTTTTTATTTTAATTAGGGGATGTATATCATCTAAACCTTGCAGTTTGTAATACCTTTTTTCTCTAAAGAAGCTCTTTGATTCAAAAGTGGCATTACTTTCAGCACTACCTTTAATCATCTCCAATGATATTACTGGTTCATCCATTTTCCAATATAATGCTTCAAAGTCCATATCTAATTGATGATAAGAATCGGTAAAGGGCGCACGGGCAATTCCTTGATTATCTCTTAATAGTGTAAGTTCTTTATCCTTGAAAATAAACTTCATGGTTAAACCAGGATGATAAATGGAATCAGTTTCATTATATATTGATACCTCTGCTTTATCTGAAGATATCTTGTCTGTTCTAATGATGTAGCTTTTCGCAGATACCAATACAAATAGTTTTTTATTTCTATAAAATTTAAGGTAGGCAGGATTTTTTTTATCTCCAGAACCAATAATACTAGCGCCCTTTACATTAAATCCACCATCGTAATTTACATCTTGATAAATGTTTGGAATTTCTAATCGTTTATCATAGGAGTTAAATTCGGGGTAAGAAGCCCTATTGTCTGTGGCATTTGCCAATACTTTATCTGTAAGTCGACCTAATAATGGTGTTTTAAAGTAGTTTTTATTGTAGTACTCCACAGAGTCGGCAGTGTAAGACGATGTTTTACAAGATATTTTATAGTTTTTAAGCTCTGCATAACTTAGGTTTTCGTCAATTCCTGCTCTTTTCCAATCTACGCGCCCTTCTTTTCCAACCCAAAGCTGTTGAGTTGGATAATAAATACCGCTTGTTCGCATAATGATTGAGCTGTCGCCTTTGGCATAGCAGCTTACATCTGTTTTCGCAAAAATTACTTTAGGCACTGAGTCAAATTCAAACTTATACTCACTGCTGCTAGCGCGCCACTCTGTAGTAGCCGATTTATAAAAACAATTGTTCTTAAACAACCCTTCACTCATAGCACAATAATTATAAAAACCAGTCATAGTTTTTCCTAACAACAACTTTTCGGCTCCTTTTTGCCAAGCGATATAGCTAGCTTGGGGCTGATTGCCATTCACAAAATTCATCATTGAACCCAAAAAATTGGTAAAGTCAGGATTTGCTTTAGCACGTTTTTTTAATAGGGTGTTGCAAGTTGTTCTTACAAATTTTTTCTGTTCCACGTTTATTTTATTAACCCAAGCCGCTGCAAATTCATCCATAAAAATACGCGCATCTTTTTTGTCCCAAGTTTCAAGATGTTGAATCATTTCGTCTAAAAAAATCACATCATCTTCAGAGAAAGCTTGAATCTTTGTTTGTGCAAATGTTAGATTGGTTAAAAAACAAACAAATACCAATAAAACCATTGTTTGCTTGAGTATGCTATGACCAAATAAATTGTAAAAGGAGTTGAATTTCATATACTATGAGCTCTTTTTTTGTTGACCTCAATATTACCAATAAGCGATTGAAAAGCCCAATTAAACTTTTAATAAATTGTTAACCTTTGTTGCAAATTTGTGTTGAATGTTGGTTTTAAAATAGGCTATATTTGCACTAAACAATAAAAAAAACACAACTATGATTTGGTTTAAACCGGTTGAAATAGCGCAGCTTAAGCAAATAGGAGAAAACACATTGAGCAGTCATTTAGGGATTGAGCTGCTTGAAATTGGTGCAGATTTTATTAAAGCAAAAATGCCTGTTGATGAGAGAACCAAACAACCCTATGGTATTTTACATGGTGGAGCATCTGTAGCCTTGGCAGAAACAATTGGCAGTTATGGAAGTCATTTAATAATTGATAGCTCAAAATATATGTCGGTAGGTTTAGAGATTAACGCCAATCATATCAGAAAAGCCGATAGCGGATTTGTAACTGGTGTAGCCAAACCTATTCATATTGGTAAGTCTACACACATCTGGGGAATAGAAATTATAAATGAAAAAGGTTTGTTAATTTGTGTAAGTAGGCTTACTGTTGCTATTATTTCTAAAAAGGATTAACAGTACATTGTTTACAAAAGAGAAAAATAATTTTGGTACAGAACAAAAACTTACTACATTTGCACTCCAAATTTAAAAACAATAGGCAATGAAAAGGACATTTCAACCTTCACAGCGTAAGAGAAGAAATAAGCACGGTTTCCGTGAGAGAATGGCTTCTGCAAATGGCAGAAGAGTTTTAGCAGCTCGTAGAGCTCGTGGACGTAAGAAATTAACCGTTTCTGACGAAAAATTGCATAAAAAATAGGATATATTTTTTTGTTATCTAATAATCAAAAAAAGGGGCAATACCCCTTTTTTTTGTTTTACATATACATCAATTAAATAAATAAACTATGAGTATTACTAAAGAATTTAAAGATTTTGCCATGCGAGGCAATGTAGTTGACCTTGCAATTGGTGTTATTATTGGCGGTGCTTTTGGAAACATTGTTGGTTCCTTAATTAATGACGTAATTACGCCACTTTTATTGAAACCTGCATTAGATGCTGCCAATTTAAGTAAGTTGGAAGATCTCACTATGATGGGCTCAGTGAAATATGGGGTGTTTTTATCGGCCGTAATAAATTTTGTAATTGTAGCTTTCGTACTTTTCTTAATTATAAAAGGAATGAATGCTTCTAATAAAAAAGAAGAAGTAGCTCCAGTACCAGCAGAACCATCAAACGAAGAGAAGTTGCTGATGGAAATCAGAGACGCACTGAAAAAGTAATATTTCAAATTATTTAATCCTTATTAATAATACTGCTATGAAAAAAATTCTGACGGTCATTCTATTGCTTAATTTCAGTTTTTCAAAAGCTCAAAATGATACACTTTGGAGAAATGGTGGATTGTTTAACTTTAATTTTAATCAAGCTAATTTTTATCAATGGGCTGGAGGTAATAATAACTCCTTAGCTTTGAATGGCTTAGCCTCAGTTTTTGCAAAATATAAAAAAGGCAGCTGGACATGGGATAATACGGGAGATTTTGCTTTAGGAGCAATTAAACAGGGAGAAGGTGGTGAATTAAGAAAATCTGATGATAAAGTTGATATCAATACAAAACTAGGTTATGATATTGGAAATAAACTTTATTTTTCATTATTAGGTGGGTTTAAAACACAGTTCACGGAGGGTTTTATTTTTAATCAGGATGGATCAAGGGCTCGAATATCTAATCTTTTAGCGCCTGCCTATGCCTTGGCTTCATTAGGTATTGATTACAAACCCAATGCGGATTTTACCTTATTTCTATCTCCAATTACAAGCAGAACAATCATTGTGAAAGATGATGTGTTAAGCAAAGCAGGCGCATTTGGGGTTGCTGCAGGAGAAACAGTACGTTCTGAATTTGGAGCTTACCTAACCACTAAATACAAGAAAAATTTAATGGAAAATGTATTGCTCTCCTTAAAATTAGACTTGTTTTCGAATTATCTTGATCAACCTAAAAATGTAGATGTTAATTTAGAACTTCTGTTTGCATTTAAAATCAACAAGTTTTTACAAGCTTCTATCAGCTCTACCTTGCTTTATGATGATAATACTACAGTTCCTGTAAAACTAGATAATGGAGATTATCGCGAGGGCAAAGGAGTGCAGCTTAGAAATGTGTTAGGAATAGGATTGGCTTATAAAATTCAAGGATTTAAAGTAGCCAAAAAATAAAAAGACTAGATAAATAAAAAAAAGAGTGCCTTCATTAATTCGATGGCACTCTTTTTTTTATCAAAATTGCGAATTAAACCCAGATTACGCATTAGAAATGCGTAAACGATAAAGAAATTGTAAATCAGATTTTTACAAATCTGATAACATTTTCTATATCGGGATTAACCCAATTAAATCAAGTAGTTCGATTTTTTAAATCTCCTATTGATTAATTTGGGTTAAAAATGCCGTTGTTGCCATAGAAAATATCATGTGCATATTAATTTAGGGTAAAACTGAAGCGCATATAATACCGATGTGAAATAAGTAATGGACCAAATTTGTTTCACTTCATTTGTCCCAAACTTTTTTCCGATCGGCATTTACCAATGTAAGATTTTAAATTATTGGCATAATTTATAAATCACATTGGTATAATTTGTTTTTTTCGACAAAAAAATGCAGTATTGAAAAAATAATTTTAAAAAGGAACTTATGAAATTAAGATTTTTGATTTACATTGTAATTTTGGCTTTGCCATTTAAGGTTTTAGCACAAAATGACATTACTTTAGAAGAAATATGGAAGAATTATACGTTTGGCTCAAAAACAGTGAGTGGGATAAACTCTATGAAAGATGGGGAACATTATTCCACCCTAATAAATTCGGGTAGCAATCAATATATCGTAAAATACAATTATAGAACAGGGAATGCTATTGACACTATTTATAATAGCGCCAAAGCGAGAAATAACAATAAACAAATTCCTAAAATTGAATCTTATAAATTTAGTGCTGACGAAAGTCAATTACTTTGCTCAACGGAAGAAGAAACAATTTATAGACATTCCTTTAAATCAAATTACATCGTCTTTAATATAAATAGCAAAAGCTGGGATTTTCTTTCTATAAAGGAAAAACAGCAACTTGCTTCGTTTTCGCCTAATGGTAAAAGTGTTGCCTTTGTGAGGCAAAATAATTTATATATGGTTGACTTGGCAACCAAAAAGGAAACACAGATTACAAACGATGGAGCTAAAAATAAAATAATTAATGGTGCTAGTGACTGGGTTTACGAAGAAGAATTTGCCTTTGATAAAGCATATGAGTGGAGTCCCGATAGCAAAAAAATAGCATTTTATCGTTTTGATGAATCAGATGTAAAGGAGTTTGGAATGCCAATTTATGGAAGTCTTTATCCAACGTATAATACCTTCAAATATCCCAAGGCAGGGGAGAAGAACTCAATAGTACAAATCCTACTTTTTGATATTGCTACCAATAAAACAATTGTATCAAACATTGGGGATGAATTAGATCAGTATATACCAAGAATTAAATGGACAGCAGATGCTAATGTGTTATCTTGTCAACGATTAAACCGTTTGCAAAACACTTTAGATTTGTTGCTAATTGAAAGTAGTACAGGCAGTTCGAAAATAATTTTAACAGAAAAATCATCTACATATATAGATGTGACTGATGATTTGACTTTTTTAGCTGATAAAAATACCTTTATTTTGAGTAGCGAATTAGGAGGTTACAATCACCTATTCAAATATTCGATGGATGGTAAATTACTAAATCAAATAACAAAAGGAAATTGGGATGTTATTGCTTACAAGGGATTTGATGAGAAAAATCAAACGCTTTATTTTACTGCAGCGCAATCTTCATCAATCAATAAAGATGTTTGTAAAATTAAACTTGATGGATCTGGCTTTAAAGTAATTTCAGAAAAAATAGGATACAATGAACCTAATTTTAGTGTCACATACAATTATTTTATTAACAATTACAACAGTGCAAATGCACCTGCTGAGGTTGTTTTGTATGATAAAAATGGTAAAAATGTAAGAGTTTTAGAGGAAAATAGTGTTTTAATGAATAAATTGAAAAACTATAAGCTTTCGCAGAAAGAATTTTTGACTATTAAAACGGCAGATGGTTTGGAATTAAATGCCTGGATGATTAAGCCATTTGACTTTAATGAAGGAAAAAAATACCCTGTTATTTTTGCAATTTACGGGGGACCAGGCCGAAATACTGTACTTAATAGTTGGGATGGAGCAACATACATGTGGCACCAACACCTGGCGCAAAAAGGTTATATTGTTGTAAGTGTTGATAATAGAGGCACAAGCTATAAAGGTGAAAAATTTAAAAAAGCTACCTATGGAAATTTGGGTATGTTCGAAACACAAGATCAAATTGAAGCGGCCCAATATTTTGGTAGTTTGCCCTATGTTGATAAAAGTCGAATTGGAATTCAAGGCTGGAGTTTTGGCGGATATTTATCTTCACTTTGCATCACAAAAGGAAATGAGGTGTTTAAAACAGCCATAGCAGTGGCTCCTGTTACTAATTGGAGGTATTACGATAGTATTTATACCGAGCGTTTTTTAGGTTTGCCTAAAGATAATGCCAAGGGCTATGACAATAATTCACCTATTAATTTTACCCAAGAATTGAAGGGGAACTATTTGTTGATACATGGCACAGCCGATGATAATGTCCATTTTCAAAATGCTGTAGAGATGGTAACTTCATTGCAAAAAGCCAACAAACACTTTGATTTTATGATGTACCCCGATAAAAACCATGGAATTTCAGGGGGAACTACCAGATTTCAAATCTATAAAGAGATGACTAATTTTATTTTGGAGAAACTGTAGGGGTTAACACTCGTTTTCATTTTTGAACTTTTAAGCACAGAGGCACTTACATTATTTCTGATGAAAATGGGTTATGCTTAAATCATTTTACCTTTAAATATAGGTTTGCGCTTTTCAATGAATGCTTGAGTGCCTTCTTTAAAGTCATCACTTTCAAAGCATTTACCAAACTCTTCAATTTCAGTAGCATAACCATCAACACCATCTTTATAATTGGCATTAATTGCAATTATTGCATGCGCAATAGCAACTGGACTTTTGCTTTTAATTTTCTCAATAATTTCGTTAACCTTGTTCAATAATTCAGCCTGAGGCACCACAGCATTAAGTAAACCTAAATGAAGCGCTTCATCAGCTTTAACCATATCGGCAGTTAATATTAATTCAAAAGCCTTACCTTTTCCTGCAAGTTGTGCTAAACGCTGTGTTCCACCGTATCCTGGGATTACACCAAGCGTAACTTCTGGAAATCCCATTTTGGCATTATCTGAGGCCACTCTTATATGACAGCTTAAAGCTAGTTCAAAACCACCTCCTAAAGCAAAGCCATTGATTGCTGCAATCACAGGTTTTGGATAGTTTTCAACATAATCAAATAGCAGTTGTTGGCCATTTTTACTCAACATTTTACCTTGTTCTGCATTAAAATCGGCAAATTCTGAAATATCTGCACCGGCAACAAAGGCCTTTTGCCCCGAACCGGTAATTACTACAGCACGTACATCATTATTGTTTCTATTTGTAGAAAGTATATGATTTAACTCGCTGATTGTTTGAGTATTTAAGGCGTTTAACTTGTCGGGACGGTTTATGGTAATAGTTAATACCTCATTTTCGGTTTGTTGTATGATATTTTGGTAATTCATGCGTAAAATGGATGTTAAAAGTTTCTATTGATTTTCACCCAATTGGTGATATAATTTATTATTTCTTTTGTATCAGTGCCTGGCGCAAAAAGTTGCCCAACACCCAATTGCATCAATTTTTGCATGTCAGATTCAGGAATAATTCCACCGCCTGTTAGCAACACATCGTTCAATCCTTTCTCCTTCATTAAGTTTATTATTTTTGGAAAAACAGTATTGTGTGCACCGCTTAAAATACTAATGCCAATGGCATCAACATCTTCTTGTAAGGCAGTATTTACAACCATTTCTGGGGTTTGTCTTAAACCTGTGTAAATTACCTCCATGCCCGCATCTCTTAAAAACGAAGCAATTATTTTTGCACCTCTGTCGTGGCCATCTAAACCAACTTTTGCAATAAGTACCCTGATTGGACGATTCATAAGTTGCGTATTAAGAAGCTATTTCTTTATTTTTTATCTTAAACAATTCAGTTAACTTGTCAATTGTAAAGTCCACTTCATCAGTAGTGTTATACTTTGAGAATGAAAATCTAATTGAAGGTTTTTCTTGATCTATTTTGATCCCTCTAAGTACATGAGAACCTTGGTTACTTCCACTTGTACATGCACTTCCTCCAGAGGCAGAAATTCCAGCAATGTCGAGGTTGAACAATAACATTTCTGCATTCTCAGTTTTAGGGAAAAGCACATTTAAAACCGTGTATAAAGATTCACCGCCAGAATTACCATTGAAGCTTACTCCTGGGATATTTTCATTAAGCTTTTTAATAAAGTAGTCTTTAATGCCTTGTATATGGTTTTGATGATCTGCCATATGTTCATAAGCTATTTCTAGGGCTTTAGCCAAACCTGCTATGCCATATACATTTTCGGTACCTCCGCGCATGTTACGTTCTTGAGAACCGCCATAGATAAATGGTTTAATTTTAACTTGATGATTAACATACAAGAAACCTACACCTTTTGGTCCGTGAAACTTATGTGCAGCACAGGTTATAAAATGTACGTTAAGTTGCTGCATATCATGCCTGTAATGCCCCATTGTTTGCACAGTATCTGAGTGAAGAATGGCATCGTATTTTTTACATAATTCGCCTACCGCCTCAAGGGAAAGTAAATTGCCAATTTCATTATTCGCATGCATTAAACTCACAAGAGATTTACTATTTGATTTTAAGAGCTCTTCAAGATGAGCCATATCAACATTGCCATTATCTAACAAATTAACATAGCTAAGTTTGATTTTACCTTGTTTCTCAAGATGCTCTAAAGTATGTCCCACTGCATGATGCTCAATAGATGTGGTAATAGCATGCTTCACACCAAGATCATCTACACTGCCAATGATAGCCATGTTATCAGCTTCGGTACCGCCCGAGGTAAAAAATATTTCTGCAGGCGCACAATTTAAAAGTTTGGCCACAGATTTTCTTGCGTTTTCTATAATGGCCCTGGTTTTACGGCCATGGGAGTGTATGGAAGAAGGATTTCCAAACTGCTCAGTTAAAATTGGTAACATAACTTCCACAACCTCTTTATCAATAGGCGTTGTGGCTGCATTATCAAAGTAAATCTTCATGTTAACTAATTAATATTTATACAAAATAAATAAAAAAAGTAGAATTATGCCTTATTTTCCTACTTTTTGAGCAATTCTTTAATGTCAGCAATAATCTTTTCTGCCAAATTTTCGGCAGTGGTTTGCGATTTGCTTTCTGCATAGATTCTGATAATAGGCTCTGTGTTTGATTTACGCAGATGAACCCATTCTTTATCAAATTCAATTTTTACCCCATCAACGGTATTGATAGGTTGTTTCTTGTACTTTTCTTGAATATCTGCCAATACTTGATCGGCATTGATATCTTTATTTAATTCAATTTTATTTTTTGAGATATGGTAGTTTGGATATTTGCTTCTAAGCATAGAAGTGCTTTTGCCAAATTGCGCTAAATGACTTAAAAACAGGGCAATTCCAACTAAAGCATCACGACCATAGTGCAATTCAGGGTAAATGATGCCTCCATTGCCTTCGCCACCAATTACTGCATTTGTGGCTTTCATCATATCAACCACATTTACTTCACCAACGGCAGAAGCGCTATAGGAGCAGCCCGCAGCTTCTGTAACATCTCTTAAAGCTCTGGTAGATGACAAATTACTTACTGTACTGCCTTTTTTGGCACTTAAAATATAATCGGCCACAGCCACCAAGGTATATTCTTCGCCAAACATTTCGCCATCTTCAGAAACAAGCGCCAAGCGGTCAACATCTGGGTCAACAACAATACCTAAGTGTGCTTTATGCTTTAACACAGCTTTTGAGATATCATGTAAATGCTCGGGCAATGGCTCAGGATTATGAGGGAAATTACCATCGGGTGTGCAATACAATTCAACAATATCATCAACGCCTAAGGCTCTTAAAAGCATTGGCACAGCTATACCGCCTGTGCTGTTTACGCAATCGATTACAATTTTAAACTTTTTATTTTTAATGGCTTCCACATTTACGGTAGGAAGTTCAAGTATTTTATCAATGTGTTTGGCCATATAGCCATCCATAATAAAGTATTTTCCTAGTTGGTTCACCTCAGAGAATTCGATATTATCTTTGTCTGCAATAGCTAAAACTTCCTCGCCATCTTTGCCAGAAATAAATTCACCTTTATGATTAAGTAATTTAAGTGCATTCCATTGTTTTGGGTTATGGCTGGCCGTTAATACAATACCACCATCTGCTTTTTCCATAGCTACAGCCATTTCAACAGTAGGTGTAGTACTTAAACCGAGATCAATTACATCCACGCCAACACCCATTAATGAACCTGCAACAAGATGATTCACCATTTCGCCAGAGATGCGCGCATCGCGGCCTACAACTATTTTTACAGATTTATTTTCACTTTTTTGCTTAATCCAAAGCGCAAAGGCAGAACTAAATTTTACAATATCTATAGGACTGAGCCCATCACCTGATTTGCCGCCTATGGTACCTCTAATTCCTGAAATTGATTTTATTAATGTCACTTTATTTTTTTTAAATAAGGCTGCAAAAATAAGGTTTTATAATGAGTTTGAAATATTAAATATTTCAAGTTATACCTAATTAATGTTATTAAAATGTTGATAATTTATTATTTGAAGCATTAGCTGTTGTATTGGGATTTATAAAGAAAAGATTAGTCTTTTTTTTAGTATTTAAAACTGTTTGGTGTAAATTTGTTGTGAGATTTCTAAATCAGTATTGGCAATTGTGTGAATAAGAATTGCCATCATATTAGAATGAATATAATTTCCTTAAATTATTTAAAAATTGCTACAACTACCTGGTGCGAGTATGAAGACTCGCGCCAGTTGAAAGTACGTTTTGGTTGGTGGGGACTTGGATTAATTGTCTTTGGATGTCAAATATTTTAAGCTGCATAATAGCTTCGTTGCTCAATATATTTAACCCAGATTACGCATTAGAAATGCGTAAACGATAAAGAAATTGTAAATCAGATTTTTACAAATCTGATAACATTTTCTATATCGGGATTCACCCAACTAAATCAAGTAGTTCGATTTTTTAAATCTCCTATTGATTAATTTGGGTTTAATAAGCATGCTCATCATCATCTTTCAGCTTTTCAAAAATTACTTCTAATGATTTATTATCTTTTACTTTAAATTTGTTTTCATGAATTAGGTTTTGAATATATTTAATTCTCTGCTCGGGCAGGGGATGCGTGCTTAAAATAGTGGGAATCATATCGTTTGATTCTGTCTTTAATCTTTCAAATAAATTGATCATGCCATTGGGATTGAGCTGCTGTTCTTTCATTAAATTAAATCCATTTTCATCAGCTTCTTGTTCTAAACTTCTGGAGTAATGTAATTGCCTGAGTTGTTCGGTTTGGTTGCCCAATAAACCAATGACAGCATCATCAAAGCCACCAAAAATCATTTGTAGTAAGGCCGAAAAACCTATACTGTTAAAAGTGCTTTTAAGGGTGTGTTTTAATTTGATATGAGAAAATTCATGGGCCAATAAACCAGCTAATTCTTCTTTATATTTCATTTTTTTGAGAATGCCATCATAAACCACTATATAACCACCTGGCAGGGCATAGGCATTTAAATCTTCTTTTTTTACACATAAAATTTCAATGTTGTAATTGCTTTTAAAATGTAAACTGTCAAAGAAATTATTGAGCAATTTTGTTTGTGATTCATCCCATTTTTCAGCAGTTTTTACTTGATCAAACATCACCTTGCCAAATTTTTTTTCATAGTCAGATGGGAAATTTTCTACTGCTTTATCAACCATCCAGGGCAGTAAAAAAAAATAAATGATTAGTGCCAGGCCAATTATAAAAGCTGCAATAAACAACATTAATTTAATGAAAGTAGACTTGCCATTTTTAAATAGGTTTGCAATAATGGGATAGTTGTGGCATTGTAATTTTAATTGTTGTAAAAATTGATCATCACGGCAAATTATACTTTGGTAAGGATAGACACCAAAATTAATGACTACATTACTTTCATTAAAGGTATGGATGCCTGCCATTTCAGTGATTTGTATAGTAGTCCATTGCGCATAATTTGCCGGTTTATAAGCAATGCCAGTTGCATTAACTGTAATGTTAACTGTTGCTGCAGCAGCATTGGGCGCTGATTTGTATTCTCCAAGAAATTGATTACTATTGTTCATCATATAAATAGGCTTCGAATGAATTGCAAATATGGGCAACTGTTTTGAACGCTGTTCGTTAAAGAAAACAAAAATAGCAAATGATTTATCTTCACAATATTAGCATAACTTCTAGTTTGCATCACTTGCCAATACTCGCAAGCGTTTCTTATTTGAAACAAGGCACTCCTAAGCCTGTTATTATTTTTTCGCATGGCTTTAAAGGTTTTAAGGATTGGGGTCATTTTCCAATAGTTGCTTCATGGTTTGCGCAGCAAGGAATGGCTTTTGTGCGTTTTAATTTTTCACACAATGGCACCACAGCTGAGCAACCATCAGATTTTGCCAATTTAGATAACTTCGGAAAAAATAATTTTTCGATTGAATTGCATGATTTAGAAGATGTGATTAATTGGGTTGAAGCAAACGCAGCTGAACATGAATTTGATACAGAAAATATCTTTTTAATTGGCCATAGCAGGGGAGGAGGCATTAGTATTATTAAGGCAAGTGAAGATGCACGCATTAAAAAAATTGTAACATGGGCTTCGGTAGCTGATTTTGAAAGCAGGTTAAAAGTTGAAGGTTTTGATGAATGGAAGAAAACCGGCATTGCCTATATTCCTAATGCAAGAACAAACCAGCAAATGCCCTTATACTTTCAGTTTTATGAAGATTTTGATAAAAACAGGGAGCGTTTATTGATAAAAAAAGCCGCTAAAAGATTAAATAAACCATTTTTAATTGTGCATGGAACAGCTGATGATACCGTATCATTAAATGAAGCCAATGCCTTGCATCAATGGGTTGCTGGCTCAAGGTTGTGTTTGCTCGAAAATGCTGATCATGCTTTTAATGCCACACATCCATACATTGGGCAAGCATTGAATGAACATATTTTAAAGAAGTTGAAAGTGAGCTTGGCGTTTTTTATGAATAATAATATTGATTGAAGTTTTTAACTTTATTTTGGGAATAAACCTTAATTTTGCAATCCTAAAAAAATGAAATAACATGTTTGAAAGTTTAAGTGATAAGTTTGACAGAGCATTTAAGATATTAAAAGGTCACGGACAAATTACCGAGATTAACGTAGCCGAAACACTGAAAGAAGTGCGTAAGGCATTGTTAGATGCCGATGTTAACTTTAAAATAGCCAAACAATTTACCGAAACGGTTAAAGAAAAGGCGCTTGGAGCTAACGTATTAACTGCGGTTTCTCCCGGGCAATTGATGATTAAGATTGTGCATGATGAGTTGGCTGTATTGATGGGTGGCAGCATGCAGGAGATTAATTTAAAAAACAATCCTTCTGTTATTTTAATGAGTGGTTTGCAAGGTTCGGGTAAAACTACTTTTTCGGGAAAACTTGCTAATTATCTAAAAAATAAAAAAGGAAAAAAGCCATTATTGGTAGCTTGCGATGTTTATCGTCCGGCTGCAATTAATCAGTTACAAGTTTTAGGTGAGCAATTAGGCATACCTGTTTTTGCTGATATTGAAAGTAAAAATCCAGTTGATATTGCAGTTAGAGCTATTAAGCAAGCTAAGGAGAATGGCAACACCGTTGTAATTATAGATACCGCAGGCCGTTTGGCGATTGATGAAGTGATGATGGATGAAATTGCTGCTGTAAAAAATGCAATTAATCCTGATGAGATATTGTTTGTTGTTGATTCAATGACTGGTCAAGATGCTGTAAATACAGCAAAGGCCTTTAACGATAAGTTAAATTTTGATGGTGTTATTTTAACAAAATTGGATGGTGATACCCGCGGTGGAGCAGCACTCTCGATAAGATACACGGTTGATAAACCCATTAAGTTTATTGGTACTGGTGAGAAAATGGAGGCTTTGGATGTTTTTTATCCGGAACGTATGGCCGACAGGATTTTGGGAATGGGCGATGTGGTGAGCTTGGTTGAAAGAGCGCAGGAGCAATTTAATGTTGAAGAAGCTAGAAAGCTACAAAAGAAGATTGCTAAAAATCAGTTCAACTTTAATGACTTTTTGGGGCAACTGCATCAGATTAAAAAAATGGGTAATTTAAAGGATTTGGTGGGAATGATTCCGGGAGTTGGTAAAGCTTTAAAAGATGTGGATATTAATGATGATGCATTTAAAGGGATTGAAGCTATTATTTATTCGATGACACCTCAAGAGAGGGAAAACCCTGAATTGTTGAATGGTTCAAGAAGAATGCGCATTGCTAAAGGAAGCGGCACCAATATTCAAGAAGTAAATAAATTGATTAAACAATTTGATGATACCCGTAAAATGATGAAGATGATGGGTAACAAAGAGCAAATGGCAAAAATGATGCGCAGCATGCCTCAGCAGAAGAGATAAATATTTTTTTAAACTTTCTTTCACGGCTTCAAAAAGTGCTCATCATTTTAATCTATTTTTTGAAATCAAAGTAGCTTATCCTGAAAAAGGTGGATAATTTTGTTAGCTATACAGATTAACAAGTCTTATTATAGAGCTATCTGACTTACTTGACTTAGAATTATTAAAAGCACCCTTGCATGTTAAAGAACATTTATTAAATTATTCGGCAGACAAATTTCAAAGAGTTGAAATGACAGCCTAGGCAATATAGTTAGCTGACCAA
Organism: Chitinophaga pinensis; assembly: GCA_945872355.1. Taxonomy (GTDB): domain Bacteria; phylum Bacteroidota; class Bacteroidia; order UBA4408; family UBA4408; genus CAIKXD01. The sequence goes on from CAMBZU010000077.1 coordinate 15,977, forward strand.
TATCCAGTGTGGAAGATTGCAGACACATAGCATTAGCAACCATAAATAAAGTTGATGTGTTAGCTAGTTGGAATTTTAAACACATCGTAAATCTTGATAGAATCAAGGGCTATAATGCTGTTAATTTAAGCCTTGGATTTTCAATGATAGAAATAAGAAGCCCTAAAGACCTTGTAAAATATGGAAACGAATAAAAAAGAAAAGCAGTTTGACGCTGTGAAAATGATGAGAGAAATTCGGGACAAAATAAGTTCTGAAACTGAAAATATGACTTTTGAAGAATTGAAAGTATATATTAAAA
>CAMBZU010000078.1 GCA_945872355.1 Chitinophaga pinensis
GGCAGATGAGGAAATAGTTGTTTTGTCTTTAAATATATAATTGCGAAGTTAAATTATTATTTCGGAAAGTATAAACTGCAGTTGATCTCCTAGGGCCTAAAATTATAATTACCTTTAGCATCAAAGCTGTAACTAATAGGAAATTGATGCTTTTCAAAGTGGTCGTAACTTTTTTGCAATACATCCCAAACCTTTATAAATGCAACATTTTTAGCATATTTTTTTTTAATTTTTTGACTGTTTTCTTTGTTAAGTCTACAAGGATAAATTTCTACTTGAATATTTTTTTGTAAGCACGCTTTTGCTTCAACACAAGATATATAAAGCTCATCAATAAATTCATCTGTAAGTGGCATGCAGCCTATTGTTACACAAGATCCATAAATAAAAATTTCACCACCTGTTGGAAATAAACCAGCTCTTAATTTATCAGCTTTATTCGGGTAATTAAGGCCTAAAGATAAATGATAATTACTAGTTGGGTTAAAGCAATTAATAGTATAAAGTCCTTCAGGAACTTGTCCGTCACCAGCTCTTGCTTTTGGACCAATTGTGCCACTCTTGGCGCAAATCTTATATGTTTTTATTTTAGTGAAAGCACTGCTATTTTTATTTTTAGCCCACAATTCCAATGCATCTTCTTGTTTAAAAACACGAATAAAAATATGGGCGTTTTTAATATTTATTTGCTTAGATTTATAAAGATTGATCATCAATTTCTCTTTATTTTGAAAGGCTGCTTTCACCCTTGGATACTTAAGTTGCGCTGTTTTAAAACTCGTTTTTGGTGTTGCAAAAGCGCTTAAAATAAATAATAGCAACACAAATACTCTCCACATAAAAAGTTTCATTGTTTTAAAAAATAAAAAATGCAGGCCTGTAAGCCGGGTTCTGTCTACAAGTTGCCTTGCAGTTCTATCATTTATCTGCGATGTTAATCACTTAACACCTGAATCAACCTACCCTCCACAGCTTATTTTGCAATAATTAAAGCGGGCAACTTTAAGGTGCAAGCACCAACTGTGGTTTATTTGGTCTTTCAACCCATAAGGTTTGCCATGCGGCACAGTCACCTGCGTTCCGGTGGTCTCTTACACCACCATTTCACCCTTACCTCAATTGCTCAAGGCGGTTTGTTTTCTGTTGCACTGTCTGTATCACAAGGTATAGCCTTGCAATCCTTCCTGTTAGGAAGTATGGTGCCCTATGTTGCCCGGACTTTCCTCCATTTACAAAAGTAAAAGGCGATAGAACGACCTGCTTCGCAAAATTAAGATTTAAATTGGGTTTTTAAGATTAAATATTACTAAGAATTTTGTTAAACCCAAATTAATCAATAGGATATTTAAAAAATCGAACTACTTGATTTAGTTTGGTTAATCCCCATTTAGAAAATGTTATCAGATTTGTAAAAATCTGATTTACAATTTCTTTATCGTTTACGCATTTCTAGGGCGTTATCTGGGTTTAAGATAATTAGCAATCGCATTTTCAATCTCACTCAAAAGATTTTCATTATGATGCCTAACAAATTTATCGCCTGTTACCTTTTCAAAAAGCTCAATATACCTTTCCGAAATTTCGGTTACCCAAGCATCCTTCATGTCAGGAACTACTTGGCCATCTTTTCCTTGAAAATCATTAGAAATAAGCCATTCACGTACAAACTCCTTTGATAATTGTTTTTGTTTTTCGTTATTATGTTGCCTTTCTTCATAGCCTTCTTTAATGAAATATCTTGAAGAATCAGGTGTATGAATTTCATCAATTAAGTATATTTCATTATTGTAACTGCCAAATTCATATTTGGTATCAACTAATATGAGGCCTTTGGTAGCAGCTATTTCAGTGCCTCTCGCATATAATTTGAGTGTGTAATCTTCTAATTTTTTATATTCATTTTCTGATACAATACCTTGCGATATAATGGCTTCTCGCGATATATCTTCATCATGTCCCTCAGCAGCTTTGGTAGTTGGTGTAATAATTGGAAAAGGCAGTTTGTCATTTTCTTTTAAACCTTCGGGCAACTGAACACCGCAAACACTGCGCTTCCCAGCTTTGTATTCCCTTGCTGCATGCCCAGCCAAATAACCTCTAACAACCATTTCTACTTTGTAAGGTGCACAAAGCAAACCAACACTTACCATTGGATGTGGACTTGCCAATAACCAATTGGGAACAATATCTGCCGTTGCTTTTAAAAAAACAGCTGCAATTTGATTTAAAACTTGACCTTTGTAAGGAATTCCTTTAGGAAGCACAACATCAAATGCTGAAATCCTGTCTGATGCAATCATGACTAATTTTTCGTTACCAATGTTGTAAACATCTCTTACTTTCCCTTTATAAAAGGATGTTTGATTTGTAAAATTAAAATTCGTTGAAGTTAATGCTTGCATATTAAATACTAATTTGACCTTTGTATACTTGAATGGCTGGACCTGTTAAATAAATATCAGTAAAGTTATCGTGATCTTTTGTTTTAAAATTTACCATTAATTCTCCACCAGGGGTATGAATATTTACGCGGTAATTTTTTTTCTTTTTTTCTAAAAAGGCATATGCTATGGCAGCAGCAGTTACGCCAGTTCCACATGATAAAGTTTCATTTTCAACGCCTCTTTCATATGTCCTTATAAAAAGTTGATTGTCGTTTATTTCAACAAAATTTACATTGATTCCATCTTTAGAATATTCCTTATTGTATCTAATTTTTTGACCTTCATTAAATACATTTAAAGATGAAATGTTTTTCTTAAATGCAATGTAATGTGGCGAACCTGTATTTAATTCAAAATCTTTACCCTTTGAAACAATGCCTTTAACATTGTTCATCTTTAATTTCACAATGCCTTTGTTATCAATTTCTGCTTCGTGTAAACCATCGTAAGCTAAAAAGAAAGTTTTGTGTGTAATAATATCTAGATATTTAGCAAAAGCAACGGTGCACCTGCCGCCATTGCCACACATAGATCCTGGCTTTCCATCAGCATTAAAATAAAGCATTTCAAAATCAGCTTTTTTGGTCTTTGTAATAACAATCATACCATCGGCACCAATACCAAATTGCCTATCACAAATTAATTTTATTTGTTGCTCATTAGGCATTATAAATTTTTTTGATCTGCCATCTAGCATTACAAAGTCATTACCTGTGCCTTGATATTTGTAAAAAATTAATTTCAATTATGGAAGTATTTTGTTGATTTGATTTAAAACACTTGTGTCATTTACCCTTTCATAGCTCCTGAAATCTTTATTATAATCAAGGTAATAAACAGTTTCATTGTACTTTAGGAGTAAATTGTTTTTAAAACTTATAAGTTTTATTGCTTCTATTTCGGCTAATCCAAATAAAATAATTTTATTTTTAGAAGCTTGATAACCCTTGTAGTTTATAGGACTTTTCCATAGTTCAACCATAACTTTTTGGTTGTTGCCTTTCTTAGCTTCATCCTTGGTGCCACTTACAATAGCTAATAGTGAATCACTTTTATTTGACTTATTATTGGTATTAAAATCAAGCGTATAAACTATAACTTCTTTTGCAGTTATTAGTTCTTCCGTTTTAATATTGATTGATTCATTTTGAAGGCTTTCTATGGAGTCATTTGCAATAGTATCCAAAATAACATTGCTATCAGTTTGGTTTGCATATGCAGCTGAATTTTGGTCTGATTCAGCTATTGAAGCATTAGCAACATCTTTTTTTGATGCTCCATTTATTTCAATGGCTAATGTGTCTTTGGTATTTTCATTTTTATTATTGATAACACCAATTACTTGCTTTACAATTTGAGGAATAAGATTTACAGAAATTTTATTCTCATTTGTAATTACAGAATTATAATAAACAAGAACTCCACCGCTTAGTGCACCAAAGAACATGCCCAGAATGAAAAAGCTAAATTTTGGTCTCTTTTCGAACATGGTAAAATTTCAATTGCAAAGATAGCAATTACTTTTTTGCAAAAAGCAGTTTGATGAATTGTAAAAAAAATAATGAAAATTAAATTTGATTTAAATTGTTTCAGTACATTTACTTGCCTTAAAAGTTGAATAAAATTGTTCAAAATAAATTACTATGGAACCAGATTACACTAAATTAAAGAAAAGATCAGCCTTTCCATTCGAAACAGTTGCAGTGGCTATTGCCTTCTCGCCTCGCCTTGAAGCCATTTTGATGGAAACAAAAAGAATGGTGCAGATGTTTTCAAGTCAATTAGTTATTATTCATGTGGGTAAAAAGGATGCCCACCATGAGGAAGTGCTAGATAAATTATTGAACAAAATTGGCTTTTCAAAAATTAAATATAGAGTAATTTGGATGGAAGGGGAGCCTGTAGATACTATTCTCAAATTATGTAAATTGAATATTGTAGACTTATTGCTGCTAGGCGCTTTGGAAAAAGAAAATTTGTATAAGTATTATGTAGGATCTATAGCGCGAACCATTAGTAGAAGAGCAAAATGTTCTGTTTTGTTACTCACAAATCCATCCATCAATCCCAAAAAAATGAGAAAAATAGTGGTGAATGGTATAGATAATCTTAAAACAATACATACACTTGAAACTACGCATTACATAGCAAAGCTCGAAAAGATAGCTGAATTTACAGTGGTGCAAGAAGTAAATACACCAATGTTAAGCTTAACTATTGCAGAAAGCGGCACAGAGCCAGAAGTATCTAAGATTAAGAAAGAAATGCAGGAAGAAGATTTTACTAAGCTTAATGCACTCATTAATTCAATAGATAAGCAAGGTGTAAATATTGATTTAAAGATTGTAAAAGGAAAACCAGGCTATGCTATTAGTCACTTTGCACGTCAAAACCACTACGATTTAATTGTATTTAATTCCCCCGATACGCACCTTGGAATATTTGATAGAATTTTTACGCATGATATTGAGTATGTTTTGGCCGACATGCCCTGTAATTTACTAATAGTACATTCTCGTGTTTAAATTATGAATGTAATTTCACATCATGATTTAGTTGTTTTATTGCTGGGGATGGCCACTATGCTTATTCTTTCAAGAATTGCAGCTGAGTTTGCCAGAAGCTTGAAATTTCCAATAGTTATGGGTGAAATTTTAATTGGTGTGGTTTTAGGCCCAACCATCTTGGGCAATTTAGCTCCAGAAGTAAGTGCATACATGTTTCCAACAAGCGGTAACGCAACTATTGCACTCAATGGTATTACAATGGTTGCAGTAATTATGATGCTTTTTGTTGCTGGTATGGAGGTGCAATTGCCAGTGGTGCTCAAACAGGGGAAAGCTGCTGTTTATACAAGCTTTTTAAGTATGCTTATTCCTTTTTTACTCGGCTTTGGGTCGGCTTGGTATTATCCACAATGGTTTGCACAATCAGGAGAATATAGATTACTTTTTGCTTTGTTTTTTGGCACAGCGCTTTCAATTTCTGCCTTGCCTGTAATTGCAAGAATATTAATTGATATGGGTTTATTTAAAACAAAAATTGGTATGATCATTATTGCGTCTGCTATGTTTAATGATTTGTTAGGATGGCTCATTTTCTCATTCATTCTTTCTTCAATGAAAAATGTAGATTCAAGTTATGAATTCACGCACACTATTATTTATATTGTTGGATTTGGATTATTCATGCTCACCATTGGACGAAAAATATTGGATAAAATTATGCCTTGGATGCATCAAAAGTTATCATGGCCTGGGGGCGTGTTAAGTATTTGTCTTGGAATTTGTTTTCTTTCTGCTGCCTTTACTGAAAGCATCGGAATACATGCTATTCTTGGTGCGTTTATCGCCGGTATTGCCGTTGGCGACTCAGTTCATTTAAAGGAAAAAGCAAGAGAAATTATTTATCAATTTGTAACAAATATATTTGCTCCGCTCTTTTTTGTTTCCATAGGTTTGAGAGTTAATTTTATTGAAAATTTTAATACAAGTATTGTACTATTGGTATTGGTTGTTGCCTATATAGGGAAAGTTTCAGGAGCTTTTGCAGGAGCGCGTTTAGGAGGTTTTAATAATAAAGAGTCGCTTGCCATTGGCTTTGGCATGAATGCAAGAGGAGCAATGGAAATAATTTTAGGAACCTTAGCTTTGCAAGCCGGTTTAATTAATGAAACTATTTTTGTTGCACTTGTTATCATGGCTATAGTAACTAGTTTAACAAGCGGTCCAATGATGCGCTTATTTTTAGAACAATCACATTTTAATACAACAAATCAAGTTGAAAACAATTAATCTTATAATTCTTATTTTTTGTAGTTTGATATTTAGTAGTTATGAAATTCATGCGCAGCAAAAGAAAAAGACCACAAAAAAGAAACACGCAAAACATAAGCATAAAAAAGCGCCAGCTGCAGCGCTACCTATATTTACCTTAAGTGGAAAAATATTGATTGTGAATAATTATTGTGGTGGTGCTGCGCCAACGCAAGAATTATTAAATATCATTCGTGAACCACAGCCTTGTTTAGAGAAATACTTTTTTTTGAAAAAAGGGGATGCAAATAGTGCCAAGAATCCTGTTATTGATGTGATACATGTAGATAGTACCGGAAGTTTTTCAGTTCAATTGAAAAAAGGCACTTATTGTGTCATTCAAGACTTCCAAACCAAACCTTTGAAACTCGAAAATTATAAAGAATCAGAGAATTTTAAATTTCAAGGCGATGAATGTATGAGGAAATATTGGTCGGATTGTTACCAAACCATTGAACTCAATCAGAACATCAACGATTTGATTATCACCACCTATAAGAAGTGTTTTGGAGATGGAAACCCTTGTATGTTATACACTGGGCCCATGCGCCCATAAATAAATAAGAAAAAATAATTTTGTCAATGCCAATTTAGTTTCTACATTTGCAAACCTTTTAAAAAAAGGAATGGCAAGGAGAGGTGCCTGAGAGGCCGAAAGGACATGTTTGCTAAACATGCGTACGGGTAACTGTACCGAGGGTTCGAATCCCTCCTTCTCCGCACTTTGTTGAGTATAGTAATTGTTCTTTAAATAAAATAAGTTTCGGGGCGTAGCGTAGTCCGGTATCGCGCCTGGTTTGGGACCAGGAGGTCGTCAGTTCGAATCTGGCCGCCCCGACTTTAATTAGCTAATTATTTAATTAGACTATTTAGCAGCATTGCTAAATAAATCCAATTGGTTAATTAGCTTTTTTTTTGATTTAGCAGCACTCCCAATGCTGCTTTAATGATAGTGAAAGCGTAATAAACTTACAAATTTAATATCTAAATCGTTCTTTAATTTAAAAATATATTTTGGTTCCGTAGCTCAGTTGGATAGAGCAACTGCCTTCTAAGCAGTAGGTCATTGGTTCGAATCCAATCGGAATCACTTAGTAATGATAAGCCTTTCAAGAGATTGAGAGGCTTTTTTTTTGAGTATGGTTTAAACATGGTTTAAACATGGAACAGGATCAAAAGATTAAGATAAAAATAAATTTTGCTGTAATAATCAATATTCTTAATTTAAGGGTTTGAGCCTCTGAGTGCAGATTTTAATTCATCATAGTTAAGTTTAATTCCATTTGTTTTCAATAATAATATTAGCGCTTTGATGGTTATTTTACGATCTAATAATGCAACCTTTACAGGAGCTGCTAATATTTTACCGAATAGGAGATTATGTTTAGTAAAGGGGTATATATATTCCATTTTTAATTTTGATAGATTTTATTGAATGTATGGTTATTGCTCTCTTTCATAAACAAAGTTATTTTATTTAAAGAACACTAGATAATATTAAAAAAGTAAGAGGAGAATTTAAAGTGTAAAATAAAGCATTATCATAAACTTATTTGAAATCGAGAATCATATAAAGCATACTGGGGTATTTTAACAGTGATGTAATTTTTCTATTGAGGTGCTGTAAGGTTAGACTTTTCTGCTGTTTTTTTATTTAAATAATTCAAAAGAATATGTCAGAATACGGGCAACTAAAATAGTTGATTGGAGAAGGCATGCTAAAAGACCAAGCCAACTGCGACATTCGACAATAAGCACTAGATTCTTGTAACGCTCGAGCAATTTTTTTGCAGTTTTATGGAAATAAACTCCTCTTAACTGTCATGAACAATATAAATAACTATGCAAAACAATACATATTAAATATTGAAGCGGAAATCATTTTGTATTTCACAAAAAATTGGGTTGCAAAACCCGCCTTTAAGGGAATGCCATTTTACTATTATTTCATATGTAATATTGAATTAATATTTAGCTTTGGTCAACTTTAAACCATAATTGGCAATGTTAGCTTCCTTCAAATTAAAAACTAAAGAGCTTAATAATGCATTAAAAATGCTCAAGGTTGCTTTGAAATTGAAAGCTTCAAACAAACTCAATTTAATGTGCGAAGTTACTATTAAGGATGGGCAAATTGATTTGTGTGTGCCAGGTGTTTTACAAACAGTTATTTGTGAAACAGATGGTACTGCTAAATTTGTGATACCTTATTTACAATTAGATTATTTTGTAAAAACCTTTAAGCAAACTGAAATGGATTTTACGCTGTTTGAAGGAGAATTAATATGTGGAAATTCAAGGTTTGCAATTGATACCACATTTTTTAAGGATGATAATATTTTAATGTAATTGATTTACCATTAAACTATACTCTAAAGGATTTGCTTACGTTAAGTGAAAAAGGCTTTACCAAAGAAGAGCTTGATTTTAATAACATCAGTGCTTCTATTGAAAAAGAGAAAAATAAACTTTTGAAAGAATTGATGACCAAATGTAATGTATTGCCTAAGTATAAAATTAGCAATGATGAGGCAATGAAGTTCTTAAATCTAGATAAACTGCCATTCCTTTTGCCAAAGGTTAAGAAAAATAAAGGTGAAACTATAAAGGGACAGTTTAGGTTATTTGAATGAACAATTTATTTTTACCTAATATTGTATATTGCTAAGGCAAAAACAACTAGATTGAAGTATGTAAATTAACAAAAATGCATTTGGAATACTTTAGACTTATATCAAACGATAATGCTTCAAGACTGCAGGAGGAAGCAAACCAATTGAATAGGATTATTGAAGAAAAACAAACCAATTGTAAGAATTGATAAAAAAATGAAAGTTATATTTTTTTTGCTTCTAGTATTAACTATTGGTTTGAAAACTTTTGGCCAACAAATGGCATTAGATTCGCTGGATAAAGAACTCCTTAAGGAACGCAATGACTCCTTAAGGATTAAAATAGTTGATAATCAATTAAAAATATGTGAAACAAAAGACAATTTAATTTATTCAAAAAAAATAATTGAAATTGCTGAGAAAAATATTGTAAAACACTTAAATACTAATTATTTCCTAAAATACAAAGCAGTTGGCCTAAATGGATTAGGTTACTATTATGATTTTATAAATGATAATAACGAATCTATTAAGCACTATTCCGAATCAATTACAATATTAACGGATTTAAAAGATTCATTGAGTGTTTATATCCCAATTGTGAATTTGTTTAATTGCTATAAAAAACTAGGAATGAAGAAGGAGGCGATTTTAAATGCCTATAAGGTTCTGGAGATTAGTAAGAGCATTTATTCATATAATATTAATTTTTACATTCAGGACATATACTACATTGCTAATTATCTGAATTCAATAGGCGAGCAAAACAAAGCAATGGATTTATATAAGGAAGGCATTGAGTTGTCAAGGATTTTGTATTACAGCAAAACCGAACATTATAAAGCAGGTGCTACGAATTCCTTTGCACTGTATTATAAAATTGCGGAACAAAATATGGAAGAAATTAGCAGAGGAAAGGAGATTCACATTATAGATTCTGCTCTTTTTTATTTGAACGAGATTTATATTGATTCTAAAAACACATATGATTACGCCCAATCATTAACTGGCTTGGGGGATTTATACATAGTTATGGGGAACTATTCCAAAGCCGAACCGTTGTATTTACAGGCAATGCAAATCATAAAAAACACATTAGGCGAAAACCATACTGGTTATGCTAAAACTTTAAACTGTTTAGCGAAGTTATATCAGGATATGGAAAACTATGCCAAAGCAGAACCATTGTTTTTGCAATTAATTGAAATTGATAAAAATAACTTGGGAGAAAACGACCCTGATTACGCCAATTCATTAACTAGTTTGGGGAATTTATACAAAGTTATGGGCTACTATTCCAAAGCCGAACCGTTGTATTTACAGGCAATGGAAATCATAAAAAACACATTAGGCGAAACTCATCCTGATTATCCTAACTCTTTAAACTGTTTAGCAGCGTTATATCAGGATATGGGAAACTATGCCAAAGCCGAACCATTGTGTTTGCAAGCAGTGGAAATTATAAAAAAATCCTTAGGCGAAACTCATCCTGATTATGCAAATTCTTTATATGGTTTGGCGATTTTATACCGAGCTATGGGAAACTATGCCAAAGCCGAACCATTGTTTTTGCAATTAATTGAAATTGATAAAAATAACTTGGGAGAAAACGACCCTGATTACGCCCAATCATTAACTGGTTTGGGGAATTTATACAAAGTTATGGGCTACTATTCCAAAGCCGAACCGTTGTATATACATGCAATGGAAATCATAAAAAACACATTAGGCGAAAACCATACTGGTTATGCCAATACTTTAAACAGTTTAGCAGCGTTATATCAGGATATGGGAAACTATGCCAAAGCCGAACCATTGTATTTGCAAGCATTGAAAATAAGAAATAATATTTTAGGCGAAGATCATCCTGATTATGCCAACTCCTTAAACAACTTGGCGAATTTATACCAAGCTATGGGAAACTATGCCAAAGCGGAACCGTTGCTTTTACAGTCGATTGAAATAAGAAAAAAATCATTAGGCGAAAATCATCCTTATTATGCCAACGCCTTAAACAACTTAGGATCATTATACTCTGATATGGGAAACTATAACAAAGCGGAACCATTGTATTTGCAAGCGATGGAATTCAGAAAAAAATCATTAGGCGAAAATCATCCTGACTATGCAACATCACTTAACAATTTAGCATCTTTATACAAGCATATGGGCAATTATGTAAAAGCAGAACCATTGCTTTTACTAGTAATAGAAATAAGCAAAAAATCATTAGGCGAAATTCATCCTGATTATGCCACATACATTAACAACTTGGCGATTTTTTATGAAGATATGGGTAAATATGTTAAAGCGGAACCGTTGCTTTTACAAGCGTTAGAAATAAACAAAAATGCTTTAGGTGAAAACCATCCTGAATATGCCGCATCATTAACCAATTTAGCAGGTTTATATTATTATATAGGAAATTATACCAAAGCAGAAAAGTTGTTTTTACAGGCAACGGAAATCCATAAAAAAGTATTAGGCGAAATACATCCTGATTATGCCACATCCTTAAACAACTTGGCTGTTTTTTACTCTGAAATGGGCAACTATACAAAAGTAGAACAGTTGTATTTACAAGCGTTAGAAATAAACAAAAATGCATTAGGTGAAAACCATCTTGATTATGCTATATCTTTAGATAACTTGGCGGTTTTTTATGAAGTTGAAATGCGTAATTATACAAAATCAGAACAGTTGAAATTACAAGCGCTGGAAATTAAAAAAAACACATTAGGCGAAACCCATTCATATTATGCCAACTCTTTAAACAACTTAGCTTTTCTCTACTGCAATATGGGTAACTATTCCAAAGCAGAACCGTTGTATTTAAAAGCGTTAGAAATACGTAAAAACGCATTAGGCGAAACCCATCCTGATTATGCCAGATCTTTAAATAACTTGGCAGGTTTATATGAAGATATGTCTGAATTTTCTAAAGCAGAACCGCTATACATTCAGTCGTTGGAAATCAAAAAAAAATCTTTAGGCATAACTCATCCTGATTACGCAAACGCGTTGTATAATTTAGCTGATTTATACAACGATATGAGCAACTATGTGAAAGCAGAACTGCTACTAATAGAAGGATTAGAAATTTCACTTCAAAATATCAATCAATATTTTTCTTTTCTTTCAGAGAAAGAAAAAGAACTTTATTTAAAAACAATTGAGTATAAATTTGAGCGTTTTAACGAGTTTGCTATAAAAAGAAAAGAACAGAACTATTTTATTACTAACAATGTTTACGATAATTTATTAAAGACAAAAGGCATTTTATTAAAATCGGGAACAGCAATGAGAAGTGCGGTATTGAGCAGTAAGGATGAGAAATTAATTACAACCTACGAAAAATGGAACACAATAAAAAAGAGAATTGTAAACCTTTATAATTTACCTATTGATAACAGAAAGGAAGACCTTGCTACACTTGTAAATGAAGCGAATGTTTTAGAAAAAGATTTAACACGAAAATCAAGTGTAATAAGTGATTTTAATACCTTTGTAAATATTAATTGGAAAAATATTCAGACACAGCTAAAAGCGAATGAAGCAGCAATAGAATTTACAAATTTCAGAATAGAATATGATACTTTGTTTGGTCGTATTGGCTCGTTTGTTACTCAAAAAGGAGATTATATAATGCTACAACCTGAACCAGGTTCTCCATCAGAAAAAGCAGGTATATTAAATGGTGATGTCATAACTTCAATTGATGGTATTTCTATAAAAGGAAAAACCGTGAGCGAATTAGGTCCTTTGCTTATGGGCAATGCGAATACTTCTCTAAAAGTGATGGTAGAAAGAGAGGGGAAAGTAAGACCTTTTGAAGTAGCCATCCTAAGAAATGAAACAAAAATAAAAAAAGACAGTATTCTTTACTGTGTTCTACTGATTAAAAAAGACAGCAAGTACCCCGAAATGATTCCTTTGTTTGAAGAAAATCAAATTACTCCACTTTTAACTTCAATTGCTGCTGAGCGAGGTATTGAATTATTGGGAGAGAAAGAAAATGTAAACTTTGGGCGTGATTTATACAAGTTAGTTTGGAAACCACTTGAAGGTTATTTGCAAGGAATAAATAAGATTTATTATTCGCCATCTGGTCTATTAAACAAAGTAAGTTTTGCTTCACTGGAAGATACAAGTGGCACAATGTTAATAGACCGTTTTGAACTACACCAATTACAGAGTACTGCGGATATTGAGGAAATCAAGAAAAATAAATTTAATTTGCCTAACAGTATTGCACTTTTTGGTGGAGCTAATTACAATTTATCTGCCGATTCAATGCATGCTCAAGCTATAGGACTTTCTAAACCTGCGGATATACAATTAACTGCTAAACGAACTTTGCCTAGTTCAACAAATACAAATTGGACTTACCTACCTGGAACATTAACTGAAGTAAATGCTATAAAGAAAACATTTACAAATAGCAAACTGATTCAAACATACTCTTCTAACACAGCCACAGAAGACCAATTAAAATCATTGTGTGGATTTAGCTCTCCTAAAATAATACATATTGCCACACATGGTTATTATATTCCTGAATTAAAGAGAAAGGAGAAAATAGATTTCATTCCAATTGGCAATGGAGCGCAATTTACGTCTTCAGTAAACCCATTATTAAGGACAGGTCTTATTTTAGCAGGTGCAAATAATAAGTGGGTGAATAATATTGAAATTGATGGAGCTGATGATGGAATTTTAACGGCTCTTGAAATTTCAAATTTAAATTTTTTAAACACTGATTTGGTTGTGCTTTCAGCCTGTGAAACCGGGCTTGGTGACATTAATGGCAGTGAAGGAGTTTATGGTTTGCAAAGAGCATTCAGATTGGCGGGTGTTAAACGAATGATAGTTAGTTTATGGCAAGTGCCTGACAGTGAAACTGCCGAGATGATGGAGTATTTCTATTCTTCTCTAATGAATGAAAAAAAAGGCTACTATGATGCCTTTAGAGCTGCGCAAAATAAGATGAAACAAAAGTATCCTTTTTCGCCAATTAAATGGGCAGGCTTTGTTTTAATTGGGGAATAGAAAATATTAAAACCCGTTAGGATAAACGCAATCAGTTAACCCTTTCTTTCTTGCTTTGCGTTCTTTTATTTTTGCCTGTCTTTCTTTAGGTGATATGCGCAAACATGGACCTGATGAAGTATTGTAAATTGGTAAATTTTCAACTATTATTTCCATTTCAGGTTCGAAAAGGTATGGAGGTGGCGTAATATCAAACTCTTTGGAAGTTGGCGTAAAATCCATCACCACTGAATAAAAGTAAGTTGAAGCAAAATAATCATTTTTGGTATTAAAGTCTGCGCTTGCTATTTCATTTATTTGTTCGGTAATTACTTTTAGATTTATTTTAGGTGCTTCATAATCCTCATAAGTATTATTTAGTACAGCTGAATTAAAAAAAGTAAAAGCTTTGTCCTTATTAGATTTATTATTACTTAAAGCTAACAATACACCTTTGTTATTTTCCGCTGCAAATTTGTTGGCGGTTTTTACAAGATTGTAATAATTATCAGCAATGATTAGTTCATTTAAGCTTTGATAACAATATCCTAAATTTATATGGTATATCGATGAGTCCATGCCAAGGCTGACCATTTTGGCCAACATATATTGAGCCGAATCCATTGCAATTTTAACAGAATCTAACTGGTTTAAATCTTTATAAAATGATGCATTTAAACCAAGGCACATACCATAGTTGCAATATAAAGTATAATCCATTGGTTTTAAATATAGGGCCTTATTAAAAACGATTTTAGCTTCTTTGAATTTTTTATTTTTCCCTAAACTCATTCCTAATCCATTTAAAGCACTTGTATTGTTTGGATTCAATTTAATGCCTATTCTGAAATCATTTTCAGCTGCTAAATAATTATGTAAAGCATAATTGCAGTTCCCTTTATTGGTAAAATTATTAGATTCTTTGGGATTTAACCTAGCGGCTTTATCAAAATATGCTAATGCCTCAGTGTATTTTCTATTGCCAAAGTTGATTATGCCTAAACCGCTATATCCTGCTGATTTACTAGGAAACTGAGCAATAAGTTTGTTGAAATATTTAATTGCATCATCTAGCCTGTAAGCATCAAGTAAGGCAAAAGCATATCCACTTAAAGCATCATATGAAAAAATATAATTGGTGTCATTTTGAATTATAAATTCTATGTCCGCGATTCCTTTACTTTTATTTTCAATCATAAAATAAGAAACAGCTCTACCTTCATAGGATAACCAAAAATGGTTGTCCAATTTAATGGCTGCAGAATAATCAAGAATAGACTCCCTATAGCCACCTGTGCGAGACAAAGTGATAGCTCTACCTAAATAAGGATATTTGTATTCCTGATTTTTAGTAATCGCTTTTGAATATAGTTTAATAGCGTCATTGTAATACAAATCTAAATATTCACTTACTGCGCTTGTATAAAGGGTTTCATATTTGAGAATTTTCTGACCAGTTCTTTTAATTGCATTTTTAGCAGAATTTATTTTAAACAAGGAATTGTTTTGCCCTGCCAAAGATATGGTCTTGTTATATTGCAAGGATGGGGAATTGCTTATTTTATTGAAATAGGTTAAGCTTTGTTTGTGTTTGTTCATAAGGGATGTAACATTACCTAGAGTCCAAAATAACAAATCTCGATCTACTTTTTTGCTAGACTTAATTAGTAAATTTTCAGATTCTTTGAATTTACCTTGCTTGTATTTTAAATAACCAAGTGCATATTGGCTTCTGCCTTTACTGCCTAAGGTAATGTCCTCATTAAATTCCGCTTCAGCAGTTTTTAAATTGTTCAAATAATAATTTGCTATCCCCTTGTAGTAGTTAATTCCATTTTTTGCAAACACACTTTCATCTAATGATTGCAATATTGATAATGACGCAAAATAATTTTTTTCGGTAATTAATGCAACTGCAAGATTAAATTTGACCATAGCGAAATCGATATCATATTTAGTGTCATTAGATTTTAAAAGTAAATCTCTAAATATTTTAGTAGCTGCCCCTTCGTTGTGTTGCTTTGAGTATAGCAATAGGACCCCAAGGTTGTTGTTTCCATTAATTAAATCATTTTCATTTTTGGAGCACTCTAATATTGATTTAATTGTAATCTGATAGGTG
>CAMBZU010000079.1 GCA_945872355.1 Chitinophaga pinensis
GTTTTGTGCAATAACTTGAATTGAACACGCTGTTCCCAGCAAAATTGAAAATAAACTTTTACTAATATTCTTTATTTTTTTCATTGTCGATTTTTTTTGAGAGGTAATAAATTGTTAAGGCTTAATTTGATTCAATTTCGTGAGGTAACAATTCATATTCATTACAATGTTGTAATTGTTTCTTTTTAATACTTGGCCTCTTTAATTTAGCCCCACTGTCTTTTTCTTTCTGCATTTTTTGAATCAATCTGTTTCTTTCTTCATCAATGCCTTGTTTTAATAGTAAGTCTTTATCAATATCAAAATAACATATGCCATCAACAAAGGTTTGAAGTGGTTTTGCATAAACAGCTAATGGATTGTCATTCCACACCACAATATCAGCATCTTTTCCTTCCTTAAGACTACCAACGCTATTGTCAATATGAAGCAATTTTGCAGGATTTAGTGTTACAAATTTTAAAGCTTCTTCTTCGCTAATACCACCATATTTTATTGCTTTTGCTGCTTCTTGATTAAGTCTTCGTGCCATTTCAGCATCGTCAGAATTAAATGCGGTAACTACTTCCATTTGATTTAGAAGAGCACCATTGTATGGAATAGCTTCAATTACTTCATATTTATAAGCCCACCAATCAGAAAAAGTTGAAGCTCCAACGCCATGTTTCTTCATCTTATCTGCCACTTTATAACCTTCTAAAATATGAGTAAAGGTGTTTACTTTAAATTTAAAACTATCTGCAACATGCATTAACATATTTATTTCAGATTGCTGGTAAGAGTGACAAGTAATAAATCGTTTTTTATTCATTATTTCAAGCATAGCATCTAATTGTAAATCTTTTCTTACAGGCTGCTTTAGTGGGTTGGCTAAATCTTTTTCATATTCTTTGGCACGTGTAAATGCATCAATATAAATTTGTTCAACACCCATTCTTGATTGGGGATATCTTACAGTATATTTATCACCCCAATTGGTTTGTTTTACATTTTCGCCTAAGGCAAACTTTATAAAACCATCTGCTCCTTCAAATTTCATTTGTGTTGGATTTTTTCCCCAACGAAGTTTAATGAGTTGTGTTTGTCCGCCAATTGCGTTGGCAGAGCCATGTAAAATATGTGAAGTTGTTACGCCTCCTGCCAACTGTCGGTATATATTAATATCATCGCAATCAATTACATCTCCTAAACGCACTTCAGCGCTATTTGAATATGATCCTTCATTTACATTCCCAGTTGCAGCTATGTGAGAATGTTCATCTATAATTCCCGGAGTAATGTGTTTCCCTTTTGCATCGATCATTCTGGCTGTTGGGCTTTGTAGGTTTTTTCCAACTTTAACTATTTTCCCTGCTTTTATCCAAATGTCAGCATCATTCATTATGCCTTCTTTTTCATTGGTCCAGAGCGTGGCATTTTTATAAATTACTTCTTCTTGTTGAGGTAATTGCACATTGCCATAGGCACAAAAAGGATAAATGATTGGTCCTGTTTCTATTTCTGAATTACTGCTATCCTTTTTTTGTTTTTCGATAAAAGGCTCGAGATAATTTGCTTCAAAGCTTTGCCATGATCCATTAGGCATTTTAAGATTGCCGCTTAGTTTTTTATTCCAATAGATGGCATTTAATGTGTAGGTTTCAGTAGCTTCTTTTTTACCAGTTTCGAAAGATAAAGTTAAGGCATTTTTTGAAAAATTTGCGCTGGTCTTTAGCTTTAAAGTATCTTTTAAAACATCAAATTTAGGAACATCAGTTGTTCCTCCAATACTCATAAAATAAGCTTCTCCACCAACTTTGAATGTGTATTTTCCTGTGATGTCATTCTCGTTCATGTTTTTAATCACGTATTTATTTCCCTGCACCCAATTTTCAAAAATGATATTGTCTTTTTCGAAAATATTGCCACTGCTAATAATGAAATTAGCCATCATGCCTTTTTTTAGTGAGCCAACCATATCGCTCACTTGCATATATTCTGCAGGTGTTTGAGTGAGTGCTTTTAAAGCTTGTTTTTCGCTTAAGCCATTTTTAATTGCTTTTTGAATTTGTTTCAATAGGTTCGATTTATCTTTTAAACCATCAGCAGTAAAGGCAAAGTCGATACCCGCTTTTTCAAAATACATTGGGTTTAGCGGTGCCATTTCCCATTCTTTAAGTGTAGCCAGTGAAACATTAATAGCATCGTAGGGGTCGTTTAAATCAAATGCTTCAGGAAAATTTAGCGGTAAAATAAATTTTGATTTTAATGCTTTTATTTCTTCCATTCTTTGGTACTCATTGCCGCCCGCTTTGATAATATAATTGATGCCAAATTCTTCACCAATTTTTGCAATCCTGAGTGTATTAAGTTTGTCGTCTGATTCAATTAGTTGTGGTAATTTTTGCAATTCATTCCATGTGTCGAGGGTAATGTTTTTTTGTTTATACTTGCTTGCAGCATACCAT
Organism: Chitinophaga pinensis; assembly: GCA_945872355.1. Classification (GTDB taxonomy): domain Bacteria; phylum Bacteroidota; class Bacteroidia; order UBA4408; family UBA4408; genus CAIKXD01. The sequence continues at coordinate 2,448 of CAMBZU010000079.1, forward strand.
TTTGCATCATAATAGGTTTGGCGTAATAAAGCAATAGATCCCATTAAACTTGAAGGATATTGCTGCTGACTTGATCCTTTTGTTAAGGAATAACTTGCGGCTGCTTTGTCTCTAATTAAAGCTTCATTATGATTGCCTTCAAGCAAAGTAACAAGTGCAGCACTTCCTCTGCAAATTCCATCTTTGCGCATACTAAGTACCATTCCAAAACCAGCCTTTCTTAGTGTTTCGCCATTTTTATTGTCAATAACAAAATTAGAATAAGCATTATAATCCGACTTTAAAGCTTCATTCCAACCAAAAGCGCCTTTAACAGATGATTCATATTGCGGCCCTTCTTTGTATTTAGTTTTTTCAGATGGAGTTACACCATATTCAGAAAAAATATCTATGAAGGAGGGATAAATAGTTTTACCTTGTAAATCAATTATTACAGCATCTTTAGGAACAGTTAATGCAATACCTACATCAATAATTTTATTTTCAGATATAATTAAGGTGGCTTTTTCTAATTGAGTTTTATAGTCAACATAAATTTTTGCATTAATAAATGCATAGGTGATTTTTTTCTCATTTCTTAATCCATTTACAGGAAAGTTTTGCTGTGCATAAATATTTGCTAAAGTAAATGTTAAGATAATAAATAGGCTAATTGTTTTTTTCATTGATGTTGATTTAATGTTGCGAATGTAATTAAATGACCTTAAAAGCTTTGATTTGTGTGCAAAAAAATATTTCTTTAGGATGATACTTTCTTCCAAATTAAACCAAAGGAAATAAAAACACATTAAATAATGGCCATCAATTATTAAGAATTATAGCCTGAACAGTGGGATTATAAAACAATTATGTATTATCTGTTTAATAAACCGGACCATTTGGTTATACCGATTAAATGACACCATTTACCTAAATAATCTATTCAAATGATATATAAATTATAAATTTGGGTACTAAATTTCAAATAAACATTAATTAATTATTATTAAATAGTTATTTTGCGAACCTTTTAATAAGCATTTTGCTAAAATGAATTCCAGACGAATAATTGTTTTTTCTTCTTTGATTGTAGTAATTGTAATAGTTATTATTGCATCAATTTATGTGAAAATTCCATATACAATTAAATCGAAAGCGCTATTTATGCCTGCAGCTGAGTTTAATTTGGTGAGGACAAGTGATGGTAATTTAATATCATCGTTTAAAGATAATATCAAAGGAGTTGTTAGAAGCTACGGTATTACAGAGTTTCAAAGAGGTGATGTGGTGCAATTTTTATTGAATCCTAAAATTTCAGATAGAAAGTATGTGCAAGTTGGTGATACTATTGGCTGGATTGTAAGTAACGAAGAGCAGAGAAAATTGATACAATTAAAAGGAGAACTCAGCATTATGAAAGCTGAAATGGATTTCTTTACAACAGGTCAAAAGCCAGAGGATATAAAAACTGCTAAAGAGCAATTGGAGCTCGCTAAAGAGCAACTTGATATTCAAAAGAAATTATTAAAAAGGAGTACTTCTCTTTTTAAGGATAGTATTATTCCTCAGCAAGAATATGATATTGAAATTAATAAATTGAATGTTAAGGAAATTGAATTGGGCATTGCGGAGGCGAGGTATTTATCAATTTCAACAGGAGAAAAGAAAGAACAAGCAAGATTGGTTGCAGCCCGAATTGCCAACATTGAGTCTCAAATTAGCCAAGTAAGTCAGCGATTAGCCTATTTTACTTTTACTACACCTATGGCAGGGATGGTGATGCTGCAAAGAGAAAATGAGATTGGTGAAAATGTAATAGCTATTGGAGATACTTCAAACTGGGTGGGAGTTATTCCAGTGCAACTTAAAGAACGAGACTATTTAAAATTAAATGACACAATTGATTTTGTAGAAAGTAAGGGAACTATTGTTGGTATTGATAATAGTATAAAAATTATTGATAGACGACAGGCATTTTACGTTACCGGGTTATGGCCTTTTAATGAAGAATTATTGTCGGGAACAATGGCTGAGGTTGTTATTTCTTGTCCGGAAATTAGTGTTAAAGATTATTTGTTAAGGATTTTTAAAACCACCAAGGGCAGCTAATATGAAATTAAGATACGAAAGAAAATACTTAGTGAATAATGAATTGTTGGAAGCTTTGCGTAAAAGATTCATGCCATTTTTAGTACCTGATTTAAATGCCGATCAAACTGACTCAAAATCGGAATATACGGTTAGAAGTATTTATTTCGACACCCCACATTTTGACTCTTTGAGTGAAAAAACAGAAGGCTTGGAGAATAGATTGAAACTGAGAATTAGAGGTTATAATAATTACTTTTCGGGTTGCGAAGTTTTTTTAGAAATTAAACGTAAATTTGGAAATAGGGTGGCTAAGAATAGAGCGCTTACCATGTATGATTTGTTAGATAAAACCCTCCAAACAGGTCAGTTGAAGCGGTCACTTGGTAATATTAGTGAACATATGAAAGATGATGCTTCGCGTTTTCTTTATCATCTTCATCGTGATGCGCAGCGTGCTGTGAATTTGGTAGTATATGACCGCGAGCCTTATCATGGAAAATTTGACCCAGGTGTTCGTATTACATTTGATAAAAACATAAGAGCGTCTTTGTTTCCCGATTTGAATGAGCTTTTTAGTGATATTGGATTGACTCATGTATGGAAAGATGCCTTTATTTTAGAAGTAAAATATTTTGAAGGAGGAATGCCATCGTGGTGCAAATCAATTATTCAAGAATTTGAGTTGAAACACGAAGCATTATCAAAATATGCTGCTGCATTTCAACATTCAGAAATATCAACCTATAATTATAAATTGTTACAATAAAGTGGATACTCAATTTCAAGATATTTTTATGTTTTCCATGAGCCCTGCTGAAGCATTAGCCAATATGCTGGTGGCGCTATTTTGTGGTGTTTTAGTAGCTATTTTGTATCGTGCAACTTACAAAGGTGTAAGTTATTCTTCTGGCTATGTAATTTCTATTATCATGCTCACATTAATTACTGCTATGGTGATTATGGTTATTGGAAACAATTTAGCTCGAGCATTTGGTTTAGTTGGAGCTATGTCTATCATTAGATTTAGAACAGCAGTAAAGGATACACAAGACATTATGTTTATTTTCTTTGCGTTGGCCATTGGCTTAGCTTGTGGCTCAGGTGCATTCGCTATAGCTTTAACAGGAACTTTTTTTATTGGAACGGTAGTTTTTGTGGCTTCGCTATTAAACGAAAATGTTAAGGTGAGAAGGGAGTATTTGGTGCAAATACTTTTTAAAAGTGCTACTCAACCAGAAGCGATATTACACAAAACATTAGGGAATTATTGTAGAAAATATAAATTGATAAATATTAAAAAGGTGGGTGAAAATGATGCACAGCTTACTGAATATTCTTATTATGTGGTGCTTAAAAATATGAATAAAGCTGGCTTATTTGCAGATGAATTAAATAAATTGGAAGGGGTTTCAAAAGTAAATGTATTTTTTGATGAGGTTTAAAAATACAATAAATACTTTTCGTGCAATTATTATAATAGCTGTAATTGGGCTTTCAACTTTAGCTATTATTGCTTGCGGAAATAGCATCACAGCTACTTCAAATAAAAATGAAGCAGCGACACAAACAGACACTAATGCTGCGAAATCAAATGATTTAAAATTGATTGCAGACCTACATGTTAGTATAAAAGAAACCTCTGGTTTGGCTATTTTGAATGGTCTTTTGGTTACACATAACGATAGGGGAAGGGCAAATCAATTAATGCTTATGAATCCTGAAAATGCGCATATTGAACAAGCATTAACAGCAGTTAATTTTCAAAACAATGATTGGGAAGATTTAGCAAAGAATGATGACTTTCTTTTTGTTGGTGATATTGGAAATAACGAAGGAGAAAGAAAAAATTTGGCCATTTATTTAATTCCATTAAAGGAAATTAAAAAAAGCAGCTTTGAAGTAAAATCAAATGGAACTATCAATTTTTATTATCCAGCGCAAAAGAGTTTTGATGTGTCGAAAAAGCACAATTACGATTGCGAGGCAATGTTTTGTTTTAATAATGAAATCTATTTATTCACCAAAAATAGGTTGAACGATAGCACCAATTTATATAGTTTACCAACTCAACCAGGTAATTATCCGGCAAAGTTATTAGGTAGTTTTAACAGTGGCGGTAGAATTACAGGTGCCGATATAAGTGCCGATGGAAAGAAAATAGCTTTAGTAGGTTACAATAAAAAGGCGGATTGTTTTCTTTGGATGATAGAAGGATTTACTGGCGATAATTTCTTAAAAGGAAAATCAAGAAAATATAATTTAGGTCCTTACGATAAGCTCGGCCAAATGGAAGCTGTAGCATTTAAAAACAATACAAGTTTATACCTGTCTAGCGAAGAAATTGCTAACGTGCCTGCACGTTTGTATCTGTTTAGCGTTGATTAGTGTAGCTTTTGAATTCTTTTTGGAAGGTGTTTAATAAGCAGGCGCAGCGCTTTTTAATTAAAGTAAATTGAATGAATTTCTATTGCGTTATTTACCTTATTTGTTTGTTTTGCTTTCTACCGGAAGCGTAATCAATGGAATCATTTAATTTAAAAAATTGGCAATCCTCATTTTGCAAGATTATACTGATGCGAAATAAGTAATGCCCAAATTTGTTTCACCGCATTTGTACCAAACTTTTTTCCGATTGGCATTTACCAATATAAGATTTTAATTTATTGATATAATTTATAAATCACATTGGTATTGTTTCCTATACTTTTATAAATGTAAAATTTAGGGATAATGAAAAAGGATAGAAGAAAAATAGCTTTGTTGAAAATAAAATTGAATATAAAACGTTAGCACAATTAATATCTTTTATAGCTAATATACTTGGTATTTCCGTAAATTTTTATTGAAATGAAATAGAATTACTGTTAACCATTTTAATTTTTAACTTAAAATAAAATTATTTAATTTGCTCAAGAGTTGCATTAAAAGTATGCCGATATTAAATTTGTGTAAATAATTATTAGATCATAACAGGTGCTCACAACATGGAAATTGAACCTGTATCATTAATGGTAAAAATAAATATTTTAAATTAGCACAAAAATCATTTAAAGTTACGAGGCAAAGTTCTTTGATAGCAAAACTGCCAGAAGTAAAATTGATTTTTCGTTTGAACTATTTAGAGCAAAAATTAAGCATAAAAGCTACAAGAAATAAACAAATAAATGCATTATGAAAAATAAATTTAAACAAATTTTATGTACAATATTTTTAAGCTTAGGCTTGCTTTCTAATAGCATGGCACAAGTAGAAAATAATCTGGAAGAAATAAAAAAGGCAGTTGATAAAATTTTCATTAATCAACCTTTGTGGTCCATCAATAGTAGTATTTATGAAGTAAATCTTCGTCAATATGCAAAGAATTCAACTTTTAAAACCTTCGAAAAAGAAATTCCAAGACTTAAGTCAATGGGTGTTGATATCCTGTTTTTTATGCCTATTCATCCAATAGGAATAAAGGAAAGAAAAGGTAGTTTGGGCAACTATTACGCGGTAAAAGATTACAAGGCCGTGAATGAAGAGTATGGAACAATGGATGATTTTAAACATATGGTCAATTATGCTCATTCTATGGGAATGCATGTGATTATTGATTGGGTTGCTAACCATACTTCACCTGATCATAAATGGACAGAAACCAATCCTGATTTTTATACCAAAGGTGCAGATGGAAAATTTGTACCACCTGCAGCCAATTTGGGCGATGTAATTGATTTAAATTACGATAGCAAAGGTACGCGTGCTGCAATGATTGACGCTATGAAGTTTTGGTTAACTGATGCTAAAATAGATGGTTTTGGCTGCAATTTGGCAGCGCAGGTACCTACTGATTTTTGGTTTGAAGCCCGTAAGGAATTGGTAACTGCTAATTCAAATTTATTTATGCTTGCACAAGCAGAGAAGGCTGAATTGCATGCAGCTTTCAATATGTCATATACTTGGAAAGGGTTTGAAATTTTCAAAAAAGTTGCTAAAGGTGAATATCCAGCAAGGGCTATTGATGATTATTTGGGAGAAGATAAATTTAATTATTCTCCAAAGGCGGTGCGAATGTATTTTACCACCAATAGTGAAGAAAACGCTTTGAATGAAACAGAAAAAGAAAGGTTTGGTGATGGTGCAAAAGCATTTTATGTTTTATGTGCAACGCTCAATGGAATGCCTCTTTTATACAGTGGGCAAGAAGCTGGCTTAAACAAAAAATTAAAGATTTATGATAAAGATCCTATTGTTTGGGGCAATTATGCTGATGCTGATTTTTATACGCGATTGCTTTCTTTAAAAAGAAGAAATAATGCGCTATTGCATGCTGAATCTGGTGGTATGTTTGCAAAAATATTGAATGATAATCCTAATCAGGTTTACTCTTATTACAGAAGAAAAGGGAAAGATGAAGTAGTTGTAATGCTGAACTTATCTAATAAAGAAGCCCAAGTTAAATTTGATAGATATTTATTCGCGCCAAGCTATACGGAGCTGTTTACTGATAAAAAGGGAACATTAAAAATTGAAGATGCATTAACATTAAAACCATGGGAGTATAGAGTTTATGTTAAAGATTAATTATTTAAATTTTGATCGTTTATTAAATCATTTTGTGGTATTTTTTCCTTTTTGAAAAACATAAGTTTAGTACCATAGTTTTTAAAAAGTTCACCAAAGGTTTCAAAATCTTCTCTGTAAAATACGCCTATTCCTTGTGTATAAGGGGCAATGGTGGTTAAATTGGTATAGTCGTTACTTTGCGTAAAAGCACGCAGTCTTAATTTGCCATCTGTTGTAACTTTATACTCAACACTCATATCACCAACCAAGTTACTTGCGCTTGAAGTATTGTTGGCCACACCAACATTGCCATCAATACTTAAACGTTGTTGAAACAGTTGTGTGCTCAAACTTGCCTGTACTTCGTTTGTGGATGATTTATCTGCCGCGCGCACATTAACGCCTAAGGTAACAAATTCATTGCTTTGCGAGAGCCAATTACTAATTTGCGACGAGAGTAGTTCTGAAGTGTTTTGCGATAGTCCTAAACTACTTGATGATACAGCTTCATTGGGAGGAAAAAATCTTCCAAGCATTAATAAAGAAAACATTTGTTTGTTCAATTCTGATTCATTATCCATATTAACTGCGGCGCGCACATCATTCTGAATTTTCTCATCCGATTGTGGAAGTTTAATATCGAATTTAATGGTTGGATTCATTAATTTATCACTCATTTTTAGCATACAGTTCACAGGTACTCGCCTTTTAGTGGTGTCGGATGGTAAAATTTCATTTAATGATGTTCTCAATTTGTACACGGCTTCGAGGTTAATATCTGCGCCAAATGGGTCGCCATTCCAATTAATACTTCCTCCTTCTGTAATTTTAAATTTTTTGTTGATTACATTTTTTAGTGTAAACAAATAGTTTCCTTTACTGATAACATAATTGCCATACATTGTAAAATCTCCAAGCGGACTAATATCCATTCTTATATTTCCGCTGCCGCTGCCAGAAATGATATCCCCAATTTTTTTGTCAAAAATTAAGAGCACTTCGGCACTTGGCGTAACTTCTAAATTTAAACTCATTTGAATGCCAGTAAAATCAACTTTGTATTGTTCTTTTGCTACAACATTTGTTGTGTCCTTTGAAATAAAACGAATAAAGCCACTTTTACTTACTTCTTCTGGGGTTGATAATGGGATGTTAAATCTTGTGCCAGCTTCAGTTTTTGCATCAACTTCAATAATTATTTTATTTAAATCTCCTTTAAATTTAATTAATCCAGTAGCGTATGCTTTCCCGTAATAAGAAGAGTTTAATACCTCGTTGGTATTAAGCACAAAAAAATGATCAATGTTTATGCTAAGGTTTAATTTAATATCACTAAAATAATCATGAGGCATACTGCCACTCACTTTTGCTTCTTTACCAAACTGATCAAACAAAACAATATTTTCAAAAATAATATCATTTTTTACAAATTTTGCTTGACCATTAAAAGAGTATGATGTATTTAAATAATCAACCTTAAAGCCGCCTCTTTGAATTTCTACATCGCCTGTAAGTAAAGGCTTTTTTAACGAGCCTTGTAAAAATAATTCACCACTTGCATAGCCTCTTAAATCGCTCATTACACCTTCTAAAAAATGTTCAAATAATTTTAATGGTGTTTTCTTTAATTGAAGTTCAATATCTAAACTATTTTCTTTGTTGTTTGGATAATAAAAGCCAGTAAAACCAATGGTGGGTAAGGTGCCACGCATAAAATTTCCATTTAATGCAATAGATTCTTTTTTACTGTCCCAAAGCGAAATAATATTTCCATCGCCAATACTTTCATTATTAATATTGAAATCGACAAAGCCCAATGAAGTAGAAAAAATAATATTCTTCCCAAACCCAGAAAATGAGGCATTGCCATTTAAAAGGCCTTTTAATGCTATATCCGAAGATTTAAGAAAAGGGTTCAGATTTGACAATGTAAAATCATGTAAATTAACTGTAATTTGATAGTCATCTCCTGTGGTTTTGCTACTTTCGAGTGTGAGTGCTTGTTTGTTATGTCTCAAATTGAAGTTATCGAATGAGGTGTTTAATGAATCAAAATGCACCCTACTATTATTGGCAAAAACCCAAAGTGAATCCTCCACCGTTATACTCGATTTTTTAAGAAATAAATCTATATTTTTTCCTGCCTGAAATACCATTGTACCATTTAAATCAGCGGCATTTTTAATCAACTCCTTATTGTGAAAATTGAATCCAAATTGAATGGAGTCACTTAAGGCTTGGGCGTTCAAAGTAATGTTCTCAATTTTACTGCTATCGCTAATTAAAACATAATCGCAAGTTAAATTTAATGCTAATTTTTGCAGGTTGTTAGTGCTTGAAATAGTTACATTGTTCATCTTTTTTTCAAAGAGCACAAGCGCTGGCAAATGAAGCTTTAAATTAAAATCATTATCAATGTTGTTAAAGTTTCCAGTAAGTTTCGATTGTGGTTTAATAACAACATCTGGCAACAATAAATTTGAAATTCCTTCTGAATTTTTAGTTGTTAATTCAAACGTAAAATGCTGCTTACTTATCACCTCACTTGATTTTAATCCTGCAGAGGGTAAGTATTGATTGATGAGGTGAATGAAATCTTTTTCTAATTCTTGAAGTTTAAAATTGCCCGATATTCTTGCATCAGCAGCATCTGATTTTAAAATTAAGTCCTTTATTCCACCGGTATTTAAAGCATTAATTTCTATTTTCTTCAGCTTAAGCAAAGAAGAGCTGTCTTTGTATACAATATTATTAAAAACCAAGGAACCTTTTATGTTATCTATATCATCTCCTTCAAAGTTAAAATTTGCATTTGTACTTATCCATCTATCATAGCTTGATTTTATGATGTTTAGCTTTGTTAAATTGGCATAACTTATATCTGTTTGGAAGTAAAACATTGGAAGTTTATTTGTGAAATCTATATCCCCATTGTATCTTAAGGATAGGTTTTCATCGTTTACTTCTAGCTTCCCACTAAATATATTTTTTGCAAAATTACCTTCAATGCTAAGGTTATTATAGCTATAGTCGAAGCAAATAAGGTTGTTAATATTACCTTTTACAGTAGCATTTACATTTTCATTTTCTAAACCCTTGCCGCTAATATCAATGTCAAGTGTAACTTTAGTAAGCACATTTTCAATGCCATAAAACTTTCCAATATTAAATTGATCAGATTTTAAATTCCCTTTATATTTTGGCAATTCATTTTTAGTTTGTTTCAAATCCATATCTAATGAAATTGAACCCAAATCTGTTACTAAGTCACCGTAGGCGGTAAAGTCATTTTGGAAGCCAGTAAAATCTCCTTTAAAATTAATAACTCCTAATTTTACAAAGTTTGGTGGGAGTTTAATGTGTTGTTTTGCATCAAATGGGGGCAAAGGAATTCCTTCTATATCTTCAACAGAAGTAATTAATTCTTTTACCTTTAATTGAATAAAGGTTACATCAAAATAAGGCAATCCGGTCATCTTTATATCGCCTTTTAAAATTGATTTTTTGCCAAAATTAATATGCATGTTGCTGCCTCTTAAGTTGGCAACAGTTCCTTTAATATTTCCATCAAATTCAATTAATTTGTTGATGCCAGTTAGTTCCTTAGTAAAAAAGGCAATGTCACCAAAATTGAGTTTGGTGTTTTTAAAATCACCTCGCATGTATACTTTTTCTTCAAAGTCATTGTAATCGTCCCAGGTATCTGTTTCAAATTTTAATACACCTTTTAAATAACTTCTATTGGTTACAAGTTCTAACTTTTCACACTTCAATTCCTTGGAAGAAATTTTAAATGGTGTCGACATTTTATAAATATGGAATCCACTCTTTTCTCTTAAGCTTAAACTTTTAATGTTTGTATAAATGGTATCATTTATTATTTTAATGTCTTCAAATTTTCCATTTACATTTTTAAGATGAATATGATCGAAGTTTACTCCAGAAAAACTACTTGTGTCAGATTGGTAGTCGTATGAAAAATCTACATTGTTAAGTAAAAGCTGATCGCTAAATATTTTTAATGGCTTTTTATTTTTGCTTGTTGTGGTATCTCCATTATCATATGCGTCAATAATAAATTGAAAATTGAGGTCTTTTTCATTTTTATATTGCACCAAATTAAACCTACATTCATCTAAGGTAACACTTTTAAGGTTGATAATATTTTTGGAAATAAGTAATTTACGAATATCAACTTTTAGTTTCTTAGCATATAATAGTGTGTCTTTATGCAGGTCTTCAATATAGATACCTTCTAACACTATTTTAGAAAAGAATTCAATAGCTACACCATCAATATGTGCCTTGGTATTTAGTTTTTCTGACAGGTAATTTGTTACCTTTCCTACCAAATAAGTTTGCACGCGAGGAGTTCTAATTAAAGCATAGCTCATTAACAAAATAATCAGCAAACTGCCGATTACAATGAATGTTATATTTCTTATCTTTTTTAACAAACTCACTATTTTGGTTTCAAAAATAAACAATATTACAAAGGTTTAAGTATTTACATTGCCATTAAATGCAAATTCAATAATTGTTTGCACTTTTGCAATCGCATGCAAAATAATTCAGTAACTATACTTGCCATAGAATCTTCTTGTGATGATACTGCCGTGGCAGTTTTGCGAGATGGCAAAATTCTTGCCAACATTGTTGCCACTCAACAAATACATGTAAAATATGGCGGCGTAGTGCCAGAGCTAGCTTCTAGAGCGCACCAGCAAAATATAGTACCTGTATTGAATGAGGCACTTAACAAAGCAAATATTGATTTAAATCATATTGATGCTATTGCCTATACGCAAGGTCCGGGTTTATTGGGCTCTTTATTAGTGGGGGCATCTTTTGCAAAAGGATTGTCACTTGCAACTAACAAACCTTTAATCAATGTGCATCACATGCAAGGGCATATTTTATCACATTTTATTGATTCGGGTAAAAGCATTCCTGCCTTCCCTTTTTTATGTTTAACGGTATCAGGCGGTCATACACAAATTGTTTTATTGAAAGATTATTTTGACATGACCATTATTGGGCAAAGTCTTGATGATGCTGCGGGTGAAGCATTCGACAAAACAGCTAAAATACTTGGTTTGCCATATCCTGGTGGCCCTTTAATTGATAAATATGCTAAAGCAGGAAATCCTTTAAAGTTCAATTTTCCAACGCCTAAAATTGCTGCCTATGATTTTAGTTTTAGCGGTTTAAAAACTGCCTTCCTAAATTTAATAAATAAAGAACAACAAAAAGATCCTCATTTTATTGAGCAAAATTTGGCTGACCTTTGTGCATCAATACAATTTAGAATTGTAAAAATATTGATTGATAAATTTGAAAAAGCAGCTCAAGAATACCAAGTTAAACACATTGGCTTGGCTGGTGGTGTTGCTGCAAACAGCGCACTCCGAAAAGCATTCGAAACAGTGGCTCAAAAAAATAACATACAAGCCCACATACCACCCTTTGAATATTGTACCGATAATGCAGCCATGATTGCCATGGTGGGCTATTTAAAATTTAAAATGAATAAATTTGGAAATCAAACTCAGGTGGCCAATGCCAGAATGGAGTTTGATGTTTACGAATAAAAAATCTCGTAAAGCGCTTAAGCAAAAAGCCAATGTTATTAGGTTAAGCAAAATACTTTTTGTGTAAAGCTAGCCACTAATAGCGTCATTGTGGGCTCGACCCGCAATCTTCC
>CAMBZU010000080.1 GCA_945872355.1 Chitinophaga pinensis
ATCATTGTTGGATATTCTCCGTGGCTCAATCATTATCCCTGGTGAGTTGCTCTCCAGCAGAGCTCACTTCCGTTTGATGAATAGCGATGCAAAATTAAATCGGAATTTGTATATTTACAACCTGTCCAAAATAAGGGAGGGTTACGGTAGAAAGTAGAAAGTAGAAAGTTGAAAGTTGAAAGTTGAAAGTTAAAAGTAGAAAGTAGAAAGTTGAAAGTTGAAAGTAGAAAGTAGAAAGTTAAAAGTAGAAAGTAGAAAGTTAAAAGTAGAAAGTTAAAAGTAGAAAGTTAAAAGAGAAAATTCACAATTCAAAATTCACAATTCACAATTCAACATTCACAATTAATACCCCAACAAGCACTCTAATCTTTCTTTTACCTTATTCGCGTTAGGCAACATAGTAAATTCCAAAGTAGCATTTAAAGGAATAGCCGGCATGTTTTCAGCGCCCACAACTTCAATTGGTGCATCTAAATATTTAAAACATAGTTGCTGTATTTTACCCGCCAATGCCTGTGCAAAACCATTGTTTACTGGCTCCTCTGTTAAAATCATTACTTTATTATGCAGTTTAACTTTTTCAATAATAAGTTCCTCATCTAAAGGAAATAATGTTCTTAAATCAATAATTTCTATTTGATTATCGAAGTTTGCTGCTGCAGCTTGAGCCCAATAAACTCCCATTCCATAGGTAATTACCAGAGCGCTTTTGCCTTTCTCAATATTTGTTGTTGAAGCTTCAATTACAATTCTGCCTTTTCCAAATGGAATAATATAATCTTCATCTGGCTCAACAGTTTTTGCATCTTCTGTGCCTTTAATTTTGCTCCAATATAAACCCTTATGTTCAAGCATAATAACTGGATTTGGATCATAATAGGCTGCCTTCATTAGTCCCTTTAAATCAGCACCAGTGCTTGGATAACAAATTTTAATTCCTCTAATATTTAACAATACAGATTCAACACTGCTGCTATGATATGGACCACCACTACCATAAGCGCCTATCGGGACTCTAATGATACAACTTATTGGCCATTTGCCATTGCTCAAATAACATGAACGACTTACCTCCGTAAACAATTGATTCAGTCCAGGCCAAATATAATCAGCAAACTGCACTTCAACAATTGGTTTTAAGCCAGCAACGCTCATTCCAACTGTGCTTCCAATGATAAAGGCTTCCATAATGGGTGTGTTAAAAACACGATTATCGCCAAATTTTTGAGCCAATGTAGCTGCTTCTCTAAACACACCACCTAAACGCGCGCCCACATCTTGGCCATATAACAAACATTCGGGATGTTTATCCATGAGTTCTCTAATAGCAAAAAGCGCGCTGTCAACCATCACAGTTTTATCTTTACCTTGCGGGCTTCTTTCTCCTTTTTCTTCAATTATTGGCGTGGGAGCAAAGTCATGATTAAATAAATCTTCAGCAAATGGATCAGGAGATTCAAGTGCTTTTATATAATCGGCCTTCACTTTTATTTCAGCTTGCTCTTCTATGGCTTTTAATTGTTGAATTGTTATGCCTTCAAGAATTAACTGATTTTTTAGCCTTGGAAAAGGATCTCTCTTTGCGGCATCTTCTAAATCATGACGGTACCATTCCTTTCTTACCCCACTTGTATGATGATTTAATAAAGGAACTTTAGCATGTAATAACATTGGCCTGCGCTCAGTTCTAATGATGTGAAGCATCTCATTTACTGTTTTATAACTACGCATAAAATCAGTACCATCAATTGTTCTTACTTCTAATCCTTTAAATCCTTTAGCATATTCGCTGGCATCTTGTGCTTTAATTTCAGAAGCATGCGCAGAAATGTCCCATTCATTATCTTGTACTAAATACAAGATGGGTAATTGCTTTAAAACCGCCATTTGAAAGGCTTCTGCAACTTCACCTTCGGTTATAGAGGCATCTCCAAAAGAGCAAACAACAAGTGGAGCATCTTTAATATTGTTGTCATTTAATCCTTGCTTTTCTTTGTATTGTATTCCCATTGCCAAACCTGTAGCTGGAATAGCCTGCATGCCTGTAGCAGAACTTTGCATCGGTATTTTAGGCATGTTATCTCTATTTAAACTTGGGTGCGCGTAGTATAAACGACCACCAGAAAAAATATCATCGCGTTTAGCCAATAACTGCAACATTAGCTCATAAGGTGTAATGCCAATGCCTAGTAAAATACTATCATCACGATAATAACAGCTTAAATAATCTTGAGGCTTAAGTTGAAGCCCAATGGCCAATTGAATTGCTTCATGGCCTCTGCTTGTGGCATGTACATATTTAGCTGTTACTTCTTTGTTTTCTTCATATAAAAGCGTCATTGATTTAGCACAACACATCAATTCAAAAGCCTTTAATAGCGTTTCTTTTGTGATGTCATCATTCACTTTTACTGCACTTTCAATAGCCATAGTTTTTAGTTAAAATAGAGGCCAAAGTTAAACGAATATTATTATTGTAAGTAGGCTAATTTAAAGGCAATTTTATTTGAAGAAAAATGAGCTGTAAATTCCTTAAAACCATATATTTGGAAAAATAGTTAGCAATAGAGACTATAACTAACAATTATCAGCATTGATTTTGCCAGCCTTAACCACAGCAAAACAATACGAGCACAAACTACGCATTAGATTTCATAAATTGCCATATCAACTGCAATTTAATTCGTCATGATTCATTAGAACAAATGGATAGAAACAATTTTTTTACTCAAAAACTTTAATAGAAAAAGCAATATCGTATAAGTAATATTAATTAAATTAATTTTTTACAGCTATATAACTCTTCCAGTGCACTATTAAAACAGTTACAGTAACAAGTTAATTGGCCATTACTTCCTTCCTATTAATTCATATTCAATATCGATTTCGTTGTTTAAAAGCAAGAAAAATGAACTAGTTTTCTCAATATCAATAATTCTTAGTTTATTTGTTATCTCACAAATGCCTAAGAATTGAACCCTCAGCAATTATTAATATACGTACCAAGGATAAACAATAGATTGCGTTATACCTTTAAATTAATTATAACTGAATTATTAGGAGTTAAATTTATACTTACTGATGATTCAAGAGAATTTATACAATCAAAACAACCAAAATTTAGTTACGCTTTTCATCCCATTGGAGATGAATTATTTATTTGTGCTAAACAATTGTTATTTGAGTCAGGCCTTAAGGATCAAGAGATACAAGTAACCGGCATCAATGAGATGCCTGTTTTTTTTGCTACAACTCGATTTTCTTCAATGCCCTTCGATCCTTTTGCTGCAAGTTTTTATATGGTAAGCAGGTACGAAGAATATTTGCCTACTATTTATGATAGTCATCACCGTTTTGAAGCGCATCATAGTTTGGCTTTTATGAACGGTTTTTTGCAAAAACCTGTGGTGAATATTTGGGCCTATGCCCTTAGAGATTTATTAAAAGCGAAATATCCAGCAATACAATTTTTAGATAGGCAATATAAATACATAAGTACAATTGATATTGATAATGCCTGGGCCTTTAAACAAAAAGGCTTGGTGCGCACCTTTGGTGGCTATTTGAAATCTATATCACAGTTCGATTTTAAAGCTGTAAGTCAGCGAACTAAAGTATTGTTAGGTTTTGAAAAAGACCCTTATGATACTTACGCTTTTCAGCTAGAAATACAGCGTAAATACAATTTAAAAACATTGTATTTTATTTTGTTTGCCTCCTATGGTATAAATGACAAAAATGTACCTATTACAAGCGGTAAATTTTGCGAATTGATTAAGTCAATTTCTGACAATTCCGAAGTAGGTATACATCCTTCTTATGGATCTAATTATAATCAAGCTAAGTTGCCGAAAGAAATACTTCGTTTAAGCAAGGTGTTAAACCGCGAAATCACAAAAAGTCGTCAGCATTTTTTAAAGTTAAGTTTTCCTGAAACCTATCATCATTTAATGGAATTGGGTATAACCAATGATTATACCATGGGATACGCTTCGGAAATTGGATTTAGAGCAGGTATTTGTGATTCTTTTAATTTTTACGATTTAGATTTAGAAGCAGAAACAAAATTAAGGGTACATCCTTTTCAAGTGATGGATGCCTCTTTACGGTATTATATGATGGTTGATGTTGATGATGCTATCAACAAAATAAAGCCAATTATTGAAGAGATAAAAAAGGTAGAAGGTACTTTTATGAGTTTGTGGCACAATGAATCATTGAGCAATGTTCATCCATGGGAGGGCTGGCGCAATGTATACGAACAAACAGTTATGGAAGCAACGGCAGTAAACAAAGAAATAGTATAGCCTGCCAAAGCTTAGGTTTAGTGATCAGTGCTCAATTTTTTTTTAAGAAATTACAACAACCCCTGAATCAATTATTTCGCCATTCTCACATTTGATAATGCGTGCAGGGAACTTTTTAAAGACCATAAAATCATGTGTTGCCATTACAATGGAGCAGCCAGTTAGTGAAAGATCTTTAAGCAGTTGTACAATACCTTCAGAAGTTTCAGGATCTAAGTTCCCTGTTGGCTCGTCAGCTAAAATAACTTCAGGATTATTAACCAAAGCGCGCGCAATAGCTACTCTTTGCTGTTCTCCACCACTTAATTCATGAGGCATCTTAACCCCTTTGTTTACTAAATTAACTTTCGACAACACTTCATCACAACGTTTCTTCATTTCATTTTTATCTTTCCAACCTGTGGCTTCCATCACAAAAATAAGATTGTCATTCACCGTTCTGTCGTATAACAATTGAAAATCTTGAAACACAATTCCTAATTTTCTTCTTACAAAAGGAATTTCCTTCTCTTTAATCCCTTTCAATTCGGTGTTGGCTATGGTAATACTTCCATCTTTAACGGGAATTTCTGCGTAAAGCATTTTCAGCAAACTACTTTTTCCACTTCCTGTTTTGCCAATCAAATATAAAAACTCACCTTTCTTTACATCAATATTAACATTGCTTAATATCAGGTTAGCACCTTGATAAATTGTTACATTTTTGATTTCAATTACATTTGCTTCCATTATATTTCTAATTTCATTACTTTTCCAAAAGGCAAATCTTTAATGATTTGCATTAATTTTTCCATTTGCTCCTCATTGTAGCCAAATTTCAATAGGCTTTTTTCTGGTCTATCAACTCTAAAGTAAGCCTTAAGTGTAAAATTTTCATCACGCAACTGAATGTAATCAGGTATTTTAGCTTTGCCCTTTATTTTTAAAATATACATTGCATCTTTAATTTTAGGTTTCTTTTCATAGTAATACATCAAACCTCATTGAAAAGAAATTGTTGCGAATTTATTATTTTATGTTGAGTAATAAATAATTTATTGTGCATTGTTGTTAGCGCTCACACTCAATTTAATTCCAATAAATCATTAACATCAAAGCTTAACGCTTGTTAATTAGGGTTAAATAAAAAACAAGTTGAATCAATCTTAACATTCCAACGTTGAAAACTTGAAAGTAACCTATCCATCAACACCTCTATAACACTTTACTTTTAACCATTTAAATTAAAGAACAATAATGTATAGCATTTTGCTTAGGTTTTCCTATATTCTAACATTCATATTTACTATAGCGTTTGCAAATGCGCAGCAAACAATGGTAAATACTGTTGCACAGCAACGATTGCAAATTGCAACAGAATTGTTTTACAAACAAAAATATGCTGCGGCACAAAAAGCTTTTGATGAAATTTGCAATGTGTATCAAGCCAATACTGAAGAGCATGCCGAAGCAAGTTATTATGCAGCGGTTTGTGCTTTAGAACTTTTTAATGGCGATGCTGAAGCCAGAATGGTAAAATTTATTGAGCTTTACCCAGGAAGTAAACGTATTAAGATGGCTTATTTTAGTTTAGGGAATTTAGATTACCGTGCTAAAAGTTTTAAGGATGCTTTAAATTGGTATGAGAAAATTGCTGAACGCGATTTTCATAATATTGAACAAAAAAGCGAATATCAGTTTAAAAAAGGATACTGCTATTTTTTACGAAACGAATATGAAAAGGCTAAGCTCTTGTTTAGTGAGATTAAAGATATTGAAAACAATTACGCCGCCCCTGCTTCTTATTACTTTTCTCATATCGCCTATAGCCAAGGAAATTTAGAAACTGCCCTCAACGGGTTTCAAAAATTTAAAGCTGGTTCACCCTTTTATCCAACAGTGCCATATTATATAGCACACATTTACTACATGCAAAAAAAGTATCCTGAGCTTATTGCTTTTGCAGAACCTTGGTTAGATTCGGCTAATGTAAAAAGATCGCCAGAGCTGGCACACTTGATTGGAGATGCCTATTTTAGAATGGAAAAATACACACAAGCACTGCCTTACTTAAATAAATTTTTTGAAAAAGGAGCAAAGCCTGTACGTGAAGATTATTATCAATTGGCATACTGCTTTTACAAATCAAAAAATTATACCAAGGCAATTGATAATTACAAAAAAGTAATTGGTAAAGCAGACAGTTTAAATCAACTGGCTTATTATCAATTGGCACATGCTTATCTTCTAATTTCAGAAAAACAATTGGCCAGAAATAGTTATGAAGCAGCATCAACTGATACATTTTACAGTGATTTAGCCGAAGATGCTTTATTTAATTATGCAAAACTTTCTTACGAATTGGCCTATAATCCTTATCACGAAGCTATTGATGCTTTTGATAAATATATTCAAACCTATCCCGAATCTCCAAGATTAGATGAAGCATTTAAGTATATGGTTAATGTATATTTAACTACTAAAAATTATAAGGAAGCTTTAATTTCTATGGAGAAAATAAAGAAAAGATCTTTAGAAATGGATTTTGCCTATCAAAAAATAACTTATTACCGAGCAATCGAATTCTTTAATGATAGAGATTATTCAAACGCACAATTGCTTTTTAATAAAACATTGAGTATTGGAAAAGATAAAAAAATAAATGCAATTTCAAAATATTGGATTGCCGATGCAAAATATAGACAAGCGCAATACGATGAGGCAATTGAAGGTTTTAATGAATTTAGTTTATTTCCTGGAGCAGCTTTAAACAAGGAGTTTAGCTATGTAAATTACAACATTGGTTATTGCCATTTTAAAAAAGAACGCTACGAAGATGCCGCTATATCATTCAGAAAATTTGCGACTGAAAAAAATGATGCAAGTGCAAAAATGAAAAATGATGCCTATGTAAGAATTGGCGATTGTTATTTTATGAAAAGCGATTACAATAAAGCCGTTGAATTTTATACAGAAGCAATAAAATTAAATTTGTTTGATACAGATTATGCAATGTTTCAAAAGGCCAGTGCATTAGGTCTTTTAGCTAAAACAGAAGAAAAAATAAATAATTTGGAAATCCTCTTGAGTAAATATCCTAAATCAAATTATGCAGATGATGCACAATATGAAATTGGAAATGCATTCATGCAAAATGAAAATTATAACAAAGCATTGGCTTATTTTGGTAAACTACAAATAGAGCATCCTAAAAGTAGTTACATTAAAAAGGCCATGCTAAAAACGGCTTTGGCATATTTTAATATGGACAAAAATAATGAAGCAATTACATTATATAAAGATATTATAGCAAAGTACCCTAGTTCAGAAGAAGCAAAAGAATCGGTAAATTCTATGCGCAATATTTATGTTGAAACTGGTGATGTAGACGCTTTTGAGAATTATGTAAAAAATCAATCGGGTTTAAATTATAGCAATGCGGCTATTGATTCTGCTACTTATGAAGCTGCTGAATTGCGCTTTATGAAAGGCGATTGTGCACAAGCTGAAAATGATTTTAAAAAATATATTCAAAAGTTTCCCAATGGTTTCTTTTTGTTGAATGCAAACTACTACATGGCTGAATGCGCTTCTAATACTAATGTTGAAGATGCCTTGTTGGGTTATGGATATGTAATAAACCAAAACAAAAATAAGTTTACAGAGAATGCTATGCTTAAGGCTGCAAGCTTAAGTTATAAAAAAGCAGATTACAAAGCTGCAGCTAATTATTATGAAATGTTGCTGGCAAATGCTGAAACACCTTCAAATATCTTAGAAGCTAAAACAGGCTTAATGCGTGCTTATGCTTTATTATTTGATCATGCAAAAACAATAGAATTTGCTGGAAAAGTTATTGCAAGTGCAAAAGTTTCAAACGAACTGCTTAGTGAAAGTTCTTTTATTAGAGGAAGAGCCGCTGCCGAAATGGGCAATGATTCATTAGCCATTGGAGATTTAATAAAAACTTCTGCGATGTCGCAATCAGAATTTGGGGCTAAGGCACATTATTATTTGGCTGAGTTGTATCATAAAAGGAACAATTATCCCGAAGCAGAGAAAACAATTTTTGAATTGGCCGATAGGGTGCCATCTTATGATTATTGGATTGCAAAAGGTTTCTTACTATTGGCAAAAAATTATCATGCAATGGCTGATGATTTTCAAGCTAAAGAAACATTAAAAAGTATTATCGAAAAATGTGAGATCCCCGAATTAGTAAAAGAAGCACAAGAAAGCCTAAACACGATTGCAGCAGAGGAGGAACTAAAAAATAAATTGCAAACGCCAGAAGAAACTGAAATTAAATTTGAATTGCCTGTAGAAAAGGAAAATGAAATTTTTGATGCTCCTATTGTGCCGGAACCAGAAAAAAAGAATAACGAATGAAAATAAATTTATCCTCAAAAAGCGAATTACTTATTGCAAGAGAGGAGCAATTTTTAATTGTAACGACTTAGTATTAATTGTTCATCAGCAAATATTAATTCATCAATTTTATAAAAAAAAGGTTTAAAAGAATATAATGAAGAAAATAAAGTTCTTATTTAGTTTTTGCATGCTGTCAAACATAATCATGTCGCAAACAATAGATGGCAATGGTTTAAATGCGGGTCAAGTAAATGTTGTGCAAGATTATAAACCCACTTTGGCCGATGCAATAAAAATTAATACCAATCCAGCAATCAATGATTCTGCGCCAGCCATTACGAATATTGATTACAGCAATATCAATAAAACCTTTGTTACCGATTATAAATTAGAGCCAATTACGCCTGCTAAAATGAAAGGCGAACCATTACAAAAGTTGAGTAACAATTATGCAAAAATTGGTTTTGGAAATTATTTTACTTCTAACCTCGAAGCCTACATAGGAAGCGGCCGTTCTAAAAAAATGAATTATGTTTTTTCGGGTAAACATTTTTCATCTGCGGGCAATATTAAAAATCAAGGTTATGCAGGATGCTCCGAAAATAATTTAAAAGCAGAAGCGAGCTTTTTTGTGCCCGACCATGTAATAAATGTGAAAGGATTGTATAAAAATAATACCATTCATTATTATGGATATGATAAAGATTCTAATGATGTGCAGCCCATTTACACCAAATCTCAAAACAGACAGATTTATAATTTGCTTGAATTTAATTCGGATTTAATTCAAAATACAAAAAATGAGAATGCGCTTTATCATGAGTTTAGCGCAGGATTTTATAATTTCAGTGACAAACTAAAAAATCAAGAAAATAGTTTTAATTTGATGGCAGCACTGGGTAAAAAAGTAGGCAATGAATTATATGGAGGACGCTTATTGTTTAATTATTTTGGGAATCAATCTTCGCCTGATTCAAGTGAAGCGGCTATTTTTACCATTAACCCTTTTGTAAAAACAAGTGGTAAAAGATGGCATGCCCGTTTAGGAATTAATGTAGTTATAGAAACAGATCAAGGTAAAACTTATTTCCTTCCCGACATCAGTGGCAAATACAATATTGTAGAGGATATTTTATCTATTTATGCCGATGTAAAAGGTTATAGTTATAGAAATAGTTTCCGCAGCTTAACAGCAACAAATCCATTTATTTCTCCGGCAATCAATTTTACAACATCAACTGTAAAGTTAGATGCAGTAGTTGGTTTAAGAGGTAATATTAATCAGCACTTATATTTTAATGTCAATGGCGCCTATAAAATTATTGACTCTTTAGCTTTGTTTGTAAACACACCACATTTATTTGATACACTGCAAACTGCTTTTAATGTAATTTATGATAACGCAAAAATAGCACGTTTTTATGGCGAATTGGGTTATGTAATGGATAATAAAACCACCATTGCAGCATGGCTTGCATTCAATCAATATACTATGGATAAGGAATTGAAGCCTTGGCAATTGCCAGTAATTGAAGCAGGAGTGAAGTCAACTTATAATTTGGGAGATAAAATTATTTTAGGATTAGATATTTTTTATGTTGGCACGCGCTATGCTAAAGTTTCGCAGTTTGATAAATATACTAGCACAGGAATAGATTTTAAAATTGCAGAACGTAAGTTAAATGGATATGTTGATGCAAGTATTAATGCAGAGTATAGATACACTAAAAAAGTTGCTGCTTTTATAAAATTAAATAATTTGGCAGCTCATCCATATCAGATCTGGAATAATTATTATTCGCAAAGATTGAACGGTGTATTAGGTATTAATTTTTCATTTTAATAAATAGAAGTCGCCAATCTTCTTCTATAATAATGTATTTCTCAAGCATTATTATTGATTTGTTGGTGAGGTGTTTATTGCTAGTTCTTGAACTGCAGTGCTTAAAATAAATAGCTCATTAGCTGTTTTATTACATTCAATTAATTTATTGCTTTACTTTGTATCATATTTAAAACACATTTATGAAAGATGCATTTATAATTGATGGCATTAGAACCGCTATCGGTAATTTTGGTGGTACATTAGCTGCAGTAAGAACAGATGATTTAGCAGCTTTTGTGCTCAAAAAACTAATGGAAAAAAATAGTGGTGTTGATCCTGCTGCTATTAATGAAATAATATTAGGTTGTGCCAATCAAGCTGGCGAAGACAATAGAAATGTGGCACGTATGGCATTGCTTTTAGCAAGTTTGCCCCATACTATTCCAGCGGAAACTGTCAATCGACTTTGCGCTTCTGGCTTGTCGGCTTCAGTTGCTGCTGCCAGAAGTATTATGCTTGGCGATGCTGATTTAGCAATTGCTGGTGGTGTTGAAAATATGACACGTGGTCCTTGGGTGATGTCAAAAGCATCGGCGCCTTTTGGAAGAGATCAACAATTATTTGATAGTAGTTTTGGCTGGCGTTTTATTCATCCAAAAATGAAAGAGCTCTATGGGACAGATGCAATGGGCGATACCGCTGAAAACTTAGCTGAATTACATAGTATTTCGAGAGAAGATCAAGATAAATTTGCAATGCATAGTCAAATGAAAGCTGCTGCCGCGCAAGCAAAAGGAAGGTTTAAACTAGAAATTGCTGCACTTGAAATACCCCAAAAAAAAGGTGATGCAAAGATTTTTTCTCAAGATGAGTTTATGAGAAAAGATACAAACATGGAATCTTTGGCTAAGCTAAAACCAGCATTTAAATCAAATGGAACTGTAACTGCAGGTAATGCTTCCGGATTGAATGATGGGGCAGCAGCCATTTTATTTGCTTCAGAAAGTGGGATAAAACAACATGGTTTAAAACCATTGGCCAAAATAGTGAGCAATGGCGCAGCCGGTGTGCAACCTCGCATCATGGGAATAGGCCCGGTTGAGGCTTCTGCCATTGCTTTAAAGAAAGCAGGTTTAACTTTAAATCAAATAGATATTATTGAACTAAATGAGGCCTTTGCTGCACAAGTATTGTCATGCACTCGCAGTTGGAAAATTGAAGACAATGACCCACGTTTAAATCCTAATGGAGGAGCCATTGCATTAGGGCATCCGCTTGGCATGAGTGGCGCAAGATTACTCTATAGTGCAGCTTTAGAATTGCATCAACAAAATAAAAGATTTGCTTTAGTTACCATGTGTATTGGAGTGGGGCAAGGCTACGCAGCTGTGATTGAGCGCTGCTAATAAAAAGTATTTTATTTACAATTAAATTTTAATCAAAAATAGATGAAAAAAAATATCTTCTTTTCTGCCGTTATCTTCAGCATTGCAATGGCTTTTTCTTCATGTTCAAAAGATAAAGGATTTGAAATAAATAGTAAACAATTGAATTTTAAAGTAGATTCTTTGTCAGTGGCTGGACCAATAGAAACAGCAGCAACAGCAAGGTATGATGTGGATGAAATTGCAAAGCAATATGATGTTAAAGTTGGAAAATTGCAAACATTCAAATTTAAAAGTATAGCTTTTAAAATTACTGAAGGTGACTTAAGATTTGATGATTTTAAATTTATTAAAGTAAGTATTAAGGCCAATGGTTTAAGTATTAAAGAAATCGTTGCTCAAATTGATATTCCTGTTGGCACTGATAAAGATTTTACAGTGGCTTCTATTCCCGATTTAGATGTTTTGCAATATGTTGAAGCTGGCGATATTACAATGACTTTCAATGCTCAAACAATAAAGGATCACACCAAGGCAGCTGTAATTCAAGCTACACCAAGTGTTGATGTTTTAGGATTGGCTTCAGGATTTTTAAATTTTTAATAGTTACGATAATAGTTTGTAAGCGCTTTTGTTCCTAAGCAAAAGCACTTTTTTATGCACTTAGGTTTCAGTATTTTCATCGCATTCCGAATTAATTATTGCTTAGCTAAGTGTCTTTAAAAAATGTATTTTAACTAGGCACTCCGGCTATGCGATTCTTTTCAATGAGTGAACCTTAGCTTGAATGAAAATAATTTGAGTAGGTTTCTAATACGATTTGGGTTAAACCCAAATTATACAATATTCAATAACGTTTTATGAATAGCCTCACGCAGCGAGGGCTTAACATCTACTTCATTTGCAAATTTTTTCCATTGCTTAATAACATCATTAATTTCGGAAATAATGTAAGGCGCTTTTTTACAGTTGATTGATTTGCCAATCAATAATAAATCATACTTAGTAATATCTTTTCTTTTGTTATTGATGCTCAAAGCATGTTGGCTTACCCATTCACTTTCTGGACGATAAGCATGGCAAATATCATAGGCTGGGGCCAACTCCCATGTTCCTCCTTTTTTTAATAAGAAAGAAAAGTTTTTAGTATGGTCATCACAGTTCCTTGAAATTACATTAAAAACCATTCTTCTAAACATTTGCTCGTTGTCTTTGTAGTTTAGCTTTAATTCACGCATAGTTTGAAACAATTGCTCATAGCTAAAGCTATTTACTAAATTAAAATCGAAGTGTTTTAAAGCGCAAAAAGTTTGAATATGATGTTTAATATCACCTCCTTCTCTATCAAATCGTTTAGTCATAAAATGCGCGCGTCCATGCTCCTCCAATAGTTTAGAAGGCATCATTTCAATTCCGCAATTTTGAGCCATGTTGTAGTAAGCCATTTCTACACGGCCATAGCCTTTACTTGAGCCAAGCTGCACATCACTAACACCATCTAATTTAATTAACCAATGCTCAAAGCCTTGCGGAGCTTTAGTTTGTCCCGATTTTACTTCGCCTGTTTTTTCATTATATGCAATCACTGCTTTAGGTCGCGCTCCGCCTGCAGAAGTTCCAATCTTTAAAATTTCCAATACAGCTTTTTCTTCTTCTTTTTGCAGGTTCACATTAAACGAAGCCCTTTCATAAAGCATCTTTTGAGCAATGGCAACCAAGCTGTCAATTGCTATGGCAAAGGTGTTTATATTTTCCTTAATATGCGCAGGTTCAAACGTTAAAGCACCCATCCCACGGCTGCCAATAAAACATAGCATTTCTACAGGATTCATGCTGTCTTGCGGTCTGCCTTGCTGCGCTAGCCACCTATTAATTAATTGATTTCCATATTTGTCAGGCAATGTATCAGCCAATAAGCCGGGTAAGCCTTTAAAGGTATCAAATACTGCATTTTTTTCCTTTCTTAGTTCAGGAAAAGTAAAAATATTTTTTACCCCATTCACTGGCATTTTAAGTGGTGCAAGATCAATGCTTAGTTTTTTAAATTTCGAATCAAATTCAAAACTGGCCAAGCCTGTTTTTTCGTCCCAAGCTACAGCACCAACCAATTCATCCCATATTTTAATTTCAGCTAAAGTCATGTTTTTTTCTGCTAAACTATTTTACTTTTTTTGACCGAGCTCTATAACGCTGTGCTTTAGCTTCTTTTACGAGTGCCATGGGACTAATTATTTTTACCACATTAAAGGCTTCTAATACATAAAGTTGATTAAGCACACGCAGCACTTGCAGCAAGGTGGACAAAGTAACTGTTTCTCCTCGTTCTAATAAACTTAGTGTTGATCGGCTAATGCCTGCAGCCTTAGATAAAGCATCTTGGGTTTTATTTTGTTCCATGCGATGGTGTTTTATAAACGCACCTAGGTGTTGGGAAAGAGCTTTATCGCTCATTGCATCCCAATTTCTGTATGAATAATCAGTCATAAAGTTAAAATATATACAATAGTGAATAATAACTCCTACAAATGTATGTATTATTTTTTAATTTATAAAATATATAATAAATCATGCATTAAATGCATTTATTTACTTTAGTGAATTAAAAAGCATTCAAAAATAGGTGTAAAAATAGGCTTTATTAAGCCAACTTTAATCATTAGGATGCAACAAACTGCTGAATTAATTATTTTATACCAATGTGATTTATAAATTATACCAATAATTTAAAATCTTATACCATTTGTATTTATTAAATAGCCCAAAGCTATTTAATAAATTTACAATGGTTAATGCCGATATAACAAAATATAGTTCAATAAAATTGGACTATTTGTTTTGTATAA
>CAMBZU010000081.1 GCA_945872355.1 Chitinophaga pinensis
AGTGCTGTATTTTTTCCAAGTGCCATTTTCTTTTGCCACAAGTGCATCAGGTCTGGCATTATTAGTTAAAAAGTGCGGTAATAGATCAAAAACTCTTTTTATTTCCATAATTTTAAATATAATTAAGTTCAATCCTCAAAATAAATTGAGTTGTCAAAAATTTTTCATAAACTTATTCAATTTTTCAATGATATCAAAATTTAGAATGATGACGCTATCCAATAAAACAACCAAAGACTTAGCCATAGCATTTCCAATTATTATGGCTCCTATGTTTTTAGTGAGCAATGAGGCAATGATGATAAGTGGCATGAATGCTGGCATTATGGCCACTTTTCCTAGTTTAAATTATAGAAAAGATGGCGAGCTTGATGCCTTGTTGAAAACACTTAATAACTATAAAACTTCAAGCAATGCTAAAGGCAATTATGGTGTAAATTTAATTGTACAACAATCAAATCCTTTATACAAAAAACAGTTGGCTATTTGTATCGAAAACAAGGTGCCTTTTTTTATTACCTCATTGGGCAATCCAAAAGAAGTAATTGAGCAAGCGCATGCCTATGGCGGAAAAGTATATTGTGATGTTACAAATTTAGCGCATGCCGAAAAATGTGCTTCGTTAAATTGTGATGGCTTTATTGCTGTTGGACAAGGGGCAGGTGGGCATGCAGGGCCTAATCCTTTGCATATCTTAATTCCTGCTTTGACTAAAAAATTTCCAAACATTCCTGTAATTGCTGCTGGTGGCATTGCTACTGGCGATGCTATGCTGAGTGTGATGGCCTCGGGGGCACAAGGTTTTTCTATTGGCACACGCTTTATTGCAAGTACCGAGGCGCAAGTGAGTCAGGAATATAAAGATGCAATTGTAAATGCAGGTATGGATAATATTGTAATGACAACTAAAATTTCGGGCACACCTTGCAGCATTATCAACACACCTTATGCACAGAAAATAGGTTACCAGCAAAGTTGGTTTGAGAAAGTGTTGAATGAGAATAAAACAGTAAAAAAATACTTTAAAATGCTCACTCAAATTAGAGGCATGAAAAAGTTAGAGGATTCTGTAAAGCCAGGAAATTACAAAACGCTCTGGTGTGCAGGTAAATCGGTTGAAATGATACACAACATACAAAGTTGTGAAAGCATTGTAAATACGCTAAAAAATGAATTTGAAACAGCAAGTATTCAACTAAAAAAGACCTTAGCAGAAATAGTTTAAAAACTAAATTTTTGGTGTTTTATTATTCGTTTCGTTTACGCGCATTGCTTCTGTATGCCATATTAAGCATTTCCACCATAATAGAGAAGCCTAAGGCCACATAAACATATCCTTTGTCAATATGCAGGTGCAGTGAATCTAATATGAGCACAAACCCAATCATGATTAAAAAAGTGAGTGCCAGCATTTTTATAGTTGGATGTTTGTTAATAAAATCACTCACCCAAGCTGAGGTTAGCAGCATAAATAACATAGCAATTATTACAGCCAAAATCATCAATAAAACATTAGTAACTAAGCCAACAGCGGTAAGTATAGAGTCGAAGGAGAAAACTACATCAATAAATACAATTTGTAAAATAGCACCTTTTAACGTAAGCGCATTGTTATTTTGGGTTTCTTCTTTGGCTCCATAAATTTTCTCAAAAATTTCAATGCTGGTTTTGTATAATAAGAAAATACCACCACCAAAAAGTATAAGATCACGGCCAGTTACAGCAAATTCTGATATATTAAATAATGGCTCTTTCAAACTCATTATCCAAGAAATACTGAAAAGTAAACCTATTCTGAAAATTAACGCCAATGAAAGACCAATTGCCCTTGCTTTGGCTTGCTCCTTTTTTGGTAGTTTAGTTGCAACAATGGCAATAAAAATTACATTATCTATTCCTAAAACAACTTCTAAAACAGATAGCGTAAGCAAACTAATTAAACCTGGAACCGTTAAAATTTCGTGATAGTTCAGCATATATTATATAAAAATGCAAATTTAATCAGATTATCTACACTTAGTAATTTTTTATTCCCCAAGTTATAATCCTAAAATCCGTATTGTAAAATTTGAAATTGATAAAGCAACACTTATTCAAAACGTTCTTATCACAAGCTCAACATGATGCTTTGGCTGAAGCTATCGGTTTGCCTTAGCATATTTTAAAAACCTTGCTTAAGCTTGATTGCCTTTTTAAAGTAACTAGTTTTGCGGGCTGATGCCTCCTTTTTATTATTGCATTTTAATACAAATAAATTAGGCGAATGTAAAGTGCTATTTTTGTTAATAATACATCGTTAAAAAAAATATGATTTAGCGTAAATATATTAAAACTATAAGCATATTTTTACCCATTGTTAAGCCAACAAAATATGCTAGAGGTTAAAATTGATTTAGAGTTAGAGAAGAAAGAGATTCTGAAAAGATATCGTACACTATTAAAGTCATGCAAACGCATGATGGATAAAAACGATAAATTAATTATTCGCAAAGCGTTTAACCTTGCCGTAGAATCGCACAAGGATATGCGCAGAAAAAGTGGTGAACCATACATTTATCATCCTATTGCGGTAGCTCAAATTGCGGTAAGTGAAATTGGCTTGGGCCCAACATCGGTGGTTTGTGCGCTTTTGCATGATGTGGTTGAAGATACTGATATATCTTTAGATGACATCAGAATGATGTTTGGTGAAAAGGTGACAAAAATTATTGATGGCCTAACCAAAATTTCGGGTGTATTTGATCAAACATCTAGCTTACAAGCAGAGAATTTCCGTAAAATGTTGCTCACCTTAAGTGATGATGTGCGCGTTATTTTAATTAAATTGGCCGATAGGTTGCATAACATGCGCACCTTAGAGAGCATGAAGCGCGATAAGCAATTGAAAATTGCCAGTGAAACCCTTTATTTATATGCACCATTAGCACATCGCTTGGGTTTAAATGCAATTAAAACTGAGCTCGAAGATTTAGGTTTGAAATTTACTGAGCCTGAAGTTTATGAAGATATAAATCAGAAATTAATTAATACGCAAAGAGAAAGAAACAGGTATATCAATAAGTTTAGCTTGCCCATCATTAATTCTTTAACAGATGCGGGAATGGATTTTGACATTAAAGGTCGCTCAAAATCTATTAAGTCTATTAAGGATAAAATGAAAAAGCAAGGGGTATCTTTTGAAGAGATTTACGATATTTTTGCGATAAGAATAATTATAAAGTGCCCTTTAGAATCAGAGAAATCCGAAAGTTGGAGGGCTTATTCAATTGTTACTGATTTTTATCATCCCAATCCTGACCGCTTGCGCGATTGGATCTCTACGCCTAAAGCAAATGGTTATGAATCATTGCATACAACAGTAATGGGTCCTGATGGCAAGTGGGTTGAAGTTCAAATTAGAACAGAGCGTATGGATGAAATTGCCGAAAAAGGCTATGCCGCGCACTGGAAATACAAATCTTCAGCTTCTGAAACCGCGCTCGATGAATGGATTCAAAAAATTAGAGAATTACTTGAAAATCCTGAGAGCAACGCACTTGATTTCCTCGATGACTTTAAATTAAATTTATTTTCGGAAGAAATATTCGTGTTTACCCCAAAAGGGGAATTGAAAACATTACCCAATAGTTCTACTGCTTTAGATTTGGCTTATGAAATTCACTCACATGTTGGTAACAGATGCATCGCTGCCAAAATAAATAATAAATTAGTTTCATTAAGTCATCAACTTAATAGTGGCGATCAAGTAGAGGTACTTACATCGGGCAAGCAAAAGCCAAAAGAAGAGTGGCTTAATTTTGTGGTAACAGCAAAAGCTAAATCAAAAATTAAAGAAGCCTTAAGAATTGAGAAGCGAAAGAAATCTGATGAAGGTAAAGAAATGCTGTTAAAGCGTTTACACCAGCTTAAAGTAACTGTAAATAAACTTAATTTAGAAAAAATACGTGAGTTTTTTGCCGCTCCAACTTTGCTAGATTTATATTATAAAGTGGCTATTGGTTTGTTAACCATTAAAGAAGTGAAAGATGCTATTAATGAAGATTGCAGCATTAAAGTAAAAGCTAAAGTTAATAAACCTGCGCTAAAAACATTGGAGCAATTGGTTTCTAATGTGAGAGGAAAGGCAGATATGTTGGTTATTGGCGAGCATCTTGATAAAATAGATTATAAAATTTCGGCATGTTGTAATCCAATACCGGGCGATGATGTATTTGGTTTTGTAACTTTAAATGAGGGTATTCAAATTCATCGCGTTAATTGCCCCAAT
This sequence comes from Chitinophaga pinensis, assembly GCA_945872355.1. GTDB lineage: Bacteria > Bacteroidota > Bacteroidia > UBA4408 > UBA4408 > CAIKXD01. The sequence continues at coordinate 4,268 of CAMBZU010000081.1, forward strand.
GCCACTGAGCTAATGAGTAATTACGCCTATCGTGTGGTAAAAGCAAAATGGACCAATCAAGAAAGTATTTCGTTTTTAGCGGGCATAAAAATTACGGGTACCGATGAGGTTGGAATTGTAAACAATATCACCAAAATTATATCTAACGAATTAAACGTAAACATGCGCTCCATTAGCTTTGATACCAATGATGGCATATTTGAAGGGGCTGTGATGGTGTTTGTGAATGATACAAATCACTTAACAGAATTGATGAAAAAGTTGAAAAAGGTAAGTGGCGTGTTAACCGTTAACAGGGTTGATTCTAATTAGCCATAAAAAATAGAAAGCAAAAAAAAACCGTTTAATACTAAACGGTTTTTTTTTTAAAATTTACAAAGCAATTACTTTTTGTCAGCTGCTTTTGATTTTGTGTTTGCTTTGTTTGCTTCTTTGCCTTCATGACAAGATTTTTCTTCTCCTGATTTAGCACATGCTTTAGCAGCATTGTTTTTGCAGCAAGATTTACCTTCTTTAGTACATTCTTTTTTGCCTTCTTTTTTGTCTTTATCTTTTCCGTCGTTAGTTAAATTAGATGCAGAAACTGAAAAAGAAAAAGCTGCTACTGATAAAAATAAAAATAATTTTTTCATTGTATATGTTTATTAATTGTTTGTTCTTAACTATCAACAAATGTATCAATTAAATTTTTAATAATTATAATTTTTGATAGAATATTTGTTAACTCAAATTTTAAATTGGTTAAAAACTATTGTTGAATTGCTATATTTGGCCGTTTTTTTAACTAAAACAATAATGACAAATACAAAAAATGCAATGAATTTTGGCCTCATATTAGGGGGCTCGTTGTGCATAGTGAGTGTAATATTTATGAGCTTAGGCCTCGACGCCTCAAACGTGCAGCAATGGATTGGATATTTACTTACCATAGGAATAATTTCATGGGGAACAATAAGTTTTAGAGATAAGTATAATGATGGCTTTATGAATTATGGCCAAGCATTTTCCAGCTGTTTGTTAATTGCTTTTTTTAGTTCAATTATCTTAGCATTTTTCATGTACTTGTATTTATCATTTATCGATCAATCATTTATTGATAAAGTTATTGAAAAGGCAGAAGAAGAAATGCTGAGAAAGAAAATGCCTGATGATCAAATAGAAGAGGCTTTAAAATATACAAGAATGTTTACTACGCCAATTGTAATGGCATTTTTTACGATAATTATTAATACTATAATGGGTGCTATTTTTGCACTAATTACAGCAGCTTTTTTAAAAAGAGAAAATACAAATTTTAATAATTTCATTAAAGAAAATCAATAGTGATAAAAGCATCAATAGTTATCCCTTTATTGAATGAACAAGATTCTTTAAAAGAGCTTGCCACATGGATTGACAGTGTTTTAACTGCGCATGAAATATCTTACGAAGTTATTTTTGTAGATGATGGAAGTTCCGATGATTCTTGGAAAATTATTACTGAATTAAGCGCCAATGATGATAGAATTAAAGGAATTAAATTTCAACGTAATTATGGTAAAAGCGCAGCATTAAATACTGCCTTTAACATTGCTCAAGGAGAGGTAGTTTTTACGATGGATGCTGATTTGCAAGATTCGCCTGATGAATTACCTGCAATGTATAATATGATTGTGAACGAAGGATTTGACTTGGTTTCTGGTTGGAAAGAAAAACGCCATGACCCCATATCAAAGACTATTCCTACAAAGTTATTTAATTGGGCCACACGTAAAATGAGCGGCATTGAATTGCACGATTTTAATTGCGGATTAAAAGCTTATCGTAAAAATGTAATCAAGAGCATTGAAGTGTATGGCGAAATGCATCGCTACATACCAGTAATTGCTAAATGGGCTGGTTTTAGAAAGATTACCGAAAAATCTGTTATACATTATGAGCGTAAATTTGGTGTAAGTAAATTTGGTTTAGAAAGATTTGTGAATGGCTTTTTAGATTTATTGACGATTACTTTTGTAAGTAGATTTGGTAAAAGACCAATGCACTTTTTTGGCTTTATTGGAACACTCATGTTTTTATTAGGCGGTGCTGTTTCGTTTTGGTTAATTATCCAAAAAATTATTCATATTTATCAACATGCTTATGTGCGTGATGTTACAGATCAACCCTTGTTTTACTTGGCTTTGATCAGTATGGTGATTGGTACACAATTATTTTTAGCCGGCTTTTTAGGTGAATTAATTGCAAGAAATTCGCCCAACAGAAATTCGTATTTGATAGAGAAGGAATTGAATATTCAGCAAGCTGAAACTAAGTAAGCTTAACTTATTTAATGCACATCAATTCCTTTTTAGTTAGGCAGCTCAAATTATCTCATCAACAAATTAAAGAGGATATTAACGCAAATGTTGTTTTTATTGATGATAAAATTGCACTGCAGAAGCAGGAAATTAGTGCCTTGAATACCATAAAGTATAAACAAGAAATACTTCAAAAAGCTAAGCAACTATTTTATTCTGCTTACCACAAGCCCGTAGGAGTGGAGAGCACGCTCAACAAAGAAATAGCTAGTAATTTAATAGAAGCAACAGGCATTCAAGATTATTTTTTTCCAATTGGTCGTTTAGATAAAGCATCCCAAGGTTTAATGATCTTAACCAATGATGGGCAGCTTTATAAAGAAATAATAGATGTAACTAGTACCATAGAAAAAATTTATGAAGTAGAAGTTGAACAAGAAGTTACTGATGATTTTATAAGAAAAATGTCGACTGGTGTTATGATTATGGGCAGTTATACCAAGCCATGTGAAGTATTAAAAATGGCTTCAAATAAATTTAAAATCACTTTAATTGAAGGTAGAAACCGACAAATTAGAAGAATGTGCTATAAATTAGGATATGAAGTTTTGGTGTTAAAAAGAATTGGGATTGGTAATCTGAAACTTGGGGATATTGCTGTTGGATATACCAGATCAATTCTTAGAAGTGAGATCATTTAATACTTTTCTGCATTAAATTTTATAAATTACTAGGTAAATATTAAAGGTAATTCATTTAAATCAGTATTTCCTTCTTCACCAAATCAACAACTCTTTGATCCCATAAAATTTTGTAATGACCAGCATTTTCAATTGGAATTAACTTGCAATTTTTTAAATTCTTTGCCACTGTTTCTGCATTATGAAATGGAATTATTTTATCTTGTTTGTCATGTATAATCATTGCCATATCTAAATGTATTTGATGGCAAAGTGAACTGGCCGTCATTTCTTTAATTTTAACCTGATACACTTTTTCTACTTTTTGTTCCATTTTTAACCTTACTTTATTATTTATTTTAAGTAAAGCATAAAAGTCATCAAAGGCCGTTTGCAACTCATTTGGCGTGGTAATCATAATGAGTTTATCTAAACTAATTTCTTTATTGTGTAATATGGCATTCATCAATACAACACTGCCAAAAGAATGTGTAATGGCCAAATCAATATGTCCAATCTGATTGCAAATAAGCAATGCGGCATCTGAGTTTTTAAACAGCGTGGTTTGTTTGCCGCCGCTTTGCCCATGTGCAGGACAATCAAAGGCAATCACTTTATAATCATTTTCATTTAATAGTTTTACAAAGGCACCAAGGCTACCTGCATTGCTTTCCCAACCATGCACTAATAATGCGGTTTTACTGCTAGTTCCCCAAGTGTATTTTTTAATGAAAATATCTTCAAATTTGATGTCTTCACAACGAGCAGTTTTTAGCACTTCGATTTCTCTGTCTCTTAGCTTTTTATTAATTGGTGTACAAAATAATTTGAATGCTACATTTGCAGCCAATTTAGCCGATAATATGGAGAGAAATCTTAAATATGTTTGATAAAATTTGAGCATTTTAAATTTTTTGAAAGAGGCAAAGGTATAAAATCAAAGAGCTTTAGCGCATGCGCTATTGATTGAAAACAATAATTTGAAAGTTTAAAAGCAAACTCAAACTCACAGTAACATTAAATTATGCGTAAGCTTTATAAATTACACAACATGAATAAATATTTTCTTGCTTTTAGTTGCTTCCTTGTTTTTTCAAAATTAAGTTTTTCTCAGCAAAATATATGTGGAATGCACTCCAGCAATCCTCGGCAAGCTTTTTGAGCGCGCAATTTAATCAGCAAGAAGCACATTTAAATCAGCTTGCCTATCAATACATCCAACAAAATATTGGCAATGCTTTTAATGCTACAACGGTTGAAATACCAATTGTTTTTCATGTCATACATTAAAATGGACCAGAAAATATTGCAGATAGTGTAATAGTTACAGAGGTGATGAGATTAAACCAGCGTTTCTCTAAGATCCTTTGTTTTCATGGGGTGTAGCGCCTGCGCCGGCTCCCTTTTCAATAACATTGCTTACTGATGATAGCTTGTGCACCAACCAAATGTTTCAGGCTCAAATTCCAGTTCAGGCTGGCACTTTTCCTCAACTATTTTCTGATGGTTATCCTGGCATCATAAACAATAGCCTCATTAATCTATATTATTATCAACAAAATACAAATTACATTACTGTTGTGGTAAGAAATATAAGTAATTATTGTCCAACTTATGCGAATGATACTATTCATATTTTATTTACACCGCCAGTAGATTCAATTCAAAATCCTGTAGTAAATGGAAATTATATTGCTATTGGTGACACCGTGCCTCATGTGCAATGGTATTTGAACGGCTATGCAATAGCTTGGGTAAACAGTGATACTTTATTTATGGATAGTATTGGATGTTACAGTTATGAAGCTTGGAATTTAGATAGAGATTGCTCAGTGATGTCAACTGAATATTGTCAAACGGTAACATCAACAATGCTTAAATTAAATAATAGATTATTTAGGATTTTTCCAAATCCTAATAATGGTAATTTTATAATTGTATCAACTGATGAAAAAATAGCCAATCCAACAATTTTTATCACTGACATTGCGGGAAGAAATATACCATTTGAATTAATTATTTTGGATGAGCATACTTTTCAAATAAATGCTGAGCCATTAGCATCAGGTATTTATAATTTAAGTTTGAATGGTGAAAAATTAAAGCTTTTGTGTTATTAATTTTTTTGAACTTCTGGGTGATTTTTATAAATTTTAGGTAAAAGCATTTCAATTTTTTAATCTAATAAGGGTTCATTTTGAATTAATTTTAGCTATTTTGAGTTCAAATGATGAATTAAAGTTATGCACATTTTAGAATCAATTGAACCAATTTGTGTGCGATAATTAACAATTGATGCAGCAAATCAAGATTTTAAATCTTTGTAGTTGTTGACAAAAAGTTTTAGATGACATTTTTTATTTGTTTAAGTGTTAAAATTTCATACATTTATGCTAATAAGATAATTATTTTAAACTCAAATTATTAAAAAATGAAGAAAATTTTATTAACTATTTTGTCGTTTTGTACGATTGTACAAACCTACGCACAAGAAAACAATACCACAGGTGTTGTGATAGCATCGCAGTTTGGCGTAACCCGCCCACTGCGTGAGATATTTGCCGAAAATCCGGTAGATGAGACTAAAATTTATTCAGAAAAAGAGTCGAAAGACCGCCAAAATCGTGTGGCTGCAGAATTTCCTTTAGCTGATGTCAATAGCGCAACCTATGGAAACGACCCAAAAACGATGCAAGATAAAATGGGTGATGTTCCTGCAGAGCCAACAAGAGCAAATTGGTTGGGGCAAACTGCCGCTGGATTTAGACCTTTTGATCCTTCTGGGGCCGTTGGTCCAAATCATTATGTTCAAATGATTAATTCAACCACTTTTAAAGTTTATAATAAAGTAACTGGAGCGGTAACATTAACAGCAACTTTAGGAAATCTTTGGTCGCCAGTTACTGCGAATGCAGGAGATCCGATTGTAATGTATGATAAAGCTGCTGACCGTTGGTTTTTAGCTCAATTTGGTTCAAGCACTGATAAAAAAATATACATTGCTGTTTCTACCACAAATGATCCAACTGGTTCATACTACACCTACACTTATGTTTCACCACAGTTTCCTGATTATTTAAAATTTAGTGTTTGGCAAGATGGTTATTACATGACATCTAATCAAAGCACACAAAAAGTATTTTGTTTTGAAAGAAATGCAATGTTAGCAGGAACACCGGGTGCTCGTTCAATTTATGTGAATTACACGCCACCAAAATCTGGTTTCTTTGTGCCGCTTCCGGGCGATGCAGGAGATGGTGTTTTGCCTCCAGCCGGCACGCCTTGTCCTATTTTTTCTTATTCTGACAATGGATGGGGAACAGCCTATTTTGATAGGGTAAATATTTATAATATGGCGGTAAACTGGACTCCAGCTACACCAACAGCAACAATAACTTTGGCTGCCAATGTTGCAACAGCAGCATTTGATGCTTCTTATAATGCAAGTTGGAATGATGTTTCCCAACCAGGAACCACACAAAAATTAGATGGAATTGGTGGTGTTTGTATGTATCGTGCACAATGGAAATCATGGAGTGGTTATAATACAATTATATTGAATTGGGCAGTTAAAATAAGTACTACACAGCGAAGTATTAAATGGTGCGAATTACGTCAAAACCAATCAACAGGAGTATGGAGTATGTATCAAGAAGGAATTTATTCTCCCGATGCTAACACACGTTGGATGGGTAGTATTGCCATGGATAACAATGGTTCAATTGGTTTAAGCTATTTGAAATCTAACTCAACATCAATATATCCTGGTTTATATTACACAGGAAGAAGAACTTGCGATCCACTAGGAACATTGCCAGTTACAGAGGCAGTTGCAATAGCAGGTACAGGTTCGCAAACAGGTGGAGTAAATCGTGTGGGCGATTATGCACATACATCACTTGATCCCGATGGTGTTACTTTTTGGAGTACAAGTGAATATATGGGTGGAACTACAGGCGCAAGTGCTGCAAGAACAAGAGTATTCTCTTATCAAATTACGCCTTGTACAACAACAATAACTGCATCGGTTGCCATAGCATTAACAGCAGGTACTAATCCTTCATGTGCAAACGCGAGCAGAACATACACAGCCACACCAACAAATGGCGGCACTTTGCCAACTTATCAATGGAGATTGAATGGAACTAATGTAGCGGGTGCAACTGCTGCAACTTATACAACTACTGCACTAACAAGCGGTCAGGCTGTAACTTGTTTAATGACATCTAATTTAGTTGGCGTTGTGGGTAGCCCTGCAACTTCGAATAGTTTAACAGCAACCATTAATGCCGTTTCTGCTCCAACAATTACAATAGCAATTACTACAGGTTCAAATCCTTCATGCGCTGGTGCTTCTAAAACATTTACTGCCACGCCAACCAATGGCGGTACAATACCAGCCTACCAGTGGAAAGTTAACGGTGTAAATGTTGGAACAAACAGTGCAACTTATACTACAACAACATTAACTGCTGGTCAAATAGTTACATGTGTTTTAACATCTAATTCAGCTTGTGCAAGTGCAACAACAGCAACAAGTAATGGCATCACAATTAGTTTTTCAACTGCTGTAACTCCTTCAGTTGCTATTGCATTAACTACTGGCACTAATCCAAGTGTTTCTGGTGCTTCTAAAACATTTACTGCCACTCCAACCAATGGAGGCACAACACCATCATATCAGTGGAAAGTGAACGGTTCAAATGTTGGCACTAATTCAGCTACATACACTACTGCAACTTTAACGAATGCTCAAATTGTGAGCTGTGTAATGACTTCAAGTGCTGCATGTGCTAGTCCCGCTACTGCAACAAGTAACAGTATTACAGTTACAATAACAGCTTCAGTAACCTATTGTAGTGCAACCACTACTACTACTGCATATGAAAGAATTACCAATGTAACAATAGGCACTATTAATAATACAACTGTTAATTCATCTTATTCTAACTATTCTTCATTATCAACCAATGTAGCAATTGGAACAGGTTACCCTATTACCATTACACTTGGTAGTGCATATACAACCGATAAGGTAATTGTTTTTGTTGATTGGAATAATAATGGAGTGTTTACCAATGCTGGTGAAACAGTTTATACTTCAGCTGCAGGAGTAGGACCATTTACAGGAGGAATTTCAGTGCCTGCAGGTACAAGCACAGGTGCAAAACGTATGAGAATTAGATTAACTGATACAGGTGCTGGCGCTAATTTAACCTCATGTGGTGTTTCTACTTATGGAGAAGTTGAAGATTATACTTTAACAGTTGTTGCTGCTGGAACTATGGCTCCTGAATTTACATCAGATATTAAAGCCAAGGAGGAAGTTTCATCAAGTCTGTTACGTGCCGAAATCCTTAATGTTTTCCCAAATCCTAGTGATGGAAACTTTACAGTGCAGGGTGCAAGAGCAGGTGATTATTTTTTAGTTGATGAAGCAGGAAAATTGATTCAATCATTTAGATTAAATGCTGAGAATAACTATTCTTTCAACATCACAAACCTTGAAAATGGTTTTTATGTATTGGCTGGCCAAAACCAAACTGGTGCAATTTCCAAACAAAAAATTGTTGTAAATAAATAGTAAAACAATTACAACTAAAATTAAAAGGTCTCTCACTACGAGAGGCCTTTTTTTGTGCCTATATTTTCCTGAATTGTAAGGCCAGGTGTTTTTAGAAATTAATATAATAGGAAGCAGCTATTGCAAAAAAAAAATACATGGATAAATCAATTCAATAAATGCCAAAAGAAATGTATTTTTAAGTACAATTACTTACAACCTGCATTCATCAATTGTTTTGATGGTATGAATTATAAAGTCACTCATTTGATAGTTTTTTATGAGGCAAAAAGTATTGAAAACTTTTAAGATAATTATTTTGATAAGTTTTATTTTTTATTTTAATTTGAAGTAATAATTTATGATACCTATAAAAATGATAAAGAAAATACTCAAAATTAGTTTGGTGATTGCCTTATTTGGCAGTACTGTTTTTGCCCAAAGGAATTGCGGCACTATGGATTACTTGGATCACCAGTTGCAAAGCGATCCTGCTCTTCAACAAAGAATGAATGAAATTGAAGAACATACGAATAATTTTGTTCTTGAAGAAGACAACAGAGTAGGAGCAAGTGTAACAATACCAGTGGTATTTCATGTTTTATATAACAATTCAACACAAAATATTAGCGATGCTCGTGTTTTAGCTCAGTTAGATGTTTTGAACAAAGATTTTAGAAAATTAAATAGTGATATTGTTAATGTTCCGGCTGCCTTTACAGGATTAGCTGCAGATGCAAGTATTGAATTTTGCTTGGCTACAGTGGATCCTAATGGTAATGCTACATCAGGAATTGTTAGAAAATCAACTACAGTAACTTCTTTTAGCTCTAACAATGCAATGAAATACTCTGCACAGGGAGGTAACGATGCTTGGAATAGTAGTAAATACCTAAACATTTGGATTTGCAATCTAGGTGGTGGTTTACTTGGTTATGCTCAATTTCCAGGTGGTGCTACTGCTACAGATGGTGTAGTAGTTTTGTTCGGCACAGTAGGTAGTTCAACAGTACCAGGAACATCTACTCCTTACCATTTAGGAAGAACATTAACACATGAAGTAGGACATTGGTTAAACTTAAGACACATTTGGGGTGATGCAAATTGTGGGAGCGACCTGGTTACTGATACACCTACCCAACAAACATCAAATTATGGATGTCCTACATTTCCAAAAGTTACATGCAGCAATGGACCTAATGGTGATATGTTTATGAATTACATGGATTATGTTGATGATGCTTGCATGTATATGTTAACTACGGGTCAAAAGGCAAGAGCTCAAGCTTTATTCGCTGTAGGTGGTGCCCGTGCAAGTTTGTTAACTAGCGGTGGTTGTGGAGCGGCTACACCAACATGTGGAACTCCATCGAGCTTAACTGCCGGAAGTATTACAAATACAGCTGCTACCCTTAGTTGGGCTGCAGTGAGCGGGGCAACAAGTTATAACGTACGTTACAAATTAACATCAAGTACTACTTGGGTAACAACAACTTCAACAACCACTAGTAATGTAATTACTGGTTTAACCTTAGGATCTGCTTACGAATTTCAAGTGCAAGCGGTATGTAGTGTAATTGGTACTTATTCTTCTTCAGTTAACTTCACTACAACAGGTGGAAGCGCAGGAACTAGCAATGCTGTTACAATAGGTACAGGTACATCAACCACCGGAAATATGCCTTATGGAACCTATTTTAT
>CAMBZU010000082.1 GCA_945872355.1 Chitinophaga pinensis
AGACTTACGAACTCACGCTGAGCAAAGCGAAAACACACTTCTTTCCTTTTATGTCACGCTGAGCAAAGCGAAGAGTCCTAAGCGCAGTGGCACACTCCCAGTTGGCATTATCCCAAACAGACTTACGAACTCACGCTGAGCAAAGCGAAGAGTCCTAAGCGCAGTGGCATACTCCTTGTTGGAGTTATCCCCAACAGGAGCACCTCAGAACATTTGATATATTTACGCATTGTTGGTGTTATCACCAACAAAATGACTACTCATTATACTCTTATCACCAATTAAACTAACTTACCTAAATACCTTCTAATCAATAATGGAATTTTACAGCATAAAAAAGCCCCTCCAAATCAATGAAAGGGCTTAATTTTTAAGGTTAAGTAGCTTATTTCTTTACCTCAACCATTTCATATCCTTCAATAATATCATCAACTTCAATATCATTGAATTTTTCAATGTTTAAGCCGCACTCATAGCCTGTGGCTACTTCTCGAACATCGTCTTTAAAGCGTTTCAACGAACCAAGTTCTCCAGTATGTAATACAATACCATTTCTAATAACACGAATTTTAGTATTTCTATTCACTTTACCATCTAACACCATACAACCTGCAATGGTTCCAACTTTAGATATTTTGTATACTTCACGAACTTGAATGTTACAAACCACTTTTTCTTCGAAAGTAGGAGCAAGCATGCCTTCCATAGCACTCTTTAACTCATTAATAGCGTCATAAATAATTGAATAAAAACGCATATCAATTTGTTCCTGCTCAGCTAATTTACGCGCATTTGCCGACGGACGAACTTGGAATCCTATAACGATTGCATTAGAAGCTGATGCCAATAATACATCAGATTCAGTAACTTGTCCAACTGATTTATGAATAACTTTAATTTGTATTTTATCTGTAGATAATTTTAATAATGAATCTGCAAGCGCTTCAATTGATCCATCAACATCACCTTTAACAATTACATTCAACTCTTTGAAGTCGCCTATAGCCAACCTTCTACCAATCTCATCAAGTGTAATATGTTTTTGGGTTCTATATCCTTGCTCACGTTGCAATTGCAAACGCTTCGATGCAATTTCTCTGGCTTCTCTTTCATCATTCATTACCTTAAATTTATCGCCAGCTTGTGCTGCACCTGATAAACCTAAAAGCAATGCTGGTGTAGAAGGTCCTGCTTTTTTGATATTCACACCACGCTCGTTGTTCAAGGCTTTCACCCTGCCGCTGTAGCAACCTGCTAATACAATATCTCCAACTTTTAGTGTTCCTTTTTGAACCAATACTGTTGAAATATATCCTCTTCCTTTATCAAGCGAAGATTCTATAATTGTTCCTACTGCATTTCTATCTGGATTAGCCTTCAAATCAAGTAAGTCAGCTTCTAAACAAACTTTTTCTAGCAATACATCAATATTGGTTCCTTTCTTTGCTGATATCTCTTGACACTGAAATTTACCGCCCCATTCTTCTACTAAAATATTCATAGTAGCTAATTCTTCTCTAATTCTATCAGGATTTGCTCCTGGCTTATCTATTTTATTGATGGCAATAATGATAGGCACACCAGCTGCTTGCGCATGATTGATAGCTTCCTTGGTTTGTGGCATCACATTATCATCTGCCGCAACCACAATAATTACAATGTCAGTAACTTGAGCACCTCTGGCGCGCATAGCGGTAAAAGCCTCATGACCTGGTGTATCTAAAAATGCAATTCTTCGTTCGTTATCCAAAGTTACACTATAGGCACCAATATGCTGGGTAATTCCTCCAGCTTCACCTGCAATTACATTTGCTTTTCTAATATGATCAAGTAAAGATGTTTTACCATGATCAACGTGTCCCATTACTGTAACAATTGGTGCTCTTGGCAATAAATCATCTGTTTCATCCTCTTCTTCTTCAGCTGCAACAGTGGTTTCAGCAGAAACAAATTCAACTGTGTAACCATATTCTTCTGCAACTATATTTATTATTTCTGCACTTAACCTTTGGTTAATGGATACAAACATACCAAGACTCATGCAAGTACTAATAATGTTGTTCACAGGTGTGTTCATCATACTTGCCAATTCATTAGCAGATACAAACTCTGTTACTTTAAGTACTTTTTTGTCAGCTTCTAAGGCCTCTAAACTATCTTGATGTTGTTGACTAACAGTATCTCTTTTTTGTCTTCTGTATTTTGAAGCCGCTGATTTACCAGCGCCACTCAAACGTGCTAGCGTTTCTTTTACTTGGTTATCTATTTCCTCTTGAGTAAGTTCAGCTTTTACAACATGTGGCTTTCTATTGTCACCCCCTGGTGCTGGTCTTCTATCACGATTAAATGGCGGTCTTTGTTGCTGCTGTTGTTGCTGTGCAGGAGGATTTCCTGAACCATCACCCAAAGGTTTTCTTGGCTCATTGGCACTAAACTCAGTTGGGTTTACTGCTCCTTTTGTAATACGCTTTCTCTTTTTCTTTGAATTTTTATCAAAGCCGCTACTTGAAGCAACAGGTTTTTTCTTATCGTCTTTAACGGGAAGTACAATTTTACCTAAAATGGTTGGTCCATCTAATTTGCCATATTGAGTAACATGCACATTTTCAACTTCTTCTACTTTGGCCTCAGCTGGTGCAATAACTTCTTCAGGAACCTGAACTACAACATTTATAACTTCTTCAACTGCTGCTATTGGAGCTTCTATAGGCGCTTCTTCAATTTTTGACTTTTTTACTTTAGCTTTTGGCTTTTCGGCAGTTTTTGCGGCTGCTTCTTCATCTTTCTTTTTCTGTACTTCAGCTTTTTTCTCAGCAGCAGTTTTCTTTTCTGGTTTGGTCTTTTGATTAAGCGCACTTAAATCAACCTTTCCTATTATTTTGGGATTGTTAAAAGCCTCTGCCTTTGCAATAATAACATCGGGTTCATTTGCTGGAACTATGATTTCAGGGGCAACTGCTGCTATTTCAACTATTGCAGGAATTTCTTTTTCTTTTGGTTGTTCTTCTACTTTCTTTTCGCGCGCTGGTGCCGAAAGCGTAGTGTCTTTAATTAATATTTCAGGTTGTTCTACTGCCTCAAACTTAGGAGTTTCAATGTGTTTTTCTTCAATAACAACTGATTCCTTTTTTTGACGCGTGCTTAATCCAATTGCTTTCGACTCCTCTTTAACCGACTTATCTTTAGCGAATTCCTTTTCCAACACTTCAACCACTTCTTTCGATAATTTGGTGTTGGGGTTATTCTCAATTTTAATTCCTTTTTTCTCGGCTTCCTCAATGAGGGTGCCAATACCTACGTTTAATTCACGTGCTAATTTACTTAATCTTATTGTATCTTGTGTTTCCGACATGCTTTGTTTTAATGCTGCTTTAACTTGTGCTTGATTATATTTACTTTATTTAAAATACTCTGTTTGAAACAGTGGCAATAAGATTACTTTTTGAAGACGTTACATATTTGAAGGTTAAAATTCAATTGAAATTATTGCAAAATACACTAAATTTTTGAATTATTCAAATTCAGCTTTTAAAATATTTTTAACATCATTAATGGTTTCTTCTTCAAGATCTGTCCTTTTTACAAGTTCTTCAACACTCAATTCCAAAACCGATTTAGCTGTATCGCATCCAATAGCCTTTAATTCATCAATAATCCATGATTCAATTTCATCTGAAAATTCTTCTAAATCAACATCCTCTTGATCTACATCTGAATCACGATAAACATCAATATCATATCCAGTTAATTTTCCTGCAAGCTTAATGTTATGACCACCTTTACCAATAGCTAATGATACTTGATCGGGCTTTAAAAATACCTCTGCGCGCTTAGTATCTTCATCTAATTTTATACTGGTAATTTTAGCAGGACTTAATGCGCGAGTAATGTATAATTGTGTATTGCTAGTGAAATTAATCACATCTATATTTTCATTCTTTAATTCTCTTACAATGCCATGAATCCTTGAACCTTTCATACCAACGCAAGCGCCTACAGGGTCAATTCTATCATCATAGCTTTCTACAGCAACTTTTGAACGCTCTCCCGGCTCACGTACTATCTTTTTAATGGTAATTAAACCATCAAATACTTCAGGTACTTCTAATTCAAATAATCTTTCTAGGAACATTGGCGAAGTACGTGAAAGCACAATAACTGGAGAATTGTTTTTCATTTCTACACGAGCTACAACTGCTCTAACGGTATCACCTTTTTTATAAAAATCTGAAGGAATTTGCTCTGTTTTTGGCAAAACCAACTCGTTACCTTCGTCATCTAAAATCAATATTTCACGCTTCCATATTTGATATACTTCACCAGTAATAATTTCGCCTACGCGCTCCTTATACTTCTTAAAAATACCATCTTTTTCAAGCTCCATGATGCGCGATGCTAAATTCTGACGAAGCGCTAATACTGCTCTTCTGCCAAAATCATTCATGTTAACAGGTTCGGTAATTTCTTCTCCTAGTTCAAAATCTTTATCAACTTTGTGCGCATCTGCTAAGCTGATATGTTTGTTCTCGTCATAATCAAAACTATCATCTGCAAACTCATCGTCAACAATTTCTCTGTTTCTCCAAAGCTCCAAATCGCCTTTGTCAATATTGATAATGATGTCAAAATTCTCATCAGTACCAAAACGCTTAATAATCATTGCTCTGAAAATATCTTCCAGAATACTCATCATTGTGGGTCTGTCAATGTTCTTGAATTCTTTAAACTCTGAGAAAGAGTCAATCAAATTAATTTTATTCATTGCTTTTATTTAAAGGAAATTATTACTTTTATTTCTTTGATATTCTTTATTTCGAAAATATTTGGTAAAGCTACTTTCGCTTTTTTGCCCTTTTCTGGCGCTATTTCAATGCTATTACCTTCTAATTTTATCAAAGTACCTATGGCTATTTGATCATCTTTTGTGGTAATCTTAACATTTCGCCCAATGTTTTTTTGATATTGTTTCAACACTTTAAATGGGGCATCAGCACCCGGTGACGAAACCGATAACTCAAAATCTTCTTTTTCACGATCTAAACTGCCTTCAATAAACCTGCTTAATGCTGCACAATCTGTGATATTTAATCCTCCAATTCTGTCAATTAATACAACAATTTTATTGCCTGGCTTAATGGCACTATCTACCAAAAAGACTGTTTCATCTTTTTGCCATTGTTCAAACATCGTTTTTATTTGTGTTGTTGTAATCATAAAGTCAATAAAAAAGGGCCTAACATGTGGCCCCTCTGATTCATTTCTATTTTTGCGCTGCAAAGATAGAAAACTTTATTGAATCTATAGAATTTTATTGAAAAAATAAATAGTTGTTAAAAAAAATTTCTTTTTTTAATTTTATTTCGTACATTGCAAACATAAAAGTGTAAAAAACGTAGACAAAATAAAAAAAATGTTTTATGATGCAAAATAAAAAACTTTCTTTAACAGACTATAAGTGCAAATTTATGGCTCTTATATGCAGCTTACTGTTTGTAAATCATCAATTATTTGCTCAGTCAGACAGTGTTGAGGTTGCAGCCGCAGATACGGCCCTTAACAAAACAACTAAAACTATTTTTCAAGAAGCAAGTAAATCTGTTGGGTCAAAAGATGCGCTTGTAAGTATCGTAATGATTGTTCTTGTTTTAGCTGTTGTTTTTGTTGCGCTTTATCTGAGTTTCAAATCGCCAAACAATGAGATTAAACGTAAGGAATTGTTGGAACGTCAGCAAAAAAGAGGTCACCAAAGTAATTAACTATACTGACCCTGTTTCCTTATAAAATCAAAAGATTTTCTATTTTTACTTGCAATCACATTTTGCTATTTCTTTTATTTCCTGTAAAACCACAAAATCATCACAAATAGAACACATAAATATTTGTGAAACTCCAATGGCTTTGTTTAATCTGATATGGTACAAAGGACAAGGTTGCTCATTAACCTTGCTTTCGCTAAAATTTATTTCAGCTTTACTCCATGCTTTACGCAACAATGCAGTGTCTAAATGATTGCAATTTGCCTGGCAAAGCGCCATTGTACTCATTTGTAATGGAAAGTGCAGTAGTTTTTCCAGAAGTACTTCCTTAGGTGATTTATAGATATTTCTATCCTTAAGTACATAAAAATACATAAGCACAGAGCCCAATACAACTCCAATTAAAAATAAGCGTAACCTTCTAGAAAAATCCATAAAAAAATAAAATTAAAATGCCGCCATTAATAAATCAATGTCTTTGTAAGGTAACCTGAAGGTTTCTCCCAAAAACTGATTAGTTAAAATGCCGTTGTAAATATAAACTCCATGTCTAACACCGCTATTACTTCGCAATAAATTTTCTATACCACCTTCATCACCAATATTTACTAAAATAGGTGTTAATACGTTGCTTAAGGCATATGAAGCTGTTCTTGAAACTCTTGAAGGAATATTAGGAACACAATAATGAATTACGCCATGCGTGCGAAAAACAGGGTTTGTATGGTTGGTTACACGAGAAGTTTCAAAACATCCACCCTGATCAATACTTATATCAATCATAACTGAACCATATTTCATTTCTGCAACCATTTCTTCTGAAACAACGCAAGGGGTGCGGCCCTTGGGCGCTCTAATTGCTCCAATTACAACATCGGCCGTTTTTAAAGCTTTTGCTAATACTTTTGGTTGAAGCACCGAGGTGAAAACCCTTGTGGCTAAATCACTTTGCAATCTTCTTAAGCGATATACTGAGTTGTCGAATATTTTAACCATGGCACCCAATCCAAGGGCAGCTCGGGTAGCAAATTCACCAACAGTACCTGCTCCTAAAATTACAACTTCAGTTGGAGAGGTGCCAGTTATACCGCCAAACATACTTCCATTTCCATTATTTATGTTGCTCAAGTACTCCGCAGCAATCAAAATTGAAGTGTTACCTGCAATTTCACTCATAGAGCGAATAATAGGAAATATGCCATCTTCATCCTTAATGTAATCATAGGCAATTGCTGTTACCTTTTTATTCATCAACTGTTTTACATAATCATCGCTTTGAACGGTCATTTGTAAGGCAGAAAATAAAGTTTGCTTGCGCTGCAACATCTCAATTTCTTCGCTAGAAGGTGGCGCAACTTTTAAAATAATATCAGCTTCATATACTTCTTTTGAAGAATACGCAATTCTTGCTCCTGCCTCACTATAATCTTTATCTTCAAAATTAGCGGCTTTGCCAGCATTGGTTTCAATCACTACCTGGTGGCCATTACTTACTAATAAAGCAACTGCTTCGGGTACTAAACAAATTCTATTTTCCTGAAAGTATGTTTCTTTAGGAACACCAATGTAGAGCGAACCTTTTTTGCGAGATACCTCTAGCATTTCTTCTTGAGGCATTAAACCACCTTTTTTTTGAAGTGAAATAAGCACTTCCTTAGATGTTATCATGTAACTTAGAATTTTTTAAACTGTGTTGTACAAAATTAATTTATTTTTTCGGCTAAATGAAAAAAAGAAATAAGTGCCACAATTTATATTTGCTCAATGGTGTAATTGCGAATTGCATGATTATAGGCAATGCTTACTTTTAAATATTTATCGGGCAATATTTCAGCCACTCTATCGGCCCATTCAATCAAACACAAATTGCCAGCGTAAAAATATTCCTCTGCACCCATATCAAATGCCTCTTCAAGATGAGTTATTCTGTAAAAATCGAAGTGGTAAACAAACTTGCTTTCATTAGTTTTGTATTCATTAACCAAACTATAAGTAGGGCTATTTACCTGATCTATCACGCCAATTTCAGCGCACAGCGCTTTAATCAATGTAGTTTTACCACTGCCCATTGGACCATCGAAAATTACAATATTGTTTTTTTGAAGCAAAGGAAGCAACGAGGTCAATACCCGCTTGCTCTCTAGCAGTGATACATCATTAAATTCAATTTTCATTTCACAAAGATGAACTCAATTTGCTTTGTTTATTTTAATTACTCAGCAATTAATTAACTTTACAACCTTTAAAACTATTGCGTTAAAAATGACAAAGAGAAAAAAGATATCTTTTATTAACCGACAAAGAAGTAAAAAGTCTTTTTTGCCACCCGGCACTATTGAGGCAGATACTTCTTTGCAAGCACAAAAGGTGGTGATTACAATCATGCAATTTAACGAAGGTTTTATTGAGGAAAATGTAATTAATGATGTATCAGATTTAAAAGATATTACGAATGATACCTGCGTTACATGGATAAATGTGGATGGAATACATGATGCATCAATCATTGAAAAAATTGGTAGTTTATTTAATGTCCATCCTTTAACACTAGAAGATATTGCGAATGCCGATCAAAGGCCAAAATTTGAAGATTACGAAAACTATGTGGTAGTGATGATGAAAATGCTTTACTACGATACTGAATTACATAATGAGCAACTATCAATAGTGTTAAAAAATAACATTGTTATTACTTTTCAAGAAAACCATGGTGGCGATTCTTTTTATCCTATCCGCAAAAGATTGAGAGAGGCAAAAGGCAGAATAAGAAAATTTGGAGCAGATTATTTATGCTATGCACTTATTGATGCTGTGGTTGATTCATATTTTAATATTTTAGAAGTAATAGGCGATAAAATTGAAACGATTGATGAACAACTTATTTCAGAGCCTACACCCAATACACTTAAGGTGTTACATACCATGAAACGTGAAATGATTTACCTTCGAAAATCAGTTTGGCCTGTGCGCGATTTGGTAAGTAGCTTAGAACGAAGCGATACTCAATTAATTAAAAATACCACAGATGTTTATCTTCGCGATGTGCATGATCATGTGGTGAGGGTGATAGAAACAGTTGAAAATTATCGCGATTTAATTAATGGAATGATGGATATTTACCTTTCGAGCTTGAGCAATAAAATGAATGAAGTGATGAAGGTACTCACAATAATTTCTACCTTATTTATTCCTGTTACTTTTATTGTTGGCGTATATGGTATGAATTTCGATTATATGCCAGAGTTGCGCTCTCCTTATGGTTATGCCGCTACTTGGCTTGTAATGCTGCTTATTATGGGTAGTTTGCTTTATTATTTCAGAAGAAAAAAATGGTTGTAACACTTAAAATAAAATTTAATAATTTATCAGTTAAATAAAATGGAAAATTATATCATCAACAATGCAAAAATAGTTAATGAAGGTCAAATTATTGAAGCATCAATTTGTATTAAAAATGGATTGATTACCAAAATAGAAAAACAAACTATATTTAAAGAAGGTTACACTATTATTGATGCACAAGGCTTATACTTATTGCCCGGTTTAATTGATGATCAGGTGCATTTTAGAGAGCCAGGTTTAACGCATAAAGGAAATATTTATTCTGAGTCAAAAGCAGCTGTTGCAGGTGGTATAACTTCTTATATGGAAATGCCAAATACAGTGCCAAGTGCGGTTACTATTGAATTATTAGAAGATAAATATAAAATTGGACAAGCTACTTCTTTGGCAAATTACTCCTTTTTTATGGGCACTACAAATACCAATTTGGATGAACTTTTACGTTTAGATCCACTTAAAGTATGCGGTGTAAAAATATTTATGGGCTCTTCTACTGGCGATATGCTTGTTGATAATCCTGAGGCTTTGAACAACATTTTTAAAGAAGTAAATTTGTTGATTGCTACGCATTGCGAAGATGATCCAATGATCAAACAAAACCAAAGAAATTTTATTGAAAAGCTGGGCGCATCGATTGATATCAATAGTCATCATTTAATTAGAAATGAAGCCGCTTGTTATAAATCATCTTCCTTTGCAGTTGATTTGGCAAAAAAGCACAACACTCGTTTACATATTTTACATATAAGTACTGCTAAAGAATTAGATTTATTTGATAATAAATTATCATCAAAAGATAAGCGTATCACTGCTGAAGCTTGTATTCATCATTTGTGGTTTTGTAATGAGGATTATGCCACTAAAGGCAATTTTATCAAATGGAATCCGGCCATTAAAACTACTAATGATAGAGCGGCAATATTGCAAGCTGTGCTTGATAATAGAATTGATGTGATAGCCACTGATCATGCGCCGCATACCTTTGAGGAAAAGAGTAAACCATATTTAGAAGCCCCTTCTGGCGGACCTCTGGTGCAGCATGCATTGGTTGCACTTTTAGAAATGTATCATCAAAATAAAATTTCACTCGAAAAAATTGTTGAAAAAACCAGCCATACTGTTGCCGATTTATTTCAAATTGAAAAAAGAGGTTACATACGCGAAGGTTATTATGCTGATTTAGTTTTGGTTGATTTAAATAAAACTTGGGAAGTTAATAAAAGCAATATTTTATACCACTGCGGGTGGAGTCCTTTCGAAGGAAATAAATTCCAATCTAAAATTATAAAAACATTTGTAAACGGACATTTAGCTTATGATAATGGACAATTTGATGAATCAAAAAAAGGGATGAGGTTGGCATTTGAAAGGTAATAATAATGTTCAATGTAATTGATATATAAGTCAGCTTTTTTATTAGTTTATTTTCCAATCAAGCACAAAAAATATCGAAAAAAAAATATTGGAAAGAAATAAAAGGAAAAACATTTATAAGAAGAAAAAATCCCAATGATGCAATTTTTAATTGGGAAGTTTTTTACAAGCTTAAAAACTTATTTTCAAAATTTTAGTGCTTTTTCATGCTTTAATTTTCCACCTTTCATCATCATATTTATAAAATATAGTCCTGCTGGAAGCGAACCTAAATCAATATTGTTGGCATTTATTTCAATAGATTTAAATACAAGCTTACCCATGTGGTCAAAAACTTCAATTTTAGCAACAAGCCCAGCTGGCTCATTAAAAAATAGCTGTTGAGTAAAAGGATTTGGGTAAATATCAATTTTAGAATGAGGTATTTCATTGATTGCATTCACTTTTTTGTTGATTACCCCAATGGCATCTAAATCAAAACCTCCTTGCGGGTAAGGTGTTGGGTAGTGCTCATTAATAATATTGTTGTTTTGATCATAACTTGCAAAAAGCGGATTGATACTGCCTACTACATCAATTACTTTAACATGCGTTATTGAATCTACATTCAAATTTGGTATGCCAATCATCTCTTCTAAATCGAAAGGTGTGCCATACATTGCACGGTATTTACCAGCTAAATTATTCATCAAAGTGGGGTCAGCATTGTAATCAAATGGACCCAATTGTAGGTCTGTTTGAGTGTTGGAAGTGGCTTTAAACCTGAAGAAATTAACACCATCGCTGCTTACTTCAACAAATGCAAGTTCTAAAAATTCATCAATAAAACCATTCTCAAAAACAGCAAAATCAAAACCTGCTCCATTGCTAATTGGGCTCGAAAAACCAACTATGGCTGAACCTCCATCACCTAAACTTACTACTTGAATGCCATCTGCTTGTCCTATTGCTAAACTGCTGTCGCCTACAGTTACAAATCCTAGACTTGTATCAGCAATATTTTGATACCCTCTTTGCACCGTGCAAGTATGCCCCCATGCAATAAATATACTGCTATCTTTAAAAATGGCAGTACTGCTTGTTGTGCCAACAGCCCCGGGGAATTGACCACAAGCGCTTGCAATTTGTAAAAAGAAAACAATAATAATTTGGTTGTAAAATTTCATTTATTTCATTAATTGTTATATCCATAAGCACAATGTCTACAGCCACTTTGGCAACATGTTCCTCTTAATATGTGATATAATTCTGTGAAAACAAAGTAGCCATTATCAACATAATAATGGATGTGCTCAATCATTTTATTTGGTATTTCAGGAAAATTATAATGCTTTGTTTTTTCTATCATTACATCCAATTGCACCAGACAATCATTACAAAGGCAATCGTACTTAGTGGCTTTTAAAAATGCAATGGTATCCTTAGCTAGTTTTACTTTATTACAGGCACATGCTGTGCTATTTTCTGACAAGCATTGAAAAGCTAATTTGCACCTTCCACAACACTTTGTATTGTTATTTATTTTCAACTTTTATTAGTACTGGAAGTTTATATTGAGCAATTGCAAATCCTCCAAATAAAACTAAACTATAAAATAAATCACCAAGCAAGGTGCCTTTTAAAAATGGTATTCCAGCTGCATAACAACTCATTAAGCCTTTAAAGTTTTGAGGATAAAAAGAATTGCCAACCCAGCAACCTACATTAGAAATTAAAAAGAATATGGCTGTAGCACAAAATGCGCCAATGAATACACGCTCTTTACTTACTTTTTTTAATAATGCCATTGAGGTTAAGGCAATTAATAAATAGCTTGTGTATTGCCAATAAAATCCATCATAAAACCAAGTAAATGTTGGATAATAATTTGCGTAAATTACATTATTGATAAACAAGTCACTTAACCAAGTAGCAGCTATGGGAATAAACAATATTTGCCATTTCTTTGAAAAGTGTGCTGCCCCAAAAATTGCAATAGCACCTAAAGGAGAAAAATTAGTTGGGTGCGGAATCATCCTTGAAAATGCAACAAGCAAGATCAAGGCAGTTAAAATTGAAAAACGAAGATTGATTTTTGTATTCATAATATTAATTTTTATTGTTTAATACTTATGAAAAGGGAATGAAATAAACATACATAGCCTATATAAAAGACTAAGAAGAATACGCTCATACACTTTTCGTGAGTGCTTGGCAAACCAACTTTTAAGTATCTGACTTATCTGTGAATACAGATTATACAGTTGCACGACAGTCCGCGAATTGCACACGGTTCCTTAAAAACAAAAGTTGATTCAATCAAAGAACTTAGTGCAAAGATATAAAATGAAAACAAATGCAATCAAAAATAAAATTCTAGAAATGATAAATCAGCTTCGCTCCAATATTGCGTCCCATATTGTAAATGCCGCTGCTATTAGCTCTTGTGTCCTCAAAGTATTCAAAGTATTTTAACCTGCTCATATTTGATTGATAGATTTTATCCCTAAGATTATTGATAAAAAGATGTAAATGTAATTGCTTTTTTTCTCTACAATATAGCTCAATTTGCAGGGCTGCGTGCAACAGTAAATAGTCAGGTGTGAAAGTTTCTGTGCCATACAGCGCCATAAATCTGCCTTGTTTTGCATGATATTCCAGCTCAAATCGGGGGCTTAAATTATTTATTTTCCATTTTTTAAATTTGATTTTTTTGGCTAAAATCATATTCCATTGAGCTGGTGGTATAAAAGGTAAATAGCCTCCATTTATTTTAGTATTTCTAAACGCTTCATTTTTATTAAAGCCATGCACAAACTGAAAATTATTTATGAATGAAAAACCCTTTAATACTTCGGGATGTAAAGTAAAATTGGCTTCTAAGCCGTATAGTTGAGCTTTGGATTGTTGATATTGAAAAGTGCTGTTTCCTTGGGCATCTTTAACTGGTATATTGCTTTTATCTGCCAGTTGCGCTATGTATATATAGTTTTGAATGTAATTATTAAATAGGCTCAACGATATGTCAAAAAAATTGTGCTCATAAAATGCACCAACATCCTGTTGGTTCGAAAACTCTGCTTTAAATTGTTGATTGCCCAAATATACTATTCTTGCACCCGGATCTAATCCATTAGAAGCCAATTCTGTAATGCTAGGAGCACGGTAGCCTCTCGATAAATTTGCTTTAAAATGCCATTGTTCATTTAATTGATAACTCATACCAACACTTCCTGAAATACCGTCAAAAATTTTATTGAATGATTTGTATTGGTGATAATTTTTTGGATTTCCTTGCTGTAAAGTTTGTTCACTAAAACCACTTATAGGATTTATGATGGTATATAAATCATACACATTAACCTTTCGTAAATCGTATCTTAGTCCTGTGCTAAGTGTTATGTGTTCCCATTTCCAGGTATTATGTGCAAAAACGCCTATGTCAAAAAGTTGATAATTTGGGATAGGGAAATCTGTAGCATCAGCATTCTTGTTGTTTTGCCACATACCGTTAATTCCAATAGTAGTTAACCTATTATTTGTTTCGGGTAGTTGATATAGAGCACTGTAATTTGCGGTATTTAGTTTTACAAAAAGCCCTGCTTGTGACAGGTCTGTGGGATGTGTTATTTCTTTTCTTATGTTATATTGCCATGCCATTAAATAATTCAATTTGCTTTTTCCAAAATCAAAATTTTGTTTCAAATACAACCTGTAATGCTTAATTTGTTGATGCAAATCAGCAGGTGCCCAACTATTTATTTTTTCATTACTAACCAAGGGTCTACTTTTGATGTCATCATTTTTACCTTCAAATTGCTGATAAGTAAATTTTCTTGAGGTGGAATCTCTACTGCCATCAGGAATACCTTGAACATTATCATAAAGTGTTGCATTCAAACTTAAATCACTTTTTTTTAATCGAAGCAAGATTTTACCTGAGAAATTAAGTTCTTCAAATCCTGTATTGTAAACCCGGCCATCAGCTTTATTGCGG
>CAMBZU010000083.1 GCA_945872355.1 Chitinophaga pinensis
CAAGCCAATTTGCGCATGTTTGGCGGGCACATAACAACCAATTTGGGCCAGTATAACAATTAAAGCTGTTTGGCGCAACACGGCAGATTTACCCGACATATTGGGACCAGTAATCACAATAATTTGCTGCGTTTTATCATCTAAAAAAATATCATTACTCACATATTTTTCACCAGCGGGTAATAACTTCTCAATCACAGGATGACGACCTTCAGTAATACTCAACACCAATTCATTACTTACTTCTGGTTTTACATAGTTATTTTGTATGGCGCATTGCGCAAAGCTTAACAAGCAATCCAATCGAGCTACTAAAGAAGCATTTAATTGCACGGGTTGAATGTAATCCATTAAACTAATCACCAAATCGTTATAGAGTTGGGTTTCTAATGCCAATATTTTTTCTTCGGCCCCTAATATTTTTTCTTCGTATTCTTTTAATTCTGGGGTAATGTAGCGCTCTGCATTGGTTAAAGTTTGTTTTCTTATCCAATCGGTAGGCACTTTATTTTTGTGTGTATTCGTCACTTCTAAATAATAACCAAACACATTATTAAATGAAATTTTCAAGGAAGGAATACCTGTTTTTTCGGCTTCCTTTACTTGCATTTGCAACAAATAATCTTTTCCCTTAAATGCTAAATTTCTGAGCTCATCTAAATCTGTATTTACGCCCGAACATATCACATCCCCCTTATTCACTAAGGCGGGTGGGTTAGGATTAATTTCTTTCTCTAAACGTTCTGCAATGAGCAAACATGGATTGAGCTGCTCTCCAATTTTTTTAAGATGATTGTTACTGTTATGCAAACAAATTTCTTTCAGATTTTTAATTTCAAAAAGTGCATTTTTGAGTGTGACTAATTCACGCGGAGAGATCCTGTTTACAGCTACTTTAGCAATCAATCTTTCTAAATCGCCCATGCTTTTAATTTGCCCTTGCATGGTTTCGGCAATGTTCGATTGATGAATAAAAAGTTCTACTAAATCTAATCTTTCTTTAATTGGCAATAAATCTTTTAAAGGCATTCCCACCCAGCGTTTCAGCATGCGAGAGCCCATGGCCGAAACAGTATAATCTATAATATCAACTAAGGATTTTCCTTTTTCTCCTTCACCATAGCCTGAAGGTTGAAACAACTCTAAATTACGAATGGTAAAACGATCGAGCCAAACAAATCGATCTTCATCAATGCGCGTAAGATGGCTGATATGACCAACTTTATCGTGTTGGGTTTCGGCTAAGTAATGCAAAGCAGCACCAGCGGCAATAATGCCCAGTTGCAATTGCTCCACACCAAATCCTTTGAGTGATACCGTACCAAAATGTTTCAATAAAATATCGTTGGCATAATCTTTTGTAAATACCCATTCATCTAATGGAAAAGAATAAAAGCGTGTTCCGAATTGGGCAGTAAAATCTTTACGCAAACTCTTTTGAAAAAGCACCTCGCTAGGTTTTAAATTTTGCAGCAATTTATCTGCATAATCCCAAGTGCCTTCTGCCACAAAAAATTCACCTGTAGAGATATCTAAAAAGGCCAATCCAGCCTTGCTCCCTTCTAAAAAAACGGCAGCTAAAAAATTATTGGAATGATTTTCCAACACTTTATCGTTGTAGGAAACTCCTGGCGTAACCAACTCCGTAACGCCTCTTTTTACAATGGTTTTAGTCAATTTTGGATCTTCTAACTGATCACAAATAGCAACTCTGTGTCCTGCTCTTACCAGTTTAGGTAAATAGGTATCGAGCGAATGATGCGGAAAACCAGCCAATTCAATATATGCTGCTGCTCCATTAGCTCTTTTAGTAAGCACAATACCTAAAATGCCAGCGGCCTTTATGGCATCCTCTCCAAAAGTTTCATAAAAATCGCCCACACGAAACAACAATAATGCATCAGGATATTTTGCCTTAATGGTATTGTATTGCTTCATGAGTGGGGTTTCCACCACACCATTTACACTTTTAACATCTTTACTTGCTTTAGCCGCCATAAGTTGCCAAAGTTAAAATTTAGCGGCTAATTTTTTCACATTGTGGAAAACAATTTTATTTGATTGAATGATGAATGATAGATTGAAATCAATCATTAAAAACACATTGTAGCAATGATTAAAGAATCAACCCGATAGTAAAAAATACATTAATAGGGTCAATCGGTTTTTTTAACCAACCCTTTGCTTCCAATGCTGGCATTGTTTCTGTTTTAGATTCAATATAATTTTGTGGAGCTATGTTTTCGTAATACTTTCTTGTTATTGTACTCTGGTATTTTATTTCGCCATAAGTGCGGTTAAATACATTAAATCCTGAGCTTAAATACAATTTTTTCAACTTCATTGCTAGACCTAGACTATTGTTTATTTCGAGAGATTTTGCAAGTGCATTGTTGTCAACCTGTGGAATATAAATAATATCATCCGTAGCATAACGGAAAATGTCCCAACCTTCATTTACATGAATGGTCTTCTTATTATAGGTTGCTGTTAGTCTATAGAAGGGATAAAATGGAAATATAGTTTGTTTAATTTTTTCATTTGAAAAACTAATTAGATTAAACTCCAAGGCCAATTTTGAAGAAAATTCATACATCTTAACTTCCCAGTTTTTAGAATACAATGGCTGATAATGGAGCGAAATATGGGTAAAGTCTCTAAGATTAAAACCTAATAAAAGCATATTATTTTTTTTATCAGATAAACCAAATAAAGGGAAAATTTTACTTTTGGAAATTTCGCTGCCTGCTCTCACCAAGTCAAGTAACTCATCGTTTTGTACTTTTCGCTCAACGCCAATAAAATCTGGCATATATTCATTTTTCCATTCTAAATTACTCCCTGCAAAAAAAACAATTTTCCGACCATTGTTTACTGCGCTAATTTTACTGGGCGAATTAAATGAATTTAGTGTATACCGAAACCCTAAATTTACTCTTAAGAAATTTTCTTTACTAATATATTTTGATGAATTATATTCCTGAGTTAAATTAAAATTAACAGTGCCTAACAAACTAAATTCTTGGTTTAGTTTAAAGCTCAATCTAAGTTGTGCCTGATAAATCTTTCTATAATAAATCTCAAATAGTTTGCTACTTTTTTCACTGTAAATTAGACTTTCAATAAAAGGTTTGTAAAAAGAGGCAGTTCCAACCAAACCCACAGCAATTTTATTTGATACTGGCAATTCTATGCCAAAAAATGCTCCAAAGGATTTGTTTCTTTGGATATAATTTTCGCTAAATTTATTGGTGAAGTTATACTCTCTTTCGGAACACACTCCGGCTTGAAAAAAATTCATTTGCATACCCAACTTTGAGCTGTAAGCAAAATAATTATTGTTTGTTGTATTGAAAAAATTCTTGCCCAGCTGCGTTTCTCTGATCACCAAAATTGTTGAATCTTTTTTGAACACCCCATCCCAATAATTGCCAGCTTGAACTTTCATTTGCGATATAGTTAGAACAAGGCAAAACACAGTAGAAAATAAATGTTTCAAGCGCATTTAATTAAGTTAATAATAAATAATTAAAATGATCTTCAATCGTAAATCAATATACTAAACTAACTATTTTCTATATCCATGCAGTTTTATTCCCCACCACCTCCTCAAACTCTTGCACCATTTCCTCCACCACCTGCGCAGCAGGTACAATCTCTTTAATTAAACCACTCACCTGTCCTATTTCTAATTCGCCTTCAATTAAATCGCCTTCAAACATACCTTTTTTGGCACGGCCACGGCCTAACAATTCGTTAAGCTGTTCTTTGCTGGCTCCTGCTTGATATGCAGCTTCTATCTTAACATAAAACTCATTTTTAATTAAACGCACCGGGGTAAGCTCTTTTAGTGTTAACTGCGTATCACCTTCAGGTGTATGAATAATTCTTTCCTTAAAATTTTGATGGGCTGAAGATTCAAAAGTAGCTACAAACTTACTCCCTACTTGCACCCCATCGGCACCTAAACAAAACATAGCAGCCATAGCACTTCCTGTAGCAATACCGCCTGCTGCAATTAAAGGAATACCAATGGCTTTGCGCACCATGGGAATTAAACACAAGGTAGTAGTTTCTTCTCTTCCATTGTGTCCACCAGCTTCAAAGCCTTCGGCAACAATAGCATCAACACCCGCTTCGGCACTTTTTAAAGCAAACTTTACATTGCTCACAACATGCACCACTTTAATGCCTTCTGCTTTTAAAATGCTTGTCCATGTTTTAGGATTACCAGCACTGGTAAACACTATGGGCACTTTTTGTTCTATAATAGTTTTAATATGCGCTTCAATATTTGGATATAACAAAGGTACATTTACACCAAAGGGTTTATCTGTTGCTTCTTTGCATTTTTGAATTTGAGTTTTAAGCACATCGGGATACATGCTGCCACTGCCAATTAAACCTAATCCACCAGCATTGCTCACAGCCGAAGCCAATTCCCAACCACTACACCAAATCATGCCCGCTTGCACAATGGGATATTTTATTTGAAATAAATGATTGATACGATTCATCATTTTTAAATTAAGTCGTTAATGCTTAGCGCGAATAATTAGGTGCTTCGCGTGTAATAATTACGTCATGCGGATGATTCTCGCGCACGCCAGCAGAAGTAATTCTAATAAATTTTGCTTTTTGCAAATCATCAATAGTTGCAGCCCCGCAATAGCCCATGCCAGCGCGTAAACCGCCCACCATTTGATACACCACTTCAGCCAAGGTACCTTTGTAAGGTACTCTTCCCGAAATTCCTTCAGGCACTAACTTTTTAATATCATCTTCTGCATCTTGAAAATAGCGGTCTTTAGAGCCACTTTGCATGGCTTCGATAGAACCCATTCCTCGGTATGATTTAAATTTTCTTCCTTCAAAAATAATAGTCTCGCCCGGTGATTCGGCCACACCTGCAAACAAAGAACCAACCATTACACAGCCGGCACCTGCTGCAATGGCTTTTACTATATCTCCAGTAAATCTAATACCACCATCAGCTATCACAGGTATACCAGTATTTTTAATGGCATTAGCGCACTCGTAAATGGCTGATAACTGCGGAACTCCAACACCAGCTATGATACGTGTTGTACAAATTGAACCAGGTCCAATTCCAACTTTCACCGCATCGGCACCAGCTTTCACCAAAGCTTTAGCGGCTGCTGCTGTGGCTACATTCCCAACAATCATATCAATGCTTGGAAACAATTTTTTCATGCGTTTGAGCGTGTCAATTACACCTTTCGAATGACCATGCGCGGTATCAATAATTACTGCATCAACACCAGCTTTGGCCAAAGCCTCAATGCGTTGTTCTACATCAGCAGTTACGCCTACTGCAGCAGCTACACGCAAACGACCTAAATTATCTTTACAGGCGTTGGGTCTGATACGAGATTTGATAATATCCTTGTAAGTTATTAATCCTACCAACTTGTTATTCTTATCTACAACAGGGAGTTTCTCAATTTTGTATTGTTGTAAAATATCTTCTGCAGTTTTTAAATCGCGCCCATTTTTAGTAGTAACAACTTTTTTTGTCATCACTTCCTTGATAGGTCTTTTCATGTCTTTTTCAAAACGCAAATCACGATTAGTAACTATCCCTAACAATTGCATATCGGGTCCTACAACCGGTATTCCACCAATTTTATTCTCCTTCATAATTTGCATGGCATCACTAACCTTGTCATTTACACTCATGGTCACAGGATCCTGAATCATGCCACTTTCAGAGCGTTTTACTTTTTTTACTTGCTCTGCTTGGGCTGCTATACTCATATTTTTATGCAATACACCAATGCCGCCTTCCTGCGCAATGGCAATAGCCAATTCATGCTCAGTAACAGTGTCCATAGCAGCCGAAACAATAGGACTTTTAAGTGTAATATTTCTTGAAAACTTGCCGGTGATATCAGTTTCGCGAGGTAAAACCTCACTATAGGCAGGCACTAGAAGTACATCATCAAATGTAAACCCCTCTCCCAAAAATTTTTGTTGAACGCTCATGCTGTTTAATTTTTGGGTCACAAAATTAACAATTAATACGGTTTTATTAAGAAAAATAAATGCAAGATTTTAATCATAAAGTTTCATGAACTTATACCAATTGCATTTATTTTTTAGTCCAACTAAAAAATAAATATGCAATGGTTAATGCCGATACTACTTGAAATTAGTACAATAAGGTAATGCTGCAATTGGACTAAATTGAAAGTGTAATCGGTATTATTTAAACAATTAGCCTTATTTTAGCGCTTCAAATGTCTATTTTTCAAATTAAATATTTCACCAAGCTTTATGTTGCCTTAGGGCTCATACTTGCTATCATTAGCATTGGAATTAGTGGCTTTATAATTATTGAACACTACACCTTTTTGGAAGCCTTTTACATGACCATCATTACCATTGCTACTGTTGGCTTTCAAGAAGTACGGCCCTTAAGCGATTCCGGTAAAATTTTTACAGCTTTCTTAATCATCACTAGTTTTGGTACCTTTGCCTATGCCATTACTGCAATCACCAAATATGTTGTAGAAGGTGAATTTAATTATTATTATAAATTCTATAAAGTGAACAATACCATCAGTAAACTAAGCAACCATGTTGTAATTTGCGGTTATGGCCGAAATGGGAAGCAAGCCGCAACAGTTTTACAAAGTAACAATAGGCCCTTTGTAATTATCGAAAAAAGTGATACGCTTGTTGAACAAGTGAGAGAACATGGCTTTTTATGTATACAAGGCGATTGCACTCAAGATGAAATATTGATGAAAACCGGCATTGTAAATGCAAGTGCCTTAATAACTACCTTACCTATTGATGCAGATAACTTATTTGTAGTGCTCACAGCAAGAAGTATCAATCCCAAACTAACTATTATTAGCCGTGCTTCTGACGATAACAGTGATAAAAAATTAAAAATTGCTGGTGCAAACAATGTAATTATGCCCGATAGAATTGGAGGTGCACACATGGCTTCTTTGGTTATTAAACCTGATGTAATTGAGTTTTTAGACCATATAACTGGGCAGGGCGGACCAAATATAAATTTAGAAGAAATAGTTTTTAATGAGTTGCCCGAGCATTTAAGAAATCACACCATTAAAGATTTAGAAATACGCAATAAATCGGGCGCTAATATTATTGGTTTTAAAACTGCTAGTGGCGAGTATGTTATCAATCCAACCCCAGAAACTAAAATAATTCCCGATGCAAAGCTATTTGTATTAGGCACTGCAGAGCAAGTAGCTAAACTAAGAGAACTATTGCAATAATTAAAATTTATATACAAAGCCAATATCACTAACTAAGGCACGCAAATCAAAATCAAATTGTGATGTTTTGTATTTAGCACTTGTATTGGTAATATAATTTTCTTCGACACGAGTGCCTGTGCTTAACATAAATGAAGGCGCTGTTTGTGCAAACAAATAACACCTTTTACCTAAATGCAATTGCACACCTGCATTAAACTGTATTCCGCCTCCAATAATGGTTCTATGCGTTCTATTAGTTTGTATAAAATCAGCATCAGCCTGTAAATTTTGCATACTGTATGCCAAACCTTGAGTAGTATCTGTTTTCATCCATTGATTGCCAATGTTAGAAAATTCATTTCCATAACTAAACAACATTTCAAACCCCAAATAGGTAACAATAACTGGGCATTGGCTCACAGTCCATCTTTTTTCGGCTCCCAAACTTAGTAGGGCTTGGTCTTTAACTTCATTGCGATATTGAATATTTCGCAAAAGCCCATTCACTTCCAAAGTTAACTCATTTCCTTTATTGAAATCGTTCCTATAACGCTGATAATAGATACCTGAAGTAAAATAAAGCCTTGGTGTTTTCATTTCTTTTTTATAAGCAATCCCTAGCCTTTGTCCATTCAATTGCCCACCCAAAAGTACAATGCCCACAGGATTCAAAATCAATCCTATTTCGTTCTTCTTTGCAGATTGATTTGTGATTGTATCGTTTGAACTTGCGTATACACCGCAAACAAGGATATTTGCAGCAATAATTAAATAAATCATTTTCATGTGGAATATTTTATTCAGCTAACGATAAAAAGAATAAGATATTGGGAAGGTAATTTGTTGAAAGTGGAAACTCAACTAAATTATTAAGCTTTCAATTTATAAATCTCCTTTAAATTTCTTCCTAAGCCATCGTAATCTAAACCATAGCCTACTAAAAAATCATTCCCAACTTCCATACCAACATAATTCACAGGAATATTTTTTTGATATGCTGCAGGCTTAAACAATAATGTTGCAATTGCAATGCTTGCAGGTTGTTTTGCTATAAGATCGTTTATTATTTTTTCTAAGGTAATACCTGTATCCACAATATCTTCAATTATAATAACATGTCGGTTACTGATGTCTTCATTAAGCCCTATCAATTCACTTATTTTACCAGTAGTAGCGGTGCCTTGGTAGGAGGCCATTTTCAAAAAGGAGATTTCAGCATTGCCTTCAATTTGACGAAACAAATCAGCAGCAAACAAAAAGGAACCATTCAAAATCCCTAAAAACAGCGGATTTTTACCTGCGTAATCAGCATTAATTTGAACAGCCAAGGCTGATATAGATTGCTGTATAGCATTTTCTGCAATAAACAATTCAAAGGTTTTATCATGTAAAGTAACTGTTTGCATAAAATTGCTTTTTCCTTTAGTGTAATTGAAATTTGGGCAAAAATAAAGATATAAATTTAATAAGCTATTTATAGTTTATCGAGTTCCCTTTTTGCTTGCTCTGCTATTTCCAAAAATTTAGATTGCATCGCTTTTTGAAGCGCTAGCTTGGCTTCATTGGTTTGCTTGGTTTTAATATACAGCGCAGCTTGTTTTAAATAAGCTTGATCTGAAAGTTTGTTGCATTTTAACGCTGACAATTCTTTGTATTTACCTAAGGACTCGGCCAGTTGATTTGTATTTTCATAACATTGTGCAAGACCGTTTAATGCCTCACAATGTTTTGGGTGGCTATCAAGGAATGAAGTAAATTTAATAATTGCCTGGCTATAGTTTTTCTGATTTAAAAATTGCAAACCTTCATTTAAAAAATCAGCCTGATCAGCATTTTGCTTTTTTTGCTCCATAGCAACGTCATTCTCAAATTTTAAACCTTCATCTTTTGCAGCAGACTGCGATGCCGCTTTGCCTTTATTTTTTGAATTACTTTTCTTTGCTACTTCTGATTTCCACAGATAAGTTTTATGCTGCTTACTTTGTATTTGAACCTCATTCAGACTGGCACCTGAGCAATTAATATCATTGGGTGTTCCTACAGTTGAAAACGAATTAGTTGTTGGTGTTGCAAAATTTGGTTGAAAAAGTAAAGCATCGGTTTTCCCAACCACTGTTAATTCTGCTTCTTTTAATGATTTCTCAGCTACTACAGCCTTAACATCATCAGCTTTTACATCTAATTCTTCTGAATTTTTTACTCCTGAAGCGGGCGTTTCTGCCGCACTACTGCGCTCCATGGGTTCTGCATCTTCACTTAAAGCAACACTTTTTGTGTTTGATTCAACGGTTGTTGGTGAAACTGCTTTTATAGTTTCAACATTTTGTTGTGTAGATTCCAGCACTTCTTTTTCCTGCACCGTATCAACCAATATTGGCATTTCTTGTTGATGAGGCTTAGGAAGATCAGCCACCTTAGTTGCATCAATGCTATTGAAATAAAACTTGTAAAGCATGCCCGTTAATCCTAAAATAAATATAGCTGCAACAGCGTAATACCATCTAAATTTAGGCGTAACAATTCCTTTATGGGAATACTGTTCAATAGCAAGATCTATTTCTGAATGGACGGCTGTTAAATGATTTTCAAGTTTATTTACATCCATACGTTGAAAACCTTCAACCATGTCATTGCACATTTCACAATCAACCAAATGAAGTTCAACCAAGCGCTTCTCCTCTTTACCTATATTGTTATTGATATAACGCAAAAGCAGAGCATCCGAAGGACATTCGGTTATTTTAAAAATATCATTATTTGTATACTTATTATCCATATACGCTTTGCATTTTTAATTTCAAATTTCGCTTCCCGTTTTGTATAAAACTCTTTACATTGTTTAATGAATAACCCGTAATTTCGACCACCTCAGCATAACTTTTTTGCTGCAAATAAAATAAATCAATGCACTTTTTTTGCTCTAAATTAAGTGTTTCTATAGCCAATTCTAAATTTGTTAAATTACTTTCTTTCAACCTTCCTTCCTCTTGATGCAAAACTTGTTCTTTTTCCACAACACTATAAATATTTTTTCCTTCTTCGGCTCTAACAAGGGTTAAATTCTTTTCCTTCCTCAATTTCATCAGGCAAAAATTTTTCACCACACTATACAACCAACTTTTAAAATTATCTATTTTATAATTGTTTACCTGTTGAAGCAATTGCTCAAAAACTT
The DNA here is from genome assembly GCA_945872355.1 of Chitinophaga pinensis. GTDB lineage: Bacteria > Bacteroidota > Bacteroidia > UBA4408 > UBA4408 > CAIKXD01. The sequence goes on from CAMBZU010000083.1 coordinate 10,432, forward strand.
GCATTACTGCATCTTTGGCATCATCCTCGGGTTGTAAATATTTATTGGCAACTCCTAAAGCCATAGCCACATGGCGTTTATACAGCAATCCAATAATTACAGCATCTCCGCTCAGTTTAAATAACTGGAGTAATTCTAAATCAGTAAGATGTAGGTATTTCTCTTCGGGTAATGGCACAAGTATGAATAAGCCTCAAAGTTAACAAGAAAAAACTGTGCGCAAAAAAAAGAAAACTGTCATTTTTTTTATTCCACTTTATGGAATCTAATTTTTAATTGCATCAAGGAAGCATAACAATTAATTCAACTATTATGAAAACCTATTCAATGATTTTAAAAACATTTATTTTTTTATCCTTAATGATAAATGCAAATGCAGCCAACACATTTAAAGCCAAAGTTGAAAAAGCTACGGTATTTTTAAATGGGGCACAATTATTTTCGAGCCACGACATCGTATTAACTCAAGGCGTGAATGATATTATTTTTGAAGGAGTTTCTCCCTTGCTTCAAGCGCCTTCATTACAAGCATCAGGCAAAGGAAATTTTACAATTATGGAAGTTAAATTTGATGCTGTTTATCCCGAAGCTGTGGCTATAAACAAACCTTCGGCAAAAAAAATAAAAGCTTTGCAATTTGTTAGCGACTCAATTACAGAAGTACAATTACAATTAGATGAATTGGCTGATAAAATGACAGCGCTACAAACTGAAAAAAATATATTATTGGGAAATCGCCTAATCAAAGGAGAAACTAAGCGCGATACGCTTAATTTATTTAAAGATGCCATGGATTATTTAAGAACAAGGCTCAGTAATATAAATTCAGAAACTTATAAAATAAGGCGAGAGCAAAATTTGAGAAATCAACTATTAACCAATTTACAAGAGCGCCAAAACACAATGAGTGAAATGATTAGCCAAGTAGAAAACAATGGGGCACCAACACCTCAAGCTAATTACAGAGTAATAGTAAGTGTTTTAGCTGAACTTCCAACTGCAGGAAGTATTAGTGTAAATTACTTTGTTGCGCAAGCTGGGTGGATTCCTGAATATGATTTAAGAGCCGACAACAATACCAATAAATTACAATTAACCCATAAAGCACGAATTACACAAAACACAGGTATTGATTGGACAAATGCGCTGCTCACTTTAGCAACAGGAGCGCCAATGCAAAGCACTATTAAACCAGACCTAACACCTGCATATTTGAGTTTTTACAATGCCTATCAAAAACAAAAAGGCAAAAAAAATCAAGCAGACATGTTTGCGCCTCAAACACTTTCGTTAAGTGAGGTTACTACATCATCAAAATCAGGAGCTACGCTTAATGATGATGAAACTAAAGATGCTACTTTTGCTTATGAATGGACCAGTGTTACTGAAAATATGCTCAACACAGAATATGATGTTAAATTAAGATACAACATTCCAGCAGATGGTAAACAACACTTGGTAGCCATTCAAACTAAAGATTTAAAAACAAATTATAACCTCTCTACAGTTCCTAAATTAGATGCCAACGCTTATTTACTTGCTAAAATAACTGGTTGGGAAGATTTAAACCTTATTCCAGGAAATAGCCGAATTTACTTTGATGGAAGCTATATTGGTGAATCATACATTGATCCAAACACCACAAACGACACACTGATATTAAGCATGGGGCGCGATAAAGGAATAGTAATAAGCAGAAAGAAATTAAAAGACAAAACCAAGGAAAGAGTTTTGTTAGAAGAAAAAACCATTTCTGTAACCTATGAAATTATGATTAAAAACACTAAAAGCGTTAGTACTGAACTGCACTTAGATGATCAAATTCCTTTAAGCTCAACGCCTGCTATTGTTGTAAAAATGACAGAAAGTTCAAAAGCTAAATATGACCAAGAAACAGGGAAATTAGAATGGGATATCACTTTAAAGCCTAAGGAAACAAAAAAGATTTCTTTTACTTATGAAGTAAAAATCCCTAAAGACAAGGTTATAGCTGGTTTATAAATTTTAAATAGAAATTATTTTTAATTACTTTTAACCTCAATTAAACCTTATTTAAATATTGAAGTCAGAGTATCGATAATCACTTAATAAAACTTATAAATGAAACATTTAAAAAATATTATTCCGGCTATTATTATCTTATGGATGATGGTATTTGTTAGCGCTTGTAGAAAAGACAGAGATGATTTAAGTGACACTACTGTTGCAAGCGACAATGAGCAAAGTGAAACATTCTCTAATGATGTAATGAATATTGCCGACAATGCCGCTAAGAGCGGAAGCGCTGGCTTTAGAACCTCTTCTCAAGAAGAATTATTTGAAGCTTTTAGCCAATGCACTACAATTACGCATGATACTGTTTCAAATCCTCGTTCATTGGTTATTGATTTTGGAAGTGTAAATTGCTTGTGTGGTGATGGCCGCAATAGAAGAGGAAAAATATTGGTAACATATACTGGCAAATATTTTGAAACCGGTGCAGTTAAAACAATGGTTTTTGATAACTTTTATAGAAACGACAATAAAATTGAAGGCACAAGAACTATTACCAATAATGGACTTGATGACAAGGGCAGAATGAACTGGACGATCAATGCACAAAATATGAAAATTACCAAAGCAAATGGCAATGTACACACATGCAATAGTATTAGAACAAGAACCCTGCTTGCAGGCAATGATACAAAAACTTGGACTGATGATGTTTATGAAATTACTGGTAGCGCAAATGGAGTAAATGCCAAAGGGTTTAATTACACTGCAAATATTGCTACGCCATTGCACAGAGCTATGAGCTGCAGATGGATTGACAGTGGAACCATCGAAATTACACCCGAAGGCAAGGCCACAAGAACCATTGATTTTGGAAGTGGCAATTGCGATGATCAAGCCACTGTAAGTGTTAAAAAAAGAACACGAAATATTACGTTAAATTAGTCGTTTAATACTAGGTTGATAATGGTTAAAAGCTGTCGGTTGAAAAACAGGCAGCTTTTTTTGTGATCCATCATTAAACCCTAATTATACCAATGTGATTTTTAAATTATTGGCATAATTTAAAAATCACATTGGTAAATGCCGATAGGAAAAAAGTTGGGGACAAATGCCGTGAAACAAATTTGGGCCATTACTTATTTCACATCGGTATTACGCAGTAGGAATTGTTGGTCAACAAAATTTACAATACTATCAAGTTGCTTACTGACTGCTTTGGATTGAAGGAATAGCGAGCTATTTTGAAATTAAAAATGGGTGATTGATTGAGATTGAAGCAAAATAATTTGAGTAGATTGCTAAAGCGGAATTTGGCTTAAATGCGATAAACTAATTTAATCGGCAGGGAGCAACCAACTCAAATAATGGAATTTGAACTTCAAATAATTCATTATTATCTAAGCGTTTCATTTGATAGCTGCCTTTCATATAACCAATATCAGATTTTATTGGGCAATACGATTCGTACTCATAAACATCACCAGGTTGAATGATTGGCTGCAAACCAATAACACCTTCACCCTTTACTTCACTTTTTCCACCAATTGAATCAAATATAAACCAATTTCTGTTTATTAATTGACAGGCAAAATTGGTATTATTTTGAATAGAGATATGGTAAGTAAAAACATAATTATCTTTTTCTGCACTCGAGTAAAATTCATTAAACTCAGGCGCTGCCTGAATTAAAATGCCTTGGGTGATTTTAGATACAGTTGGCATAGCAGTGATATTTTGAACAATACTAATTATTAATT
>CAMBZU010000084.1 GCA_945872355.1 Chitinophaga pinensis
TTTGTCTAAGTATTGCAAAAAAAATTAATAAAAAAAAGAAATGAAAAATATTTTTATCACGACATCAATTTTAGCTTTTAACCTTAATGTAAGTGCGCAAAAAGTAAGCATATTATCAGGAACGTCATTCGTTCAAAACATAAAAGAACAAAGTACAATCCCGCAAAATGCAACAAAAATAATTGACAAAAAAACCTACGAAGGTTCATTGCTTGCAACAAATGAAAAAAACAACACGGATACTAAGTCAACCACTTTTGACTTTACCGAACAAATAATTAAAACGAACAAAGACAATCCAAAATCATTTGAACAGATTGGAGAAATAAATTACACACAAGGTTTTTATGAAGCAACAGGTAAAGTTTGGCTAAATGACAAACACCTTGCAAAAGGGAAAGATTATGCCATAGAAATGGCAACCGCAGGTGCAGAAGTTGATGCACGAGCTAATTTGCTTACAATGATTTTGGCTGTAGAAATTTATGATACAGTGCGAGTGGTAGATAAAATAGTTGAACAAAAAGTTACTATACAAACTCTACACGGTTTTATTAAAGCAACAATTGTAAATACATTAGTTGGCGACAACTATGTAACAGTTATCGCACGTACAAGTGCTGATAATGTTTATGAATTTGCACAAAGACAGAACTTCCTGCCTAAATCTGAAGAACCAGAATATACAGAAAGGGAGAAGCAAGAAGCGTTGAGCCAATATTTAAGAGTTTTAAAAGAAGAAAAAATTGTACCCGACACGACAACAATTGTTCCTCCATTAGTTGTAAATGTGCCACAAAAGCAAGCGGCAAATTTTAATCCTACACTTGTGCCAAATGTAAAAATACAATGTGGCGAAAAAGAATTTAATCTAGATATGACTAAGTTTCACAATAAAAACAATTCTAAAGCTCTAACAATTGTAAATGCAGTAGGTAAAAAAATCGTTGCATCGGGTCTATTAGACAATGTGCCTGTAATTGACGGGGCAGTAAAAAACGGAAGTTTAGATATTGATTTGTGCTCACTTGCAAAAAAGCAAGAACGGAACAAACAAATCATTGCCGTTTTATTTAATAAAATTGGACCTAAGGTGCTAAAAATAGCATTGAGCCAAGTGCCTGTTGTTGGTATGTTTACTTCATTATTATGATTTTAAAAAATATAGAACTTATGAGAACTATAATACTTCTTCTGATTGGACTTTATGCAGATTATTCATTTTCACAACAAGTTAGCGTTCCTGAAGTCCAACTAAACACACCATTTATTTACACCAAGCAGGTCTTGAATGATAAAAACGCAATTGAATCTGATGTAAAAATGAAAGGTTCTCAAATTTATTCCATGACAACAAACCAAGTTACTGCAGCGCTTGCAGAGGTCAATAGGTTTAATCAACAATTAGAATCCTTGAAATCTATTCAAACTAATCGCCTAAACAAATTGCCAAACTTATCAGACATAAGCGATTTACCAAAGTTGAGAGAATTGATTGCTGATAAAACAGAATCAAAAAGAGGATTACAAGATAGATTTGAAAAAAACATAAAAGAGCAAGTATCAACAAGAGGGTTATACTTAGTTATTTTGCCAGCAGGAAAAGGATGTGAAAATTGCGGAGATATAAAATCGGGTGAATATTCATTAATTGCACAAAAAGCATTGGCGAGTAAAGCAATTAAAGAACTAAAGGGTACACTTATCTCTAGTGTAACTGAAGTAACAAACAAAAATGATGTTTCGCAAAGAATAGAAAGTCAAGTTGAAGGAGAAATGACCTTAGAGCAACAACTTGAAGACATTCCTCAATTGCCTAAAGGTCGCAGAATATTTTTATTAGCTGTAAAAGTTGGTAATCAAACCGGAAAAGGTTTTATAGCTAATATTGGTGGTAATTCTGATGAATTAAAACCCATTGAAATAGTTGCCTGTGAAAATTCTGATGTCTTAATTCAAACATTTAAGAAACTAGATATTGATGCATCAACCGTTGAGAGATTAAACCAAAAAATTAATGAACTTCTCCCTTCAATTCAGCTGCAGAATCTAGAAAATAAAAACACAATTCAATCTTTATGGAATGAATATAACAGTAACGTTGACCAACTGAGCAAACAAACGGAAGAAGAGATACTAAAAGAAAAGCAAAAAACTCAAAAATTGAACAGTTACATAGCAAACTTTTACCCAGATGGAATATTTGCTTCCGATTTATATGATTCTATAAATAAACTTACAAATCAAATATTCCGAATAGAAAAGTTAATAAACGACACGATAAGAATACTTTCTTCCCAAAAAATATTTTATCCCAACAAAAGAAAATTTTCAATCTCTTCTGACCAAACGCAGAACGAAGCAATTACACAAGCACTGATCGTACAATCAAAACAAATAGAAAGTGAATTAAGTACAAGCACAGCATACACTGAAATAACCACAGTTTACAATAAGCAAACAGAAGACGTTAAAAAAGCTCAAATCACTTATAATTATGGCAGTATAAATCAATTGTGGGCATATATTATTACTACTGATGATGAATTTATTCTTCACCTTTTTGTAAGACGAGATGTATCGAAAAGTGAAGAAACCTCATCAACAAACAAAATAAATACTTTTGAGGTTAAATTACTTAGTGACTCTTATGCCGAAAAAGTCATATTGAAAGGAGGAGGAGCGAACAATGCTGACGGTTCAATTGTCCCTATTTCTATCGAATTAAAATCTGATCAATTTTCTTTTGAAGGTTGGTATGACGAAAATAATCAATTGATTTCAAAAGAAAACTCTCTTAAAATACCAATTAATGGCGGAAATAGAACCATAACAGCACACATAATAAACAATAATGATATTGCTCCCCAAGATGGTAGTTATTCCTATAATTTAAAGGAATCTGAAACCTCAACTGAAAAAAATGGATCCTATAAAATTGAAAACACATCGATAGAAGACATTACAAAAGAAATTGTTGGGATTTATAATTTTTCATTTTTGGATGGTATAAATCCTGAATTTCCAGATGCAATAAAATCGTTTTTCGAAACTACTGCAGAATTTTACAAGCAAAATGAATTAATCTATTGTAATATTTCTCAATATGGGAACAAGGGCACCCCAAACTTTAACTTTAATTGTGTTGTCAAAATTGATGATAAAAACATCAGTTTGTTTTTTGTAAAAGATAATGATAATAATGATAGTTTAAACTATAACATGCAGGTTGGAGACTTAGTTTATAAATTTACTTATCAAGATAATAACACGCTAATTACAGAGGACGGCTATCCAATGATTAGACAGGAGGAAATTGAAGAGTATATTGTCAACTCTATTATTGACAATTTTAAAGACAATAAATCAAAAATTGAGATTGACAATTCGTCAGATTTATTTACTATTTCATTGCGTATTTTACTCGCTGACCCCAATTCAAAGATTACTTCATTTCAACTTACTATTCCTAAAATGAAAAATGATTGCATTTATGGTGACCTCAACAGGGATGGAATTAAGGACATGATAGTAAGTATCAATGGATATGCAATTTTTGAAGAATTAGCTGACAATAATCCATTTTCCTTTATTTTTGTTTTTTTAGCTCAGGATAATAAATACAATTTAGTATGTAATTCATACTCAAATAATATATGTGGTTGCTCTTCAGGTATTTTCTATCCTGAAGAAATCCAAGAAGGACTTATATTAGGTCAGTCAAATTGTTATACGAAGGGCGATGTTCCTTGTTGTCCTTCATTGATTTACTCTACGACAGTTGGTTTTGATGGTAATAAATTAAAATTTATAAATAAAACGAATAAGTAATAATTATTAAACCGCGTGAAAGGAGTTTCTTAAAAGAGCATCTTTGCTTTATTCGCTTGCAGCAACCAATAAATGCTCCTCGACATAGATGGCATGTTTGAAGTTTTTAATACCCAGAATGCAAGGTACAACCAATGACAGCATGCAAGCGATAGCCGCTGGTTCAGCGCAAATTTGGAAGTTCGTATTTCTTTTATAAATTTGTAATAGGTTTGCAGTTCAGTGCTTCGGTATCGCGCCCATCGCTAGCATGCAAAACGTTATTGGCAAGGCCCCGTGAAAATGTAATTTCAGGAAATTTATGAAATAGTAAAAAAAAATATTCCCAATATGGGAACTTTTAATTATCTTTGTCAAAACAATTTTAAAGTGCGTGTAATTTCGAAAAAAAAATTGCGAGAATTTTGGGAAAAACATGTTGACAGTAAGCAGCAGTTGAAATCATGGTTTCAGGAGGCTTCAGTTGCCGGATGGAAAACACCAAAACAAATAAAAAAGGACTACCCAAGCGCAAGTTTTTTGGCTGACAATAGAGTTGTTTTTAATATTAAAGGAAATACATATCGACTAGTGGTAAGAATAAATTATGAATATAGTATGGTGTGGATTCGTTTCATAGGAACACATGCAGAATATGATAAAATTGACTCGACAAAAATTTAATAGCAATGGAAATACGACCAATTAAAACCAAAAAGGACTATCAATTAGCTTTAGCACGACTTGAGTTGATTTTTGACGCAAAGAAAAATAGCAAAGAAGGTGACGAACTTGAAATATTAAGTATACTCATTGAAAAATATGAGGACGAACATTTTCCAATAGGTTTCCCTGACCCAATTGAAGCAATTAAATTTAGAATGGAACAACTTGGTTATACTCAGACCGACCTTGCAAAGGTAGTTGGACTAAAAAGTCGTGCGAGTGAAATCTTAAACAAGAAGAGAAAATTGACACTAGAAATGGTAAGACTAATTCATAGCAGTATGAATATTCCGACAAATGTTTTGATTCAATCATATACCTAGTGAAGGCTCGGTTTGCATTGTAAATGTACCAATAATTTCGCTTTCAGACAAGCCTTCTTTAAACTGTAATTCCATTCGTTTTATATCTCACCAAATAGAATGGAAAGCAGTGGTGAGTAGGCAAGGTAAATGTTTCTGAAACAACCTACGATTTAACTAAGCAATATTTTAATTTTGAGTATCGAGGTAAAATTGCGGCCAAGGGTAAAGGCGAAATCAGTATGTTTTTTGTAGAAAATAAAGGTTAGTAGATTCTTTAAGATTTATTTCCTGATCTTTTGAGCTCCTGCAAAACAGCTTTTACGTTAACTGCCTTTCACCAGAAGCCTTAGGATGGCAACAGGAATAATTTTATACCGATGTGAAATAAGGAATGGCCCAAATTTGTTTCACGGCATAGGTCCCAAACTTTTTTCCGATCGGCATTTACATTGGTATTATTTGTTCAGTGGATGTGATTCTTTATGAAAATATTTTTTACATCAGCGGACACGAATTAGTGATATGTGTGCATGCTTGTTCTGCTTAAGCCCAAATTGCGCTTTAGGAAACTACGCCAATCATTTTACTTCAATCTCATAATTTCATCGCCTTTATTGGAAAATCATTTTGGTGCTGTGTCAACATTTTGTTAACACGTATTAACTTTACCCGAATAAAAATAACAGCATTTAAAAAAGTATTTACCATACTTTTATAGTAAATTTTATTTTGTGATTCTTTTAAACAATATCCGTAAGTCATATCAAATAGGCAATAGCAATATGCAAGTGCTAAAAGGTATTGATTTGCACATCAAAGAAGGTGAATTGGTTTCAATCATGGGCTCATCTGGCTCTGGTAAATCAACCTTACTTAATATTCTTGGTTTGCTCGATAACTATGATGAGGGAAGCTATATGCTTAATAACTTGCACATGCAAAATTTATCTCAAACAAAGGCTGCGCAGTTAAGGAACAAGTTTTTAGGATTTGTGTTTCAATCATTCAATTTATTGTCGTTTAAAAATGCCATGGAGAATGTGGCCTTGCCGCTTTATTATCAGAAAATTGGAAGAAAGGAAAGAAATAAAATGGCGCTCGAATATTTAGATAGGGTAGGATTAAAAGATTGGGCCAATCACCTGCCAAGTGAAATGAGCGGAGGCCAAAAGCAGCGCGTTGCCATTGCAAGGGCGCTTATTGCAAAGCCTAAAGTAATTTTTGCAGATGAACCAACAGGCGCACTCGACAGCAATACATCATTGGAAGTAATGCAAATTTTTAAGGAAGTAAACAAGCAAGGTATTACAGTAGTAATTGTAACGCACGAAGATGATATCAGTAAAATGACCGACCGTATCATCAGATTAAAAGATGGACTAATCTTAAATCAATAATAATTTAAAGCCCTCTTTATAATACTTTCTCAGCATGTTTGACATAGATAAATGGCAAGAAATATTTGGTACTATCAGTAAGAACAAGCTACGCACTTTTCTTACAGGATTCAGTGTGGCTTGGGGTATTTTTATTTTAATTGTATTGCTAGGCGCTGGACAAGGCTTAAGAAATGGTGCCGAATCACAATTTTTGCATGACGCTGTAAATAGTATAAATATTGAAGGTGGTGTTACTACCATGGCTCACAAGGGAATTAAGCCCGGTAGAGAAATAATACTAAAAACGGAAGATTACAACTTTTTAAAGAATAACATCAATCAGATCGATAAAATTAGTGCTGCTTTAGGTTCAAGCACTGCTGAAATGAGTTACAAAAATCAACATGGTTCATACATGGTGCGCGCTTGCATGCCCGATCATAATTATTTAGAGAATGCTACAATGGTAAGTGGTAGATTTATTAATGAAAATGATATTAAGGAATACAGGAAGGTTTGTGCAATAGGAATTCCTGTGAGCGACGAATTGTTTAAAAATGAGGATCCAATAAACAAGTTCATCAATGTAGATGGCATTGCCTATAAAGTTGTTGGCGTTTATACTGATCCTGGCAATGGCGATTTAAATAGAATATATGTGCCATTAACAACCTTTCAAAGAGCAAGTGGCAATGGAAATAAATTAAGCACTATTTGGACAAATTTAGATCAACAACATGCTAATGATGGCGAGGTAGCTGTATCACAAATCAGAAATTTATTGGCATCACGCTATAATTTTAACCCTGCTGACCTTAATGCTGTGCGCGTTGATAATTGGGGCGAAGAGTATAAACGTATTATGAATATGCTTGATGGTGTAAAACTGTTTATTTGGATTATTGGCATTTGCACTTTGTTGGCAGGTATTATAGGTGTTAGCAACATTATGATGATTGTTGTGAAAGAACGTACCAACGAAATAGGAGTGAGGAAAGCTTTAGGAGCAACACCCATTTCAATTGTTATGCTGGTAGTACAAGAGGCTATATTTATTACAGCAGTTTCAGGTTATATTGGCTTAGTGCTAGGTGTAGGTTTATTGCAAATGATGAGTAAAAACCTACAAGGAGATTTTTTTAAAAATCCATCTATTGATTTTAGTTTAGCAATTTCGGCAACTTTAATGATAATTTTTGCAGGTGCTTTAGCAGGATTTTTTCCCGCTTTAAAAGCAGCTAAAGTGCAGCCTGTAGAAGCCTTAAGAGCAGAATAAAATGTATGAAAATTATTAAAAATGTTTGACAGAGATAATTGGCAAGAAATATACGCAACCATAAAAAAGAATAAGTTGCGCACTTTCCTTACTTCCTTAGGTGTAGGTTGGGGTATATTTATGCTTGTGATTATGCTTGGCGCTGGAAATGGTTTAAAGAATGGTGTGATGAATGATTTTAAAGGTACTGCAACTAACAGCTTTTTTATGTGGACTCAAAAAACAACAAAGCCTTACAAAGGCATGAAACCGGGACGTTACTTTAATTTTAATAATGGAGATGTGTTGGCTCTTTCTCAACTAAAAGAATTGTCAGTTGTTTCTCCTCAAAATCAATTAGGCGGTTGGCGCGGGGGAAATAGTGTGGTGAGGGGGTTGAAATCGGGTAATTATGAGGTTTCAGGGGTATATCCAAACATTGCCAAAATATCAATGGTAAAAGTAATTGATGGGCGCTTTTTAAATGAAAACGATATTAGAGAAAAAAGAAAAGTTTGTGTTATTGGTGCAAGGGTAAAACAAGAATTATTTAAAGCTGATGAAAAGCCTTTAGGCCAATATGTGCGCATCAATGGTGTTTATTTTAAAGTAATTGGAATTACAACAGCTTCGTCGAGTGGAAATGAAGCAAGACAAGAAGAACAGAGAATAGTGTTGCCATTTACAACTTTTCAAAATGCTTTTAACTACGGAGATATTGTTGGTTGGTTTGCCATTTCCTCGGCTCAAAACGTAACTGCATCTCAAGCTGAGGTAAAAGTGATGTCCATTATAAAAGAACGACATAAAATTGCTCCTAATGATGAGCAAGCCATTGGGCATTGGAATATGGAAGAGCAGTTTAATAAAATGAACGGTTTATTTGATGGTATTAATATGCTAATTTGGTTTGTTGGAATTGGTACACTCATCGCCGGTGTAATTGGTATTAGTAATATTATGTTGATTGTGGTGAAAGAGAGAACCAAAGAAATTGGCGTAAAGCGAGCATTAGGTGCAACGCCATTTAATATCGTATCTCAAATAATAACAGAATCTGTTTTCTTAACCGCTTTTTCAGGATATTTTGGTTTAGTTATTGGAATTCTTTTATTAGAAGGTGTTAATGCTGCCATTGGCCAAGAAGTGCCGATGTTTAAAAATCCAACGGTTGATTTAAATGTGGCGGTAACTTCATTAATTGTGCTCATTATTAGTGGTGCTTTTGCAGGATTAATACCAGCAACAAAAGCTGTATCAGTATTACCGGTTGAAGCCTTAAGAGCAACTTAGTTTTAAAATGTAAATGTTAAATACAAATGAATATGATTAAAAGAATAATTAAAATAACCCTTGGAGTAGCCTTATTAGGCGTTTTTGTATGGACATTTTATTTCTTGTTTAAGAAATCAGAAGAGGCTCCTGTGAGCTTTCAAACCATTAGCGCTTTTGATACTACCATAGTTAAAAAAACAGTGGCCACCGGCAGCGTTATTCCACGTAAAGAAGTAAATATGAAAGCGCAAGTTTCGGGCATCATCGAAAAAATGTATGTGGTGGCTGGGCAAGAAATTAAGCAGGGCGATATTATAGCTAAAGTTAAAATTATACCCAATATGGTTAACTTGGCTAATGCCGAAAACCGTCTTAATCAAGCCCAAATAAGTTTTGAAAATGCGCAAAGCGAATACGAAAGAAATGCCTTGCTTTTAAAACAAGAAGTTATTGCAAAGGCTGATATTTTACCTTCTGAACTGAAATTAAAATCAAGCAAAGAAGAACTTGCTGCGGCAGAAAATAATTTACAATTAATTAAAGAAGGAGTAACTAAAAGTGCGGGTAGTGCCACCAATACGCTTATTAGAAGCACAATCACAGGGATGGTTTTAGATGTGCCAATCAAAGAAGGAAGCAATGTAATTGAAAGTAATACCTTTAACGAAGGAACCACCATTGCCTCGGTGGCTAATATGGGCGAAATGATTTTTGAAGGTAAAGTTGATGAAAGCGAAGTAGGTAAAATAAAACAAGGCATGCCGTTAATTTTAACCATAGGTGCAATTGATACCGAAAGTTTTAATGCCAATTTAGAATACATTGCGCCGAAAGGTGTAACCGAAAATGGTGCTATTCAATTTATGATCAGAGCTGCCATTAACAAATCAAAAGGAGGATCTTTTTTAAGAGCAGGTTATAGCGCTAATGCAGATATTATTTTAGATAGTAAAACAAAAGTGATGGCTATCCCAGAAATGGTTTTACAGTTTGAAAAAAATAAAACCTTTGTGGAGATTGAAATTGCAACTAACAAGTTTGAAAAAAGATTTTTAAAAACAGGTTTATCAGATGGTGTTAATATTGAAGTATTAGAGGGCATCACTAAAGCAGATAAAATTAAAGTACCACAAATGAATGGGATGGAAGGCACTAAAGGCTAATTCTGCTAACGATAGTCCTGCAAAAGCGATAGGAGGAAGGTGCCGCGCACCCCGGATAGCGCGACCTTAGCGCAGCGTATTTTTTTTTATGAAATCCGAAAACTGCAAGCGCTAAGGATTTGCCCAAAATATATATTCAAATAATCTAGCACCAAAGATTCAGAACATCTTTCAACTTTCCACTTTCAAACTCTCAACTTTCCAACTTTCAAACTCCCAACTCCCAACTTTCAACTTTTCAACTTTCAAACTCTCAACTTTTCAACTTTTCAACTTTCAAACTTTCAAACTCTCAACTCTCAACTCTCAACTCTCAACTTTCAACTCTCAAACTCTCAACTTTTCAACTTTCAAACTCTCAACTCTCAACTTTTCAACTTTCAACTCTCAACTTTCCACTTTCTAACTTTCCACTTTCTAACTCTCAACTCTCAACTTTCCACTTTCTAACTCTCAACTTTCCACTTTCCACTTTCCACTTTCAAACTCCCAACTTTCAAACTTACAACTTTCAAACTTTCAGCTTTCAACTTTCTAACTTTCAAACTCCCAACTTTCAAACTCCCAACTTTCAAACTTTCAACTTTCCACTTTCAAACTTTCCACTTTCAAACTTTCAAACTTTCAACTTTCAAACTTTCATCTTCTCAACTTTCAATCATCAATGCGCTTCTAACCAATTTTGTCCAACACCAACTTCAGCAACCACAGGAACATTATTTGGCAATGGCATAGCGTTTTGCATTTCTTCTAACACCAATGCTTTCATCATTTCTATTTCCGATTGATGCACTTCAAACACCAATTCATCATGCACTTGCAATAACATTTTAGACTTTACATTTTCACGTTTCATTCTATTGTGAATTTGTATCATAGCTAACTTTATCATATCGGCCGCACTCCCTTGTATTGGCATATTTACAGCATTTCTTTCGGCAAAACCTCTTACCACAGCATTGCCCGAATTGATGTCACGTAACCAACGTTTACGACCTAAAATAGTTTGTACAAAACCATGTTCTTTTGCAAAATTAACTTGGGTATCCATGTATGATTTTATGGATGCATATTGCATAAAATAATTATCAATCAATTGTTTTGCCTCCGTTCTACTCACGCCAATATTTTGAGAAAGTCCAAAGGCACTTTGCCCATATATTAAACCAAAGTTTACACTCTTTGCTTTGTAACGCATTTCTTTGGTAACCTCATCTTCACTTACGCCAAACACCTTAGCAGCTGTGGCAGTATGTATATCCTTGTGTTGCCTAAATGCTTCACACATGGCTTCATCGCCACTCATAGCGGCAACAATACGTAATTCTATTTGAGAATAATCGGCCGACATAATCACATAATCAGCATTAGGAGCAACAAAGGCCTTTCTTATTTCTCTTCCTAAAGCTGTTCTAATAGGAATATTCTGCAAATTAGGATTGTTTGAGCTTAATCTACCTGTAACAGCTATTGCTTGGTTATACGAAGTATGCACACGACCGGTATTTGGATTTACCAATTGGGGCAAAGCATCTACATAAGTGCTTTTTAATTTAGTAAGTT
Organism: Chitinophaga pinensis; assembly: GCA_945872355.1. Classification (GTDB taxonomy): domain Bacteria; phylum Bacteroidota; class Bacteroidia; order UBA4408; family UBA4408; genus CAIKXD01. Next base: position 11,477 of record CAMBZU010000084.1, read on the forward strand.
CTCTAAAGGCCAAAATATCATCCACAATTTTATGCTCATGTGCCATTTTTTGTAACACTTCTTCACCCGTAGCATACTGTCCTGTCTTGGTTTTTTTTGCCTTTGGGTCTAACTTTAAATGATCAAATAAAATCTCACCTAATTGTTTTGGAGATGCCAAATTAAAGCGAGCGCCAGCTTGCTCGTATACACGCTCCTCACTTTCTTTAGCTTGTTTTTCAAGCTCCAACGAGTAATCATTTAAAAATGTAGTATCTATCTTAATACCTTCATATTCCATTTGCAGCAATACTTTTACTAATGGATTTTCTATTTCATTAAAAATATTTTCAACTTGCTTTTCATTAACCAATGGTTCAAACACATGCTTTAGTTGTAGCGTAATATCGGCATCTTCGGCAGCATAATCGGTAATTTTATCCAAAGCCACATCGCGCATATTGCCTTGGTTTTTACCTTTTTTACCTATCAATTCTTCAATTGAAACAGGTTGATAGCTTAAGTATTTTACACTCAATAAATCCATACTTCTGCGACCTTCTGGTTCAATCAGATAATGAGCCAACATGGTGTCAAATATGCTACCTCTTACTTCTAAGCCATGGCGTTTTAATATCAATAAATCATATTTAATATTTTGACCAATCCAAGTAATGGAGTCAATATCAAACAAAGCTTTAAATAATTGCAATTGTATCTGGGCTTTTTCTCTGTCAGCTGCAAAAGGTACATACCAAGCTTCCCCTTTTTTAATTGAAAAACTTGCGCCAACAATATTGGCTAAATTGGCATCTAAACCTGTTGTTTCAGTATCAAAACAAATTTCATTAAAGGCGCTTAAATGATGCACCAATTTATTAATTTCATCATCACCTTGCACTAAAATATATTGATGCGCTGTGTTTGAAATGTTTTTATCAGCAAACAAAGCATCTTCTGAAACCTCTTCATCAACAAATATTTTAACAGCTGCAGTTGTTGCTGGGGCAAATGCTGTATCGGGATCAGAAAATAAATCCCTAACTTCATTCGTCTTTGCAGCTGGTGGCGCACTATTCACTACAGTAAAAGGCTCGCCCAAAATTCTTTTGCCTAATGATTTAAACTCTAGCTCAGTAAAAATTTCATTCAGCAATTCTTTATTAAATTCAGATACTTTGTACTCATCAGCATTAAATGTTACCGGAACATTTAAAATAATTGTAGCTAGTTTTTTACTCATTATGGCTGAATCTTTTCCAGCCCTAATTTTTTCACCCATGCTGCCTTTAATAAGGTAGGCATTTTCTAATACATTTTCAAGCGTACCATACTCAGCTAAAAGTTTAGCTGCAGTTTTTTCACCAACACCAGGTATTCCGGGTATATTATCCGAAGCATCGCCCATCAAGCCTAAAATATCAATCACCTGCGATACATTTTCAATACCCCATTTGGCACATACTTCTTTGGGGCCCATAACCTCTGCCTTGTTACCAAATGCTGGTGGTTTGTAAATAAATATGTGTTCACTTACCAATTGTCCGTAATCTTTATCTGGCGTAACCATATAAACATCAAAGCCTTCTTGCTCAGCTTGTTTGGCGAGTGCTCCAATGATATCATCAGCTTCATAACCATCATATTCAATTACTGGGATATCAAAACCCCTAATAATTTTTTTAATGTCGGGTAACGATAAAATTAAATCCTCAGGCGCTTCCTCTCTATTGGCTTTATAAGCCTCAAAATCAATATGTCGCTCAGTGGGCGCATGGGTGTCAAATGCAACTGCAATATGACTTGGTTTTTCTTTATTTAATAACTCAATCAACGTGTTTGTAAAGCCAAATTGCGCATTGGTATTTTTACCAGTTGAGGTTAATCTTGGGTTTTTTATTAAAGCGTAATAAGCGCGGTAAATCAAGGCCAACGCGTCAAGTAAGAATAATTTATTTTCGTTCATAATACTTTTATAGGATGTACAAAGAAAGTAAAATACTATGGAAGTTTAATTTTTATAAATCACCGTCTATTTTAAAATTGCTAATAATGTTTACTTAGTACACATCATCTTAATTGTAATTAAAGCATGGGCGTTTGGCTACTAAAGCAGCCACCGGGCTTTTTACTTCAATCTTTTTGTGAAAAACAAAAAGGATTTCCGCTGCAATCCCTAACGCAAAAAAATAAACCACTTATAGCAAAGGCATGGTTTTAAATAAATAAGTTTGTGCTTATCCGTTTTTGTACCCGTAAAATCAAATTTAAATTATTTCTTAAACATCGAATACATACTAATTGATATTCGGTTCGAGCTCATTTTGCTATTAAATTAGGAAGTTCTAATTAGCTTTAGTGCTGGCAAAACTTACTTTTTTACGAAAAAAAGTAAGCAGCCGAGCAAAGCGAGCCCATGAACTCCATAAAAAAGCAAACACTTGTGAGTAAAAATTCGTGGAATCGATAAAACAAGGCAATTGGCATCTTAGCGCACTAGTGCGCTAAGATGCCATCGCAGCTCATTGTTCGCATTTGATAAACATGCTGCTACATGTATTAGTTTTACAGTCCATGCTCGGCAATGACTACTATTGCTGCGTTTTACCGACACGTTTCAATTTAAAGATTTTAGGTAAAT
>CAMBZU010000085.1 GCA_945872355.1 Chitinophaga pinensis
CTCTTTTTGCAGAAGTGTCTAAATCTTCATTATCAAACACCAAATCACCCGGCAACAATAAATCTAGTTCATTCGTAATTGGGGCAGTATTGTTCTCCTTTGTTCTTTCTATAAGTAATACCTTTAAGTTGCCCTCTTTAAAACCAAAAATTACACAATCAACCGAAACATTTGGATTTTGACCTGAAGGTTTAAAGCTGTCACTATACATTTTTGTTTTTTAAAAAGTTGACGCAAAGTAATTGATTTAATTTAATAATTAAATTTTAACGTTACACATTTGCTTCTTTACATTAACTTTGCTCACTATGAAAAAATTAATACTTAGCACAGTTTTATTTTGTATGATCCTTTTCAGTGGCTTCAAGGCTGTAAGTCCTTCATTTCAAATTGCTATTGTAAAATATAATGGAGGAGGAGATTGGTACGCAAACTTGGAAACATCATTGCCCAATTTAATTAAATATTGCAATGAAAATTTAAAACTTAATATCAATCCTGAGCAAGCTGTAGTTGATATTGGAAGTGCCGAAATTTTCAATTATCCTTTTCTTCATTTAACGGGTCATGGCAATATTGTTATTAATGCTCAAGAAGCCGAAAACCTCAGGAAATATCTTTTGGCGGGAGGTTTTTTACATATTTCTGATAATTATGGGATGGATAAATTTATTCGTCCACAAATGAAGCTCGTCTTTCCTGAATTAGAATTTGTTGAGCTGCCATTTAATCATCCTGTTTTTCATCAAAAATATGATTTTAGTAATGGGCTTCCAAAAATACATGAGCATGACGAAAAGCCACCGCAAGCATTTGGTTTGTTTTATCAAGGTCGCTTGGTATGTTTTTACGATTACGAGTGCGATTTGGGTGATGGTTGGGAATCCTATGAAGTGCATAAGGATTCGCCAGAGTCACATTTAAAAGCACTAAAAATGGGTGCAAATTTAATACAGTATGTTTTTACAAGTAAATAGTCATGGCACTTTTTTTAGAAATACATCCTGATAATCCTCAAGAAAAATATTTGAATACCATTGTTGAATGTTTAAAAGATGGGGGTGTGATTATTTATCCAACCGATACTGTGTATGGTATAGGCTGCGATATCAATAAAACAAGAGCTGTAGAAAGAGTTTGTAAGATTAAAGGAATTAAACCTGAAAAATCTAACTTTTCTTTAATTTGTTATGATTTAAGCCATCTCTCTGATTATACAAAACACGTATCTACTCCAGTTTACAAAGTAATGCGAAAAGCACTACCTGGTCCATTCACTTTTATTTTAGAAGCTAATAGCAGTGTTCCCAAATTATTTAAACACAAAAAAAACACCGTAGGAATTAGAATTCCAAACAATAATATTATTCGCGAAATTGTAAGGTTGCTCGAAAATCCTATTTTAAGTAGCTCCGTAAAAGATGAAGATGAAATTGTGGAATACACAACTGATCCCGATTTGATTTATGAAAAGTTTCATGACAAAGTAGACATCATTGTTAACGGCGGCTATGGAAACAATGAAGCTTCCACCATTGTTGATTGCAGCAATGATGATTTTACAATAATTCGCCAAGGATTAGGCGATTTAGAGCTTTACTTGTAAAGTTAAAAAGTAGATTTTAAAGCGGTATATTTTCTAAAATTTTTACTTTATAAAGTAGGGGCTTATGCCCTGGAACAATTCCCGTTGAACTTCCTTTAGGTCCAAACGCTAATGATGAAGGGAAAATAAATTCAGCCTCGGTGCCACAGCTCATGTACTTTATAGCTATTTCCATTCCTTTAATTAATTGATGCTGTGTACCTGCTACATACTCAAAATAAGGATTGTTATCAGCGTAATTATCAAATACCTTGTTGTTTAAAAAATAGCCTTTGTAAACTAATTTTATAACATCATTGTTCACTATTTTATTTTTATTACTTGCTTTAACGATGCGATAAAAAATGCCATTTTCAGTGGCTTTCCAATCATTTTTACTGTAAGTTAAATATCTTGCTATTGCATTTTCTTCGAGTAAATAAGCCATTTTTTCTTTACCCTTATAAATGTGTTTTAGCTTTATATATGCAAAAATAGTATCCTTAGCTTCAACTTTATTTTTCTTTAAATTTAAACGTCCAAGTATTAAATCGCCTTTGTAAAAACGGGCTAAACAACTATCTCCTTCCTGCAATTTATTAATGATTAGCATTAAAGCGCCACTATTATTTTCACGATAGGTTAATGTATCATTAAAAAGCTCATTGAGATAAGTGCTGTCTGACAATAGTGTATCTGTATTGTTTTTAAGATACAAGCATTTGAATTCAACCAAATCGCCATCCTCCACCATATTTGATTGAGAAGTAAAACTTATTAGTTTAAAATCGGCATGCGCTCCAACACTTTTAAACTCCTCGCAATTTGCATTACAAGCCAAAATAAAAAGCAAATTAACAACCGTATTTTTCCAAAAAACAGCAGCATTTGTTTTAATCATTTTTGTGCATCTTTTAATTGCAGCAAGTCAACTTCATACACAATACAACTCAAAGGCGGAATTTTTTTATCATCACCCAATAAGCCATGGGCAAGGTGTGGAGGCATTATAAATAAACATTTATCACCAACACACATTTTTTGAATGCCCTCATGCAATCCACTTTCAACATGGTCTTGCCCTATTAAAAAAGTTACAGGACCAGATTTTTTTGAATCGTAACACAAGGTGCCATCCAACAAACTTAACTTGTAATTTATAGTTGCAAATTGACCAATTTTAGCTGGGTTGCCATTGCCTTTTTTTAAGATGGAAAATCTTAATCCAGTGCCCGTATTTGAAGCATCAATGTTATGTCTTTTAAGCCAATTGTCAATGTCTCTGCTTTCTTTTTCAATCAGTTTTTTGTTAAGCTTTATAAGCGGGTCAGCATAGTTTTCTTTATGAGTTACTTCTTGTTGCCTTGCTTTTTTTTCGCTGCAACTAAAAAACGCAAAGCACATGATAAACAAAAAATATTTATTCATTGATTGCAAGTGCTTGTTTGTATTGTGGCAATAATTGAACAAATTTCATAATGGTTTCATCCATTGTATTTTCACCTTTTCCGCCTGCTGCATTATGATGCCCGCCGCCTTCAAAATGGGCTCTAGCAAAGCTGTTCACATCGAAACTTCCTTTTGATCTGAATGAAATTTTTATCTCATTGTCTCGTTCAATAAAGATGGCGGAAAAGTTGATATCTTTAATGGATAAAGCATAGTTTACAATGCCTTCAGTGTCGCCTTTTTTATAATTAAAATTCTCTAACTCTGACGATGTGAGTGCTACAAAAGCAGTATGATAGTCATTTAACATGGTCAGTTTTTCACTTAAACAAAATCCTAGCAAACGTAAGCGTTCGTATGTGTTTGTGTCAAATAGCTTTCGGTGAATATAAGTGTTTTTTGCGCCTTGTTGAATTAATTCTGCTACAACTTGATGTGTTTTTGAGCTTGTTGAACTGTATTTAAATGAGCCGGTATCAGTCATAATACCTGTGTATAAACAGGCTGCACAATCTTCTCCAATAGCTACTTCAGCCTCTAAAGCATTTATAAATTCATAAATCATTTCACAAGTAGAACTTGCTGTAACATCGCTAAAAGTATAATCAGCATAATCATCAGGCTGAACATGATGGTCAATCATAATTTTTATGCCTTTAGCTTCACCAATAAGCTCGGCCAGTTCATTGGTTCTTTTAAGAGAATTGTAATCTAAACTGAAAATAATATCAGCTTCTTCTAGTAAACGAGCTGCTTTTTTTAAATGATTATCTCCTGCAATGCAAAGGGTTGAGCCGGGCATCCAATCTAAAAATGAGGGCCAGCTATTTGGTGTAATTACAGTAACTTGATGCTTTTTTAATTTTAAATAGTGATAAAGTCCTAAGCTAGATCCCATTGCATCACCATCTGGATTGTAGTGTGTGGTGATGATTATTTTCTTTTTTTCGGATAATAAAATTTTAATTTTTTCAATCTCATTGCTTTGCATCATACCAATATTTTTGCTTCAAATATAAGAAACTAAATTTTATTTTTGAATTAAAGACCTACTGCAACTTTTAACTACTATAATAAAGCAGTATAAAAAATATATTGAAGTAAATTTATGCTGGCGTCATAACTATTATATGCTTAAGAATTACAATTTGATTAATGCTTTTTAGTATTTTTTATTGAATCGTTTTTGTTTATCAATATTTTTTTTGGGTCTCTTTCATTTGGATTTCTGGGCAATGAATCAATACTTATAATTGGTTTGCTTCTACCCATATGACAGGTAACACATGAAATTTTTTCGAATTTACCTTTACCACTTGCAGCTAAATATTTGTCATTAATATCATTCACCATGAGCATCATTTCTCTTGCAATTATTTTTTCATGTTTAACATCAGATGCAAAATCGGCATGTTTTTCACCTTCTTTACGTTCGTGGCAATAGCCACATTTTACGCCCAAGGATCTTTAATATTCTCGCATTACATGATGCAATTCATCTTCTGAAATGTCTTTTGGTAGTATTTTTAAATTTACAGGTTTTTCATCTTCCTCGTGCGTAACTTCGGTAAAACTTTGTGCTGTAAATATTGTAATGCCAATAATGGCAATGGCTGTTATACGTTTCTTGAAATACATGTTGTTAATGTTTATATGGTAAAAATAGCCATAATTTGTGCATATATTTTATTTTTCTTTCGATATTTTAATTGTCGCTTTTTTTAATTTGAATCAGAAATTTTTAATCCTAATTGCGCATTAGCAATATCACAGCGCCAAAAGAATTTTAATGCATTCCATCTCAAGTCTTTTGCAGAAACTGATTGAAAATTTTCTTTACGGTGTACCTTTATAAAATCATCCTTTAAGTAATACCAATGTGATTTATAAATTATGCCAATAATTTAAAATCTTACATCGGTATAATGTGCTGATTGTAATCAATAATGCTGCATTAAATGTTGATCATTTAGAATTACGTTTATTGCCTTTTAGCTTGCCTTGCAGAGAATATAATAGCTTATTATATTTGAAAATAAGAGGTGATTGAAAAACTAAATTTAAAGAGATTCACTAAAAGTGAATTGTAGTTTATCCTAAACCAAACAAAGAATGGCCTCTGGTAAATAACTTATCCACTTTTCTCTCAGTTGCAGCATCTAAAATTAAATCTGGTGCATGAAAAGGTTTTTTTCTTGCATCAATAATTAAAGGCCCTTCACACCCCCAATGTTTATATTTTGTAAAACTTTTTACGCCATAGATATCATGCGATGGATTGCTTTTTGTGAAGGTGGTCCAAACAAAGTTATTGCTATTTTTTGCGCAAAATCCACTGTGATCGCAAATTACAATAAGGGCAATTTCACTTAGGTCTTGAACTTGTAAAGTTTTATCTAACAGTTCCATCTCTTTTGATGCAGTTTGATAATCGGTAAAAGGAACACCCGAAATACTAATAACACCGGGCATTGGCATATGAGCATCTTTAAAAGCTTCAGGTAAATTTAATTGATTTGGAACAGCAGTAGCTAATTTCCGTAAAGCCGCACCAGCGGCAGCAATCACAACTTTAGAGCCACTGTTCAGTGATTCTCCGCTGTAATCGAGGGTATCGATGCTTGTGTTGGTTTGAAAGTGTAAGTCTCTTTTCCAATCAACCCTTTCAAATACATGCATAAAATAAGCTTCAACGTGGTGGATATTTAATGACGTATTATCTTCCTTAGCAACAATAAACAAATATTTTGCTAATGACATTTGTCCAAAGCCAAGAATGTGATTGGCAATAGTAAGTATTTCTTGTGGTTTTCTTTCTGAAATATATGGCGTATATCTTTCACTGCCCACAGCCAATAAAAGTGGATGCACACCTGCTGCATCAACTGCATGAACATCATGTAAGCCAGGTATTGAATTAGGTACAATGGGGCCAGTTATTTCGTGAATTAATTGTCCAAAAGCAGTATCTTCTTGCGGAGGCCTTCCTACCACAGTAAATGCCCAAATTGGATTTTTACGATGGTAAACCTTGTTCACTTTCATAACTGGAAACAAGTGTTTTAAACTATAGTAGCCTAAATGATCGCCAAATGGACCTTCAGGCTTAACCGCTCCTGGCATAACTTCTCCAGTTATTACAAAGTCAGCATCATTGCTAATTAAATTTTGATTTTCATCGTAAGTGTATCTAAACCTTCGTCCACCAAGAGCACCCGCAAAACTAAGTTCACTTAAACCTTCTGGTAAAGGCATAACGGCGGCAAAACTGTGCGATGGAGGCCCACCAATGAAAATGCTTACTTTAAGTGGTTTGTTTAAAGCTTCGCTCTTGCTTTGATGAACGCCAATGCCTCGGTGCAATTGGTAATGTAAACCAATCTCTTTATTTAAATTGTATTCATTTCCACTAAGTTGAATACGATACATTCCTAAGTTGCTACTTTGCGCTCCCGGATGTTCAATATCTTCTGTGTAAACTTGAGGCAAAGTTACAAATGCCCCGCCATCATTAGGCCAATGTATTATTTGTGGCAATTTGTCAATAGTTGTTATCCCATATTGCGCAGGGGAATAATTACTTTTTAATGGCAATGCTGTCAATGCCTTTGGCAATATTCTAAGTAAATTTAATGGGTTTTTTAGCGCAGCCACCGGATCAATTTTTATTTTCACAAGTGCTTCAACAATAGGCAGTGTTTTTCTGAATAAAAAACGGCTACGATCTATAGTGCCAAAAAGGTTGCTTACAGCGCTAAAGGGTGAGCCTTTTACATTTTCAAATAGGAGGGAAGGGCCTCCAGCTTCATGAACACGAAGATGAATAGAAGCCATCTCAAGGTAGGGGTCTACTTCTTCTTTAATTCGAATTAGGTGTCCGTGTTTTTCTAAATCGTTAACTGCTTCTTGTAATGAGCGGTAGTGCATATAAAAGTTTGTATAGCAAATAACAACAAAAAAAACAGGAAAATGATTACAAAAAAAGCAACAATCTAAAAATGCTTAAACTAATATCTATTTTTAAAACAAATTCTGATTTATTATTCCCAAATCCTATAACAACATTAATTCAAAATTTTAGACCTTATCCAATGCCCAAATGCATCGGGGGGGGAGGCTTCAAGAAAATAGGATTTAAACATTTTTAAAAGTCACTATTCCCCAAGTATAATAATACGTTCAGCACTTTTGCACTTCTTTATTTTTAATTAAGGATCAATGGTAAACATTTAGAAATTGTATTAAAAATAAATTGTATTATACAGTGTATAATTATTAAAATATTCCAAAATAATTATGGAATTTCATTTGAAAACTCATCTAATTTCAAGATGTAATTTTTTTTAGAGAATAGGTTGAAAAAGATGAGGAAGTAAGATTAAAATTGAAAAAAAAATAAATTAAGTTAATTCTATATCCTGTCAACAAATTAATACTAAAATAACATATATTTGCTAGCTTTTGGTAATCAATAATATCAAATTTTAAAACTGAAATAATTAGTAATGTTTATATATAGATTTCGATCAAACTTTTCAATAGGTTTGATTGTATTGATGAGTTGCTTTGCTTTTTCTGTTTCGGCACAGGTGAAGTGGCAGCTCGAATTAAAGGGCGTAGTTTACGATGAGAATGATTTGAAATTAGGCGGTGTAACAATTATTTTGAAGCAGGGTGGGAAGGAAATAGATAGAAAAGTTACTGCTGAAGGTGCACCATATGAATTCAAATTAGAACCAAACGAAGACTATACCCTATCTTTCTCTAAGAGTAGTTATCTTACTAAAATTATAGAGATAAATACTGAAAATGTGCCACCAAAAGCGGTGGTAGATGGTCTTTTTACCTATAGGGCTAATCTTTCTATGTTGCGTGATTTTCCGGGAATAGATCATTCAATTATGGATGAACCTGTGGTGAGAATCTTTTATGTAAAATCAACCCAAGAGTTTGGCTTCGATCCAGAATATTATAAAATAATTAAAAAGCGTGTTGAGGACATGCAAAAGGAATATGAAGTTAAATTGTTAGAAGAAAAAGCGAGAAAAAAGGAGGAAGCAGATGAGAAGGCGCGACTTGAAAAGTTAAGTTTAGACGAAAAGCGAAAAAAAGAACTTGCTGAACTTGAAGCTAAAAGAAAACTTGAAGAAGAAGCCAAAAGAAAGTTGCAAGAAGAAGAAAAGGAACGTTTGCTTAAAGAAACCGAAGCTAAGCAAAAAGCCTTGGAGGCTGCTAAAATTGCGGCCCTAGCTGAGGCAGAAGCTAAAAAGAAGGCAGCTGAGGCTGAACTTGCACGCCTAGCTGCAGAAAAGAAAGCAAAAGAGGAAGAAATAGCAAAGAAAAAATTAGAAGAGGAGGCCAAAAAGAAAGCAGACGAGGAAGCAAGAAAGTTGGCAGAAACAGAAAAACTTTTGGCTGCACAAGCTGAGGCTGAAGCCAAAAAGAAGGCAGCTGATGCTGAAATAGCGCGTATTGCTGCAGAAAAGAAAGCAAAAGAGGAAGAAATAGCAAAGAAAAAATTAGAAGAGGAGGCCAAAAAGAAAGCAGATGAGGAAGCAAGAAAGTTAGCAGAAACAGAAAAACGTTTGGCTGCCATGGCTGAGGCTGAAGCTAAAAAGAAAGCTGACGAGGAAGCAAAAAAGTTAGCAGAAACTGAAAAACGTTTGGCTGCACTGGTTGAAGCAGAAGCTAAAAAGAAAGCAGCTGAGGCTGAACTTGCGCGCACAGCGTTAGAAAAAAAAAACAAAGAGGATGAATTGGCGCAGAGAAAATTAGAAGAAGAAGCTAAAAAGAAAGCAGACGAAGAAGCAAAAAAGTTAGCAGAAACTGAAAAACGTTTGGCTGCCCTGGCTGAAGCAGAAGCTAAAAAGAAATCAGCTGAGGCTGAACTTGCGCGCATAGCGGCAGAAAAAAAAGCCAAAGAGGATGAATTGGCGCAGAGAAAATTAGAAGAAGAAGCTAAAAAGAAAGCTGACGAAGAAGCAAAAAAGTTAGCAGAAACAGAAAAGCGATTGGCTGCCCTAGCTGAAGCTGAGGCAAAAAAGAAAGCAGCTGAAGAAGAAAAATTAAGGCTTGAAGCAGAAAAAAAAGCCAAAGCTGATGAAGCATCCCGCAAACTAGCTGAGGAAGAGGCAATGAAGAAGGATGCAGAAGCAGCCCGTCTTCAAGCAATTGAAGATGCTAAAAAACTTGCTAAAGAACAAGCTGAGCTCAAACAAAAACAATTAGAAGAAGAGAATCTCCGAATTATTGCAGAAAAGAATGCCAAGGAGGAAGAAGCTAAACGCCTTAAATTAGAAGCTGAAGCAAAAAAACAAGCTGAAAAAGAAGAAATGCGCTTGGCAGCTGAAAAAGAAAAATTAGAGGCAGCAGAAAAAGATCGACTTGCAGAACAAGAGCGACTGAAGATGATTGCTGACAAAAAAGCAAAAGAGGATGAAGAGGCCAGGATAAAAGATGAACTCGAAGCAAAAAGAATGGCCGAAATTGAATCGCAAAGATTAGCAATTGAAAAGGAAAAGGAAGAAAAAGAAGCACTCGAAAAACAAAAAGAAGAAGAAAACAGATTAAAAATAGAAGCAGAAAAATTAGCTAGGGAGCAAGAGGAAGCTAGACTAAAGGCCGAAATTGAAGCTAAAAAGCAAGCAGAGCTTGAAATGATGCGCCTCGCTAAAGAAAAAGAAAAGGCAGAAGCTGACGAAATTGCACGAATTGCTGAAGAAGAAAGATTGAAATTAATAGCAGAAGCTAAGACTAAAGCTGAAGAAGAAGCTCGTTTGAAGGCAGAAGAGGAAGCAGGTTTGAGAGCTCAGCAAGAAGCTTTGGCTGAAGCAAAAGCCGCAGAAATAGAAGCGCAGCAAAGGCATGCAGCTGAACAAATACTTAAAAAACAAATAACAGCTGATTCGCTAAAACAAATTGAAATAGCTATCGCACAGCAAAAACAATTGGAATATGAACAGGCTGAAAAACTAAAACAAGAAGAGTTCGAACGTATAAAAGCAGAGGAAAATCGTGTTGCCTTGGAGCAAGCTGCAGCTTTAGAAGAAAGCAAAAAGGCCGAGCAATTAGCCATGGAAATGGCCAGAAAGATAGAATCAGAAGAACTTGCTGCAAGAAAAGAAAAGCTAGAGCAAGAAAATAAATTAGCCCTTGAAAAGTTACAAGCAGAACAAAATGAAAAAAAGAGGTTGGCTGAAGAAAAGGCACTAGTTCTTGAAAAAGAAAAGTTAAAGCTACATACAGAAAGTGAAGAAAGAAATAAAATAGAATTGCAAAAAAATGCTGAAATAACAGCAGAGAAAAAGGCAGTTGAAGAACAAGCGTCAAAGGATAGAGAAGCTAAATTGCAAAAAATAAAGGATGCTGAAATGGCTTTGGTTCAAAAAAATGCAGAGGCCGATACAAAAAGAAAAGTGGAGGCTGCAAAAAAACTGAATAATATAGAAATTAAACAATATTCAAAAAAGGAAGCACCGGCTATAGTTAAGGACGAAACTCCAAAGAATAGAGCTGCTGCAGAGGCGGAATCTAAGAAATTGGCAAATGAAGAACTCCGTTATAAAGCTTTAGCAGAGGCTGAGAAAGCAAGAATATCAAGAGAAGAAGCGGCAGCATTGCATAGAAAGCAAGTAAGAGATAAAATGCGTGAAAATACTGCTGCTATTGAGGAGTTTAGAAAAAAGAACGAGCTGGAAATGAAGGCTAATCAGCAACAACAACTTGAAGCGCAGCGAAGGGTAATTGATGCAAGAAAAGCAAGCAAACCGAATGAGATTAAAAATACCAATGTAACTATCCCACGCAAGTCTTTTGCAAGTGAAGGTACCGCTATTGATAAAAAAATATCTGGCACTAATTCAACAGATTCTTTATTGAAAAGCTATCCTGAAGGTATCACAGAAGAGGAATTAATAACAGGAAATTGTAAGATCAATAGGATAATTTATATAAAGGATAGTCAAGCAACTGAATATAAAAAAATAACATACAAATGGGGGGTTTTTTACAAAAAAAATAACAAAGACATCACAGAGTCAATGTTTAAAAATGAAACTAGAAATTTTAAAAAATAAAGTGTGTCATTAATTACCAAAAAAAATAATGAATTCCTAAAATATAGAAAGCTATATTTTTTCTTTTTAATTGCTTTTAGCAGCCTTATTCAAATTCATCCTATCAAAGCCCAAACAAAAGAATATTGGGTGTTAGAATTTGGCGGTAGAGTGCTCGACGATGTTAATGGGCAAGAAATGGAAGATGTTTTGATTGTTTTGCTTAAGGATAAAACAGAGATTAATAAAGTTAGGACCACTGCATCTGGCGCTTTTCTTTTTAAAGTGCCTCAAGAAGGAGAATATTCATTGGTGTTTTCAAAAAGTGGATTTACTTCAAAAATTCTAAATATTAATACAAAAAATGTCCCTAAAGAGCTTTCAGATAAAACTGCCGTTTTCAATTATCGTGGTGCAAAAGTTTATCTTTTTGAGGTTGTTCCTGATTTGGATGTTTCAATTTTAGATCAACCCATTGGGAAAATCTTTTTTGATCCTCAGCAGAAGAACTTCGATTACGATAAGGAATATACTAAGTCGATTAAAACAAAAGTAGAAGTGCTTTCAAAAGCTTTGGAGGTAAAAAAGGAAAAGGAGTCGGCCCAAGCAGCACTTAAAGTAAAACAAAATACTGAATTCAATAAATTTTTAGCCGAAGGTGATGCTAGTTTGGCTGCAAAAAAGTTTGATGATGCTGTGTTCTCTTATACAAAGGCGTTGAATCTGAATATCGATAAAAACATATGCAACAGCAAAATTAAAGCCGCAAAAGAAGCAAAGGAAGCAGATGAATTAGCTAAAAAACAAGCTGAGTTTGATAAATATATTGAAGACGGAAATGCTTTGTTAACTGCTAAAAAGTTTGACGATGCAGTAGTACAATTTAACAAGGCTTTTTTAATGAATTTTGATAACTCAAAAGCTACTGAAAGAACTGAAAAAGCTAAATATCAGAAAAAACAAGATGAGTTTGATAAATATACCGCAGATGGCGATGCTCTTGTTGCAACAAAAAAGTATGATGATGCGGTTAAGGAATATAATAAAGCATTAGCAATGAATTTCGAAAATTCCATTGCAGAAAGTAAAATTAAGGCTGCACAAAATTTTAAAAGTGATGTTTTATTAGCAAAGAAAAAAGCAGAGTTTGATAGCTATATTTCAGCAGGAGAAGCTAAGTTAGGTGAAAAAAAGTTTGATGATGCTATTAAGGAATACAGCAAAGGTATCGCAATGAACTTTGATAATCCAACCGCCGAATCAAAAATCAAAGCAGCACAAACAGCTAAATCTAAAGATACTTTTGATAAGATTATTGCAGAAGGCGATGAGAAACTAGTTGAGAAAAAGTTTGCAGATGCAGTTGCTACATATGGCAAAGCACTGGCAATGGATTACGACAAGCCCGCCGCAGAAGCCAAAATCAAAGCTTGCAAACAAACAGAGTTTGATGGTTTCTTAAAAGTAGGCGATGATTTATTAGCCCAAAAGCAATTTGACAATGCCGTAAAAGAATATCAAAAAGCCTTGGCAATGAACTTTGATAATCCAGTAGCAGAAGCAAAAATCACGAATGCCAAGAACTCAAACAGCAAAGCGATCTTCGATAAAATTATAGCCGATGGAGATTTAAAATTAGCAGAGAAAAAATATCCAGATGCCATCAAAGAATACCAGAAGGCAGTGGCGATGAACTTGGATAACCCGCTTGCAGAAGCCAAAATCAAAGC
>CAMBZU010000086.1 GCA_945872355.1 Chitinophaga pinensis
CGCACAAGCGCAACCCGAAAAGGGTATGCGCCTGTGCGCGGCACGTTATGCCTCATTGTAAAGACGATAGCGTAAACATAAACCGACAGACAGAAAAAAAAAGAGTACTAATTGCAAAACGATAATAATAACAACTTAAAACAAAAAATGAAATACAAAAAAGTAAAAATCAGTGTTTTGTTGTTAGGCCTCGGGCTAACAGCGCAGGCACAACAAGCAACTACCGCAACAGGCAGTGATGCTTCGGGTAGCGGAGGAACCGTTGCTTATTCGGTAGGGCAAATTGTTTATACCACCAATACAGGCACAAACGGTTCGGTAGCACAAGGCGTGCAGCAACCTTACGAAATTTCTATTGTGTTGGGTATCGATAATCATACTATTAATTTGGAATTAACCGCTTACCCCAACCCAACTACCAATTTTTTAACTCTTAATGTGGGTAACGCTGAACTTTCAACTTTGAACTTTCAACTTTACGATATCCTCGGAAAATTAATTGAAAGCCGAAAAATAATAAGCAGTAGCGAAACCATTGCAATAGAAAACTTACCTACTGCCACTTATTTTTTAAAAGTAACCAACAATAACAACGAAGTAAAAACATTTAAAATCATTAAAAACTAAAACTTAAAACAATGAAAAAAATCTATTCACTAGTAGTCGGTTTATTATTAACGGCAAGCGTTTGGGCTCAGGCCCCACAAAAAATGAGTTACCAAGCCGTAATTCGTAACAGTAGCAATGCATTAATAACATCAACTCCCGTTGGTATGCAAATAAGCATTTTGCAAGGTTCATCAACAGGTACGGCTGTATATGTAGAAACCCAAACACCAAGCACCAACGCCAATGGTTTAGTAAGTTTAGAAATTGGAACAGGTACAGTTATAACAGGTACATTTTCTGCTATTAATTGGGCAACTGGACCTTATTTTATTAAAACAGAAACTGACCCAACAGGCGGAACTGCATATACAATTAGTGGCACAAATGAACTAATGAGTGTACCCTATGCATTGTTTAGTGCAAACGCAGGTGTTGGTGGCTTTACACACTATCTAGGTGAGCCTTATCTTGGCGGGATAATTTATTACTTATATAAAGGCAGTGATGGTCTAGAACACGGACTTATAGTGGCACCAACCCAAAGCACATCACTTGCTTGGCAAACATCACCTACATTGGTAAATGCAAACCGTACCGAGGACGGTGTTTACAATACCACTTTAATGACGGGAAGCCCAGTAAAGACGTATATTACATCATTAGGTGCAGGTTGGTATTTACCAAGTATTGATGAACTTACTAAACTTTGGGATAATCGATACGATGTTCAAAAAGCCTTACGAACGGGCGGCTACACGCTACTTTCATATAATCCTTATCCTTCTAACTATTGGAGCAGTACCGAGTATGACGCTACCGATGCGCTCGTCTTCGATTTCACCACCTGTGCTATCGGCACCAATGGTAAGACATCTTCATTCCAATACGTGCGTGGCGTAAGGGCTTTTTAACCATTTAAACTAATACCGCGCAGCGGTCGACTTTATTTTTTGCAAATGGCATTGTATTACGATTTACCAGTTTTTAAAGAGGTGTATAAGTTAATACTTATTTTGTTTGAGGTTACAAAAGACTTCCCCAAAGAGTATAAGTACACGTTTGCTAATGGATAGCATAGGCAAACAAATTTTGTACTGCAGAAAAGAGCAACGAAGGCATAACACGGGTTTGGCAAAAGTGGCGGTTCAGTGCTCCGTATGACAGTTTTTCCTATATTTGAAGTTCGGTTCTTCGTATGAAATTTAGTGGTAAAAATCGCCACCTTCGCCAAGCCCGAAACCGTTATAAGCGATTTTCGTAGACGGAAAAGCAAGGAAAAATTTGAAAGTATTTAACATTTAATGTTTCACTTTAGGGAAACTTTGTTATCTTTGCAAAGTGGACAACAATCAAAAACATAGAAAAATTACCTTTTACAAGAGCTACTTCCAAGACTTCTTTGTGAAACAATCGAAGAAAATAAAAGCAAAAATTGTTTGGACTTTGGAATTGGTTGAAGACTTGAAAAGAGTTCCAGAAACTTATCTCAAGCATATTGAGAACACTGATGGACTTTATGAAATTCGTATACAGCAAGGCAGTGACATTTTTCGCATTTTTTGTTTTTTTGACCAGGGAAAATTGGTTGTTTTAGCTAACGGCTTCCAAAAGAAAACTCAGAAGACACCGAAAAAAGAAATTGAATTGGCACTTAAAATAAAAGCAGAATATGAAAACGAAAAATAAGAACTTGACAACTCTCGAAGAGTTTAAAGAAAAAAATTACGGAAAACGCGGGACAAAAAAACGTGACGAACTTGAAGCAGGTTATGAAATTTTCAAAATGGGAACTTTAATCCATGACACACGTTTAGAAATGGGAATGACACAAGAGCAACTTGCAGAAAAAGTTGGAACAACAAAATCTTACATTTCAAAAATTGAGAACAACATTAAAGAAGCTCGTATTTCGACACTTCAAAAAATTGTTGAACTCGGTTTTGGTGGACATTTAGAATTATCAATAAAAATCTAAGACAGATAGCAAGCGTGCAGGAAAACCGCTTATAACAGCATGCTAGCGATAGCCGCTGGCTCAGCGCAAATTTGGAAGTTCGTATTTCTTTTATAAATTTGTAATAGGTTTGCAGTTCAGTGCTTCGGTATCGCGGCCATCGCTAGCATGCAAATCGTTATCGGTAATTTTCATGGACAAAAATTAATAATTAAATTTGACAAAAATTGACAATGAAAATAAATATTTTTTTAAAATTAGTAATTATACTTGTAGCAAGAACAATTACTACAAATGCGCAATGCTCGACAAATTTTACTTACATCGGAACTGCTGACACATTGATTTTTACGAATCTGTCAACTGTTGCCAATGCTCACTTTTATTGGAACTTTGGAGACGGTTCTGGCTCGAATGAATTTTCTCCAACCCATGTGTTTCCTGACGATGGAAAATATATTGTCACACTATACGGAGTGGACACCCTAACTAACTGCGTAGATGTAAAAGAAAGTATAATTGATGTTACAAAGCCAGACAGTTTAGCCTGTAATATTTTTTTTACGGATACAATTATTGGAACTTACCCTCAAACAACAAACCTTTCAACTAATTGTTCAGGTTTTCAGTTGAATTGTCATGTTTTTGGACCTGCTCAGAACATTTGTGATGGTTTCGTGATTGGCAATTGGGGACCTTCCTTATTCATTCATGGAATGCAAGCTACAAGTAACGACAGTATTTATGGTTACAGAATTTACAATGCTTATTATAAAACTCTTCCTTATAATTATTCATCAACAACGAATTATCAAAACTGTTCTGCGAATTTTGAATATGTTATTGACTATCAGACCAACTATGCTGTAGCAACTTTTACTGCGATGAATAAAAATGCTACGAACTACACATTCTATATTACAGGGTTTGGGAATCCCATTTCTCAAAGCGGGCCATCTATTTCGTATAACTACAATTACAACAATAACAAAAGAGTTTCACCGAAAATTGTATATCTCGTAACAACAGATACTGTGAACAATTGCACAGATACTGTAGCACATCAGATTCTTATAAAAAACCCTAATTATACCTTTCCTATAAACTGTGCCATTGATTCACCCATTCAAAGTCAAACAGCCGTTATGGGGGCAAATGTACAATTCTATATTTCTGCATCACCTAACACTAACTTTCAATGGCAGCAAGACGCAGGTTTAGGTTTTACAAATCTTACAAATGCTGGACCTTATAGTGGAGTATTGACAAACACCTTGACAATTTCAAATGTCCAAGCGGTAATGAATAACTTCCAATATCGCTGTATTGTTTATAATGGTTCAGGAGGTTGTTTGAATACAAGTGCACCAGCCTCCCTCTATGTTCCTCTTGGTATTCAAGATATTGAGTTGGTGAAAATTGAGTTATTTCCAAATCCAGCATCAAGCTATATAAACATTGATTTACCTGCCAACATCAACAATGCAACATTGACTATTTATAGTTTATTTGGACAGCAAGAATTTAAAACTATTGCAAGTAAACAACAAACGAGAATTGAAATTGAAGACCTACCAAATGGAGTTTATCTAGTCGAGGTATTGTCCGACCATAAAGTTGGGCGTCAAATGTTCATCAAACATAAATAAAACGAGTATCACAAATTAAGAATAGGAAGAAAAAACTACCGATAACACGGGTTTTGCGCTAGGCGGGTTTTAGTGCAAATTTGTAAGTTCGTAATTCTTTTGTAAATTTGTTGTAGGTTGAAAGTTAAGTGCTTCGCAAACCCGCCCAGCGCAAGAGCCCGAAACCGTTACCTGCAAGGCTGGGGGACGTGCCAACATCAAACATTTGTTCTGAAAACAGACCACAAAATGCCAACGCTTCGCAAAATAAAAAGAGAAGCAACGCCACACACAAACCAAACGCAAGTTGCTTCACATTTTATTTTGCCCCACCCCACCGCAGACACCAAATCAGCGTAACAATAAAAACCCTACATTTGCCGTTAGATAAATAATTTGAAAAAAGTAGTCAACATATTTCTTTTAGCATTTTACTCATTCGGAACTTTCTGTTTGCCGATGGGTGACTTTTCTGTTCTTCAAGATTTACCAGAAATGTATCGCCACTGTAAGGCAACAGAGGACAAGGACATGACAGCAATTGACTTCGTAACAGACCACTTGTTAAACATTGACGGCATCTTTGACAAGCACGAAAACGGTGACGAACAAAAACCACATCAAACCAACCCAATACAGCATCACGGACAGACAACTCTTTCTTTCGTTTGTTTCTTTTCATTTTCGATTACAAACTTTCATCAGACAGAGGCTAAACCTATAATTCCAACAGTGTTTTTTCTGCCTTCGGACTACATAACAAAAATTTTCCGACCTCCAATAGTTTAATTGTTGCTTTTCTTTCTTGTCAGGTTCAATAGAACTTGACCGTCATTTTATTTTCAAACAATTAAACATTTCATACAATGAAAAAAATATTTTTCGTTGCAATGGTTCTATTATGTGCCTTTGCATCATGTTTTGCCCAAAGCAAAACGCCAAAGATTGTTACAACAGCGTTCAGTCAAAAATTCCCAAACGCTTCCAATGTAAAGTGGGATAAAGAAAATACCCATGAATACGAAGCATCGTTTGAGTGGAAAGGTGTAAACTATTCAGCCAACTTTAACGACACAGGAGAGTGGTTAGAAACCGAAATTCCAACTTCTTTTAATCAGCTACCAGACAAAGTGCAAGCAGCGTTTAACGCTTCACACAAAGGGTCAACAGTTAAAGCCGCATCAAAAATTGAAACTTCAAAAGGAACGACCAAGTACGAAGTAGAAATTAAGCAAGGCATCAAAACTGTTGAGTTTTTTTACACAGAAGACGGAACAGAAATAAAGGAATAAATAACAAAAAGGCAAAACGCCAAAAGGCGTTTTGCCTTTTTAAATTTTAATCAAATGAAAAATAAAATAATTTTATTCATAGTAATCCTATGCTGCATTCAGAATGCAATGGCACAGAAGATAACCATTAGTGGTTATGTTAAAGATTCAAAAACGGGTGAAAGTTTAATTGGTGTTACTGTTTACAATACCAATTCAAAAGGCGGTACAGCTTGTAATCTTTATGGCTTTTACTCTTTATCAGTTCCCATCGTGGACACATTGGGTTTGGTGTTTTCTTATATGGGTTATCAAACTCAAATAAAGAAAATTACAACCAAAGAAAATTTCGTTTTGAATATTTCAATGGAAGCTAAAGCAAGTGAAATGAAAGAAGTTGTAATCAACGGAAACCGTAACAACAACAATGTTCAGAAGCCACAAATGGGAGTTATTGATATTCCAATTCAACAAATAAAAACTTTACCTGCCATTGCAGGTGAAAGAGATTTGATGAAAGTTGTGCAATTGCTACCTGGCGTTCAAAGCGGACAAGAAGGAACAACAGGATTTTTTGTTCGTGGTGGAAGTGCTGACCAAAACCTTGTGCAATTGGACGAAGCAACTGTTTACAACCCAAACCATTTGTTTGGTTTGTTCAGTACTTTCAACATCAATGCAATAAAAAATGTGCAACTTATAAAAGGCGGTTTTCCTGCAAATTATGGTGGAAGGTTGAGTTCAATTTTGGCGGTACAAATGAAAGAAGGAAACAATCAAAAATTTTCGGGGGCTGGTGGCATTGGTTTGTTGAGCAGTAATTTGACATTAGAAGGTCCAATTATTAAAGACAAATCTTCGTTCATTATTTCAGCAAGACGAAGTTATGCAGACCTTTTAGTGAGACCATTTCTACCTAAAAACGGAAACAAAACTTTGTATTATTTCTATGATGTAAATGCTAAAGTGAATTACAAATTCAACGATAAAAACCGTTTGTTTTTAAGTGTGTTTACTGGTTTGGATAAAGCAGAATACACTGGTGCTAACGCTTTGAATTATGGAATTAATTTTGGAAACAAAACGGCTACACTTCGTTACAATCATCAGTTCAATTCAAAATTGTTTAGCAATACTTCGCTTATCTATAACGACTATCATTTGAGTTTAAGCACTATTCAAAATAAGTATGTTGCACAAGTGTATTCGGGCATTACAGACATGAATGTGAAAACGGATTTTGATTATTACCCCAACAATAAAAACAAAATTAAAGTTGGTGTAAATTATTCGTACAGCATTTTTTCTCCTGCAAGTGTATCAGCAAAAATTCCTAAGACTGGAAAAATAACAACCATCAAACCCGACAGTATTCCACATCAATATTCTTCGTTGGTTGCATTTTACGCCAAAGATGAAATTACTTTCAGCGACAAATGGAGTGCGGATATTGGAATGCGAATTCCAGTTTTTATCAAAACAAATTCGCAGTACACTTTCATTGAACCAAGAGCCACACTAAAGTTCAGTCTGAATGATGCAACTTCTATAAAAGCGGCTTACACCGAAATGAATCAGTTTATTCATTTAGTGCCAAGCAGTACGGCTTCCTTGCCAACTGATATTTGGATAAGCAGCAGCAACTTTGTGAAGCCGCAAAAGAGCAGACAATATGCTTTGGGTATTTTCAAAAACTTCAAAGAAAATGCAATTGAAACAAGCATTGAAGTTTATTACAAAGACATGAGAAATCAAGTGTTGTTTAAGGAAGGAACGCAGCCACTAATAAGTAATGACATCAATCAACTATTAGTTTTTGGAAAAGGAAATAGTTATGGTGCAGAATTTTTTGTGAAAAAGAATTTTGGAAAACTGACGGGTTGGGTGGCGTACACTTTAAGCAAAACCACACAGCAATTCGATAGCTTGAATTATGGCAATTCGTTTCCATTTACTTATGACAAACGGCACAATCTAAACATAGTGGCATCGTATGAAAAAAATAAGAAGTGGACATTTAGTGCAGCGTTTATTTTTACAAGTGGTGCAGCTTTTACTTTGCCAGTAGGCAAAATTCCAGTGTTTGCGGGAGGTACTTTGTATGATGGAATTTATTTGGATTATACGACCCGAAACAATTATAGATACAGACCCTACAACCGTTTAGATGTTAGTGCCATTTACCATAAAGACAGAAAGATATTTGGTAAAGTATATGAAAGCGAGTGGGTGTTTAGTATTTACAATTTGTATAGCAGACGAAATCCTTATTTCATTGTGCTGTCAACCGACCCAGTAACCAAAGCACCAAAGGCAACTGAAATTTCATTGCTCCCAATTGTTCCAAGTATTAGTTTTAATTTTAAATTCTAGACAGATGAAAAATAAAATTTCAATAGCAATCATCATAATTGCATTGGCAACAAGTTGCCAAAAAGAAGTTACATTAAAGCAACTTCCTTATGATGCTAAATTGAGCATTGAGTGTTTAATTACACCCAATCAAATACCGAAAGTGTATTTGAATAAAACCGTACCATACTTGACAGGTGCAGCTTTGAACAGTACTTTCTTTGCCCGTAATGCAAACATTACAATTACTTCAGGGGCAAGTACAATTTCATTTTCGCCTGACAGTATTTTTAATTTATTTCAATGCGACTACATTTATTTTTACAAAGGCAACGCAACCATAATCGCAAACACTTCATACAAATTAAATGTGTTGTTTGAAGGGAAAAATTATGTTGCAGAATGCACCACAAACCAGCCTATTGTTTCAATTGATAATGTTAGCTATGTGAAAGTTTTTAAGGATTTATATGGTGAACATGAAGGAGTAGTTCTTCAATACAATGACCCATCAACATCAGGACAATATTATCGTTATGAAATGCACCGTTGGGCAGACAGCACAGCATACAGAACCAACGGTGGTAAAAGTCCTTGTTTGAATGGTGCAACTATTAGAACCGTTGAAATTGGAAGAACAATTTACACCGACCAAAATTCAAACGGACAAAATTCTACTATAACTTTTGAACCTGCATACAAGCACAAAGCTGATGACACAACCTATGTTCAATTGCAAACAATGGATAAAAATTCATTTGATTATTACGACCAGTTAGACCGCCAAAAGTTGGCACAGTTTAACCCCTTTGTAGAGCCAAGCTATTTGAAACCTACACAATTCAAAGATGCTTTTGGTTGCTTTGGTGCTTACAGCATAAGCGACAGTATTTTATTTGTGTATCCAGAATAATTAACCAAAAATGCAACCCCGAAATATTCGGGATTGCATTTTTTAAAAATAAAACAAAATGACAAAAAATAAAAAAATAATTCAGCAAGTGTTAGGAACGCTTGTAGCAGCAAACGCAATCATCTTTCTATTCCTTGCATACTTGCAAGTATTTTCCGACACACCGAGAGCAATTGTTTTCATTGACTTTTGGGGGCGGCTTTGTGTTTACTCACTTTGGTTTACGGGCTATGCACTTTACAGAAAGTATTTACCACAGAAAAGCATTTTGAAAAGCATCATCATTTTTATTGTGTGCTTAAACATTCCAGTTTTTCTAACGCTTGGTTACATGAACAAACTTTCTCCTGATTTGGCAACACTTCCGTTCATTGACTTTTGGGGACGACTAACAGTTTATTCATTATGGTTTATGGCTTACGAGTTTTACCGCAACTACATTGGCGACAATACAAATGAAACTAAAACAGTTTAAGCTATGAATAAACTACCAGCAATCACACTTTCATTTTGGATAATGAAAATATGTGCAACCACTTTAGGTGAGACCGCAGGAGATTTACTTTCCATGACAATGAATATTGGCTACGCAATAAGTTCAGCAATTCTTTTGAGTTTCTTTTTTGCAACACTTGTTGTTCAACTTTCAACTAAAAAGTTTCATCCGATTATTTATTGGTCAGTTATTCTTGCGACAAGCACAGCAGGCACAACCATGTCGGACTACATGGACAGAACTTTAGGTTTAGGTTATGCAACAGGGTCTTTGATTTTAGTTTCACTCTTGACAGCGACACTCATCATTTGGAAGTTGACAGAAAAATCTTTGTCGGTAACAAACATTAAATCCCTTCGCGGAGAAGTGTTTTACTGGACAGCTATTTTATTCTCCAACACATTGGGGACAGCGTTAGGCGATTTCCTTGCAGACAATTCAGGACTTGGTTTTGCTGGTGGAGCAATTCTCATCGGCAGTTTATTAGCACTAATTGTTTTGGCTTACTATTTCACCAAAGTATCTCATGTAATTTTGTTTTGGTTAGCATTTGTTCTCACCAGACCATTTGGTGCTACCTTTGGCGACTTGCTCACAAAGACACATGAGAAAGGCGGATTAAATTTCGGGACAATTGGTTCATCTTTAATTTTATTTACTATACTTGTTGTAATTGTAACAATTTCAATTTTCAAACTAAAAAGAGAAGCAAAGACTACCTGACAATGGAAAGAGAAGCCAACGCATTTGCAAGCACATTTTATTTTTTTGCTGACACACAAGCCGACTCAAAAAAAATAAAAAGAGCTTACAAGCCAACGCACTGGGGACACTGCAAACTTGACACGACAGCACTCCGAACTGACAGAAGCCCAGCAGGTAACAGCACCTACAAGAAATTGGCGGTTCTGTGGCTAAATGAAGCTTTGTGCTTCGTATCAAGTTTAGTGGTGGCAGACAGTTTTGTGCCTCGAAATCGCCAACTTCTTGTAGCTGCAAAACGTTAGCAGAAACCCGCAGATAACTAAAAAGTAAAAGTTTTGAGCAGACATAAACTGAATTTTGAATCGTACCCAACCGCACATTTTTGCACATTTTCATTTTTACCACCGCGACAGCCAACCGCAAGTAAAAATGTAAAAGAGCCAAAATTGAGCAACCGCACTATAATTTAAACTACGAGGGCAAATGAATTATTATAAGTATAATATGAAAAAATGTTTAATAATATTATTTGGGACATTCAATATAATTTCTGCTAAGTGTCAAATTAATTTAGTTCCGAACTCCTCTTTTGAAGATGAATACACTTGTAACTATTCAACGCTTTTATTAGAAGATTATATTTTCAATTGGTATGGAGGTCGAGGATATTTCAACACATGTATTTCCAATCCACTTAATGTTCCAGAAAATATTTTTGGGCATCAATATCCTCGAACTGGAAATGCTTATTGTGGTATATATACTTTTTCGAAATCTTCTGCCCCTCCATACGCGTTGCGTAACTACATAAAAACTAAACTAAGTCATAACCTCCTAGCTGGTCAAAAGTATAGAGTGGCTTTTTATGTATCTTTGGGTGACACTATGCATGCAAATAATAATACCATCGGAGCATATTTTGCACCCGATAGTTTATTTACTTCAGCAAATGGTATAATTACGAATATCCCCCAAATAGAAAATGATACAACTAATGATTTAAGTAGCAAAGCAGATTGGACATTAGTATGTGATACCTTTATGGCAACAGGTAATGAACGATGGATGACTATTGGAAATTTTTATACAGATTCACTAAGTGCAATAACTGCATTAGATAGTGTGTGTGCACAGCCCAATGCTTATGCTTGTAGTGCCTATTATTACATTGACGATGTAAGTGTTACACTCATCGATGAAACTGGCATAGAGGAGCAAAAACAGAATATATTTAGTTTGTACCCTAATCCTAATATAGGTTCTTTTAGACTTAAATACCAAGGGACATTAACTCTGACAAATATTTTAAGTATAACAGACATATTTGGAAAGCAAATGGACCAAATTGAAATAATTAATTCAACGACTGAATATGAAAATACTAGACTTAATGACGGCCTGTATTTCTATACAATAAGACAAGGCATTGAAGTGCTTGGACGAGGAAAATTTATGGTTATCCATTAGGAATTAACTTTAATAGTATATGTGACAACATAGCGTGAAACGGGCATCTGCTAACAGCATGCTAGCGATAGCCGCTGGTTCAGCGTTAATTTGGAAGTTCGTATTTCTTTTATAAATTTGTAATAGGTTTGCAGTTCAGTGCTTCGGTATCGCGGCCATCGCTAGCATGCAAATCGTTAGTGCCTATAGCCTGCGACAGAAAAGTAAAAGCATTTTTAGTTGAAATTTCATTGCATTTTTACATAATTAGTTTGACATTTTTACGAAAGGTTTTTCTATAATTTATCAGTTCATCTCATCTCGACAGTTTGTAAAAAATACAAAATGGTTTTGGCAACGCACGGACTTTTTTTTATTGTTGCTCGACAATTTGGCGCTTAATTTTTGAGGTTAAAAACTTGCTCGACAATTTGGAGAAGAAAAAACTTTTAAAAGTTTAAGCATAATTTTTTTTACGACCATTGTGTGAAAATTATACTAGTTGAAAGTGGTGTGTTAAATGTATGACGACCGCTGTGTGACGACCATACGTGAAAATTGCGGACGTGGACTTTTAAAAGTTTTTTTGCAGCGCACCTCAAAACCATTTCTACTTGTAGACAAAATAGAGTTTATTTGCTTTTACTTTTTGACAAATTAGGTTGGCAATTATTCGGACTTTTTAAAGCAGGAGCAAAGGGCGAACGCACGCTGTGTGGAGAATTAAAATTGATCTACTTTGTGAACCAGGTCGTGGGCTACAAGCACTAACAGCGTGCAAACGAAAGCCGCTGGTTTGCAGTAAATTTGAAAGTTCATATTTTTCTTTTAAGTTTGTATTAGGTTTGCAGTTCAGCGCTTCGGTTTCGCGGCCTTCGTTTGCACGCAAATCGTTATGTACAATTTCCGCCCACACGAAATCAGGACGCAATCATTTTTTTTAGTGACTCAAAGCTAATGACAAAATTGTGAAGAGAAGGAATAAAATTAGGGCGAAGCAAAA
>CAMBZU010000087.1 GCA_945872355.1 Chitinophaga pinensis
TGGTATTTCAGGGTAAAACCTCTGCGCCAACATTTTTTAGTTCAGTGAGTGATTTAGAAGCATTTGTAGCTCAAACACCAGGTGCAATTGGCATTATTAAAAAAGAAGCTAGCAATGAAGGTAAATTAATTCCCATTGATGGAAAAAAAGAATTTTAATTAAATGCTATAAACCTTTAATTTATAAACAGTGCGTGTAACATTAAAAACAAAGATTTGGCTAACTGTGCTCTCTGTTGTGATCATGTTTGCCTTTTTTATTCTTTTTTATTTCCCTGCGCAACAAGAAAAATATTTGCTTAAAAATTTCAACAAAGAAGTTCAAAATTTAGCAAATACAGTAGCTTTAGGTGTTAAAATTGCCATCACTGAACAAAATTTTGAAGGCGTTCAAACTGCTATGGACTTTGTAAAAGGGGATTCGCATCTTAATTTTATTTCAATGATTCAAACTGATACAGTTTGGAATGAAATGCATGATGCCTTTGATATTAAAAGGACTGTCTTTAAAACATTTCCAGCCAATAAAATTGTTGATGTGAACCAAGCTTCAGATGATTCTGTTCTTGTTAAAGAAGCCCCATTTTACACTGCTATGATGAGCGGTTCTATTTTATTAGGGTTCTCCAAAGGTGAAATTGTGCAAAGTAAAAAGCAAATAAGATTTACCTCTTTAATTGTAAGTTTAATTGTTTTTGCATTTGGAATTCTTATTGGTTTCTGGCTTGCCAAAAATATTTCTATACCTGTGCTTGCTTTGCGAGATGCCGCAAATAAAGTAGGCGAAGGTGATTTAACGCAAAGGGTAAGCAATCAATCACATGATGAAATAGGTGAGTTGGGGCAGGCTTTTAATAGAATGGTGGATGATTTGGGAAAAGCGCAGGAAGAAATTAAGGCAACTAATATTGCACTTGCTGCTACCAATGATGAGTTGAATGTCACGGTAGAAAATTTAAAATCTACGCAAGCGCAATTGATTCAGTCAGAAAAAATGGCTTCGCTAGGGCAGCTTACAGCCGGTATTGCGCATGAAATTCAAAATCCACTTAATTTTGTAAATAATTTCTCGGAATTGTCTGTTGAGCTTCTTGCTGAATTTGAAGATGAAGAATCTACCGAAGAAGATAAGGCAGATATTATAAAAGCTATCAAATCTAATTTAGAGAAAATTGAGCATCATGGGAAAAGGGCAGATAGAATTGTAAAAGGAATGTTGATGCACAGCAGAGAACAATCTGGAGAAAAAATTCTAACAAAGATTAATCAGCAATTAGATGAAGATACAACTATTGCTTACCATGGCTTGAGGGCAAAAAACAATAGTTTTCAATGCGAAATCTTAAAAGATTTTGATGTAAATGTTGATAAAATTAATATCATCCCACAAGATATCAATCGTGTTGTTATTAATTTATTGAATAATGCTTTTTATGCGGTTAGTGATCGATTAAAAGATAATACAAATCCTAACTGGAAACCCCTTATAAAAATATCTACTAAACTTTCTAATCAAAAAGTTGTTCTAAGTATCGAGGATAATGGGACTGGTATCCCAGATGAAATAAAGGAAAAAATATTTAATCCCTTTTTTACAACGAAACCTACTGGAGAAGGTACTGGATTAGGTTTATCTATTTGCTATGATATTATAAAATCGCATGGCGGTGAAATTACGGTAGAAAGTGAATTAGGAAAAGGGACACTTTTTAATATTAGTTTGATGATTTAAAATTTTAGCTATGATTAAAATAATGATAGTCGATGATGAACAAGATGTCGAATCGCTATTCAATCAAAAATTTAGAAAAGATTTAAAAAGTCATAATTTAGAGTTTCAGTTTGCCTTTTCGGCAGAAGGAGCGCTGAGTTATTTAGGCTCTATTAATCCAATTGATATCGTATTAATATTATCTGATATCAATATGCCCGGGAAATCGGGTCTCGATTTATTGAAGGAAGTTAAAGTAAATTTTCCGCAATTGAAAGTAATGATGGTTACTGCTTATGGCGATAAAGAAAATTATGATCAGGCTTATTCGCTTGGTGCTGATGATTTTATAACCAAGCCCATAGATTTTGAAACTTTGCGGAATAAAATAATTGCTTTGCAAGAAAATTAATGATTAAATATTTTATCATTGCCTTTCTGTGCTTCTTTAACATTAATGTTGAAGCGCAAAATAATTCAGTGAATAACAAGCTGAATAAAGATGCCAGTTATTTTAAGGAAGATACGCTTCATGTAAATTATCAACTAAAAACTGCTGCGCTTTGCCGAAAAAATAATCCTCAACAAGCAATTTCATATGTAAATGATGCCATTGCTGTGGCAATCAAAATAAGCTATACCGAGGGACTTGTTAAAGCTTATATTGAAAAAAAGAAATGCTATTATTGGCTCAATCAAAATCAAAAATCGATTGAATCTGCCGAAAAAGCCTTAGCATACGCCAATCAATTAAATAAACCCTATTGGCTCATAGAAGCTAATTTTAATCTTGCAAATGGTTATTATAATATTGCAGATCATGTAAAAGCCCTGCGTTATAATTTAGAAGCGCTCAAGTTTGCCGAAAAAAAAGAAGTAAATTTTAGACTACTTGATATTTACAATGCCATTGGTACCATATACTTGCGAGAGAAAAATTACACCAAATCTTTGGCCTATTATCAAAAGGAATTAAATAATATATTAATTTTAAAAGATAGTACTTATTTGGCGTCTGTTTTTGATAATATGGCAATTATTGATGAAAACCAAGACAGGTATGAAGATGCCATTGAAAAACACAAATTGGCTATTAAGATTTCAGAAAACTTGAAAGATACCAATGGGATTTTAAGTGGGAATAATAATTTAGGCCTAGCCTATAAAAAAACAGAGAACTATCAGGAGGCACTAAACAAGTATAATATAACATATAATTTAATCTTAAAAATTCATCCAATTGATTCGCTATGGCTTTATTATACTGCCCTAAATATGGGCTATGCTTACACTAAAATAAAGGATTTTCAAAAAGCCGAAAATTTACTTCATGATGCATGCAAATTTCTCATCAGAAATAATGATATTATGGGTATAACCGATGCGTATTATAATTTATTTGCGATGAACCAAGAGAGAGGTGATGCTAAAAATGCACTTCAATACTATTTAAAATATGTAACGATAAAAGATAGTACTTATACAATTGAAAAGGCTACGCAACTTTCTGAATTGCAAGAAAAATATAATTTAGATAAAAAGGATTTTGAAATAGCATATTTAAATCAACAAAACAAAATAAAGGCGGGTGAAATAAAGAAGCAAGCAATTATAAGAAATAGCCTGATAGGCGGATTTTTACTCTTGTTGTTGCTAGTAACTTTAATCTTTAACAGATTTAAAATTAAAGCTAAAAGTGCTGATGAATTAAACAGGGCTAACAACGATTTAAAAGCTACGCAGCAGCAATTAATACAACAAGAAAAACTAGCTTCCTTGGGCTCGCTTACCGCTGGAATTGCTCATGAAATAAAAAATCCACTCAATTTTGTGACCAACTTTTCTCAGCTTTCGCAAGAGCTCATTGATGAACTGAATGTATCTAATGACGAAGAAGATAAAAAGGAAATTATGGGTCATTTGAAGGCCAATCTCGATAAGATTAATCATCACGGCACTAGAGCTAATAGTATTGTTATGAGTATGCTGCAGCACGCCAGAGGGGGAGAAGGCGAAAAACAATTAACAGATATCAATCAAATTTGTAATGAATTTACTGATTTGTCTTTTCAAGGCATGCGCGCCAAAATACAAGATTTTAATTGCACAATAGAAAAAAATCTTGCAACTGATTTGCCCAAAATTAATGTTATACCTCAAGATATATCTAGGGTAATACTTAATTTACTAAATAACGCTTTTTATGCTTCTAATGAAAAATCTATCAGTGCAAAAAGCAGCCAAGAAACGGCTCAATATGATCCTAAAATAACGATTACAACTTTGCACACAGCGCAAAATGTGCTTATCAAAATTAAAGACAATGGAGCTGGAATTCCAGAAAATGTGAAAGAGAAAATATTTGAACCATTTTTTACCACCAAGCCTTCAGGTGAAGGAACAGGCCTTGGACTTAGCATTTGCAATGATATTATTGAAGCGCATGGTGGAAAAATGAAAGTAGAGAGCATAAAAGATAAATTTACAGAATTTACAATTACTTTAGCAATATGAAAATTTTAGCTGTTGATGATGAACCAGATATGGAGGCACTGATTAGTCAGCGTTTTCGTAAACAAATTAAAGAAAATAAATTCGAATTTGTATTTGCCCGCAATGGAAACGAAGCACTTGAAAAATTAGAAGAACACAGCGAAATTGCCCTGGTATTAACTGATATTAATATGCCAGGCATGGATGGGCTGACGCTTTTAAGTAAAATAAAAGAAAAAAAAATACCTGTTCAATCTTTAGTTATTTCTGCTTATGGCGATTTAAAAAATATAAGAACAGCAATGAATCAAGGCGCTTTTGATTTTTTAATAAAACCAATTGATTTTCAAGATTTTGAAATTACATTAAATAAAACAATTGAAAACGTATTGTTTGTAGCAAAATCTTTACAAAACGAAATACAACTAAACCAAGAAATTGCCGAGAAATTAATAGCACAAGAAGAATTGCTATTGCAATTAAAGGAGAACGCAAGTATTATCAGTCAACAAAATGTAATGCTTGAAGCTAAAGTGCAAGAAAGAACGCAAGAGTTGTTGTTGAAAAATGAAATTATTTCGCAAGAGCGTGATAAAAGTGATAAGCTGTTGCTGAATATTCTACCATTTGAAATAGCACAAGAATTAAAAGAATTTGGGACAACCCAAGCCAAACATTTTGATGAAGTTACAGTAATGTTTACTGATTTTAAAGACTTTACAAAAATTGCTGCGCTCATGACACCAGAAGCGCTAGTTGCAGAAATAGATACTTGTTTTAAAGCATTTGATGAGATCATTAATAAGTATCAAATAGAAAAAATTAAAACAATTGGTGATAGTTATATGGTGGCAGCGGGATTGCCAATGGCAAACAAAACACATGCTTTTGATATCATAAATGCAGCAAAAGAAATTCAGCTGTTTATGCAGGAACACATTAAAAGCAATGAATACGCTGGTGTAAATGGATTAGGGCAACTGAGAATTGGAGTACATACTGGACCCATTGTAGCCGGGGTAGTTGGCATTAAAAAGTTTGCCTATGATATTTGGGGAGATGCAGTGAACATTGCATCGCGCATGGAGAGTTATGGCGAGCCAGGTAAAATAAATATTAGCGGAACCACTTATGCACTTGTTCAAGAGCAATTTAATTGTAGCTATCGTGGAGAGATTGCAGTTAAAAATAAAGGAGATATAGGAATGTATTTTGTGGATTAAATAAGTTATACCATTTGTATTTATTTTGTATAATCGGTTTTATATATCAGCTATAAATTTCAATTTGTTTTAATTGTACCAAGTGCTGATTTACGATAATAGATTGAAGAAACAGCAAGTTGTTTTCAAGTTTTAAAATCAAATTCCCTATTTAGCAATGTGGAATTAAAATCCTAACTTTCATTCAATTTAACACATCAGATCGTCCTAAGAGCTGCGTTTTGGGAGTATGCATTAAAACATCCATAGCCAAGGGATGAATCACAAAATAGTTTAACGCTTGCGTAATTTCCATTGATTAATTTGGCTTAAATTAAATAAGTCATCAATCCAATCAAGCAAACTATAAAATATCCCTGTATATTGGCTGCAGCAGCATAATCTTTGGCAATACGTTGTCCTAAAAACAAACAAAGGAAACTAATACTGCAAAAAAACAATCCATAAAATCCTATTGGATTGCCTATATTTTTACTAAAAAAAATTCCCACTAAACAGAGTGTTCCTGCTGCTGATTCAAGCAACGTCAAAACCAATAGTAATAGTTTAGATTGATGTTTTAAAATACCCTTAGCAAAGTACCCATCAATCCATTCTTGGTTGGCTTTATAATTTAATAATTTATCCAGGGCCGATTGCAAAAACAATATCCCCATCATGGTCATCACTAGCAATCTAATCAATAAAAATACTTCAGGTTTAATCATTTAATTCCGCGTTGTTTTTTAATATTTTCATATGCCTGCTGCACCTTCTGAAATTTCTCCTTTGCATCTTGTTGGTATTCTTCACCTAAATGGCTTACCTTATCGGGATGAAATTTAACGGCCATTTTTTTATAAGCCTTTTTTACTTCCTCATCAGTAGCGCTGTTATGTGTTTCTAAAATTTTGTAATCACTATCTGTATCAGCATAAAACATGGCTTTTAAGCTATTGAAATCAGCCATGTTAATGTTCAAGAAAGAAGCAATTTGTTCTATTACCTTCACTTCCGAATCGTGCACCTGACCATCGGCCATGCTCACACCAAATAAAAAATGGATCAGTTGCAAACGAGAGGCATATTCCATATTTTGTTTAATCTGATTGCAAATCTCAAACAATGGAATTTCTTTCTCTAAAATATCTCTAAGTAAAAGCATTTGTTCCTTGGTAGTAGCTACACCAAAATGCTTTACAAAAAATGCTTTAACATAATCTAACTCTGCCTTCATAACTCGGCCATCGGCTTTCATTACAGCAGCAACAAGAATAATTAAGCTGGCACTAAAATCACCTCTTTGGGTGTGGTATTTTACATTGGTGGCCTTTACTGCAGTGCCCGAATCATCAAGCACGGCGCCCAAAGCAAAACCAATTAATCCACCAATTGGACCGCCTAATGCCCATCCTAATCCGCCTCCAAGCCACTTGCCAAATTTCGACATGATATGATATTTAAAATTTTGAAACAAAATTAATTTAACTTTTAATACAGTGCTTTATTTAAATTAAAACAAATGCGAAATGCCTGTCAAAACAAAGGTCCAAATTACCATAGAAACACACAAATAAATCATCACCTTTTTTCTATTTTGTATAAATTTCTCATTAATACGTTCTGCAATAAAAACGCCTAATGGCAGCGATAATAGTGGTGTTAGAAATGCAATGCCATTTAAACCATACTTTTGCATTAAACGCACAATCATTCTATTTCTTTTAGTAAAAATTAGTTTCTTTTTAAAAGGTTTAACTGTTGGATTTTGTTGCTCCTTATGATGCAATTGCTTCTTGTAGGTTTTAAGTAAGTAATCTAAACTAAAAAGATAGATAATAATACCTGAGCAACCTCCAATAATTCCACCTAAAATAGTTTGATAGTATTCAGCACCTGCAGCAACAGATGCTGGAATAGCAATTACAGGTTTAACAGCGCAACCTAATGCAATGCCTAATATTTTAAGAAAGATAATGCCCAAACTTATGATTTCACGCCATATGCTAAATCGCCTGCATCACCTAATCCAGGAACTATATATGATTGAACAGTCAATTCATCATCAACTGCACCAACCCAAATGGTAGTATTTTCGGGCATGTTTTTTTCAACATAGGCCAAACCTTCTTTACTTGCAATAGCTGCTACAATATGTATGTGTTTTGGCGTTCCTTTGCTTAGCAATCCTTTAAAAGCAAGCACCATCGAAGAGCCTGTGGCCAACATAGGATCTGTCAATATTAAAATTTTACCATCTAAGTCTGGACTTGATAAATATTCGATAGCAATCTCAAATGAATTGTCTTTATGATGTTTTCTGTAGGCTGATACAAAGGCATTTTGTGCACCATCAAAATAGTTTAATACCCCATTGTGCAGAGGTAAACCAGCTCTTAATATAGTTCCAATTACTAATTTGTCTTCAATAACACCAACTTCTGCATCGCCTAAAGGCGTTGTAACAGAAATAATTTTGTAATTCAATTCTTTACTTAATTCATAGGCCATAATTTCACCCATTCTTTCTAAATTTCTCCTAAAGCGCATGCTATCTGTTTGTATTGCTGCATCTCTAATTTCTGCAATAAATTGATTGAAAACGGAGTTGGTTCTACCTATAATATTTGCCATAATAATTGCCTTTGTGTGATTTATTTATGAATTTCAAATTTTGAACAATACATGTCTTGTGCATTAAAAACTTTAAGCAAGTACAAGCCATCTGTAAAATCTAGTACATCAATTTCAGTTTGTTGGTTTAATAAAACTTGTCCGCTAGCTCTTAACTTGCCTGTCATATCAAAAACTTGGTAAGTGGCGTTGCCATTGATGCCGAGTACTTTAATTTTATTTTGTGCTGGATTTGGACTTACCATTAATTGCTTGGTTGCATCGATTTCTTTAACAGCAAGTGTGTTTGGTAAATTGTGATCACCCGGACTTAAAGCACCACCTGTAGGAAAATTAAAACTTATTTCTAAAGCGTCGAATGTACCGCTGGCACCTGTTCCAATTAAATCTCCACAATACCATGCTGCGGCTGAATTGGCATCATTGTTTCCATAAAATCTTACTGCAGCATCAGGTGTTCCATTGCTTTGCGCAAGCACGGCGGAGGTATATAAAATAGCAGTTGTTACTCCAGCTGTTATCCATCCAAATGAATCTAAAATTACTGCTCCTTGAGGCAGTTCTAAAACGCCGTCATTATTGGTATCGTAATCAATGCCGTATACTATTGGTGTATTGCTAAATACTAACGTAAAAGTGCTACTTCCATTTTCAAGAATTCCACCAGGTATTCCAAAAATCAATGTATCTCTTAATAAAGTTGGCGCAGCAATAGGATATCCTATGGAAGTGCCAATAAAATATAAACCGTTACTGCCTAGTGTAATGTTGTTTAATCTTACAACTAAGTCTGAATTGCCAGCACTCCCTGAATCGCCTTCTAAAATAAGAAGATAAGTATTGCTGATTGTACTGCCCGCAGTGCCTTTCAACTCAATAAATTCAAATGGATTGTCGTTCCCTGGAGGATTAACTTTGATTTCATTAAGCAGTAATTGAGCCTTAACTTGAAATAATAAAATTAAATGCAAAACTAAAAGTAAAAGTATTTTTTTTGATTTCATTTGCGAACGATATAGATGTTGCAAATATGAATAATATTTCGGTGTTTATTGCATGAATTAATTTAATAATTTAGCCATTAAACATTTTTGGCACACATTTTTGTAATTATTGTCCGAAAGTTTGATTTTGTTGGTATTTTTGCATTTTAACGAATTATGAAGTTTAGCACTTATTTTGTTTTATTTAATTTATTATGCAGCAATTATTTGTTTGCGCAAGCAAATGATCAATTGAATTATACGGATAGCAAAGGCTTAAAACAAGGCTTTTGGAGAAAAACCAACGAACTTGGTCAGCTAAAATATGAAGGTAATTTTAAAGACGGCAAGCCAACGGGGCATTTTAATTATTTTTATTCTGGAGGTCAAAAAAAAGCGGAGACAGATTATTCAAAAAATGGAAGCTTGGCAAGAACTATTTTATATCATGAAGTTGGCGGGATAAAAGCCAAAGGCAATTATTTAAATGAAAAAAAAGATAGTATTTGGAGTTTTTATGATGAAAAGGGAAGCTTAACTTCTGCTGAAAATTACAAGGACAACAAAAGACATGGAAAATCAATAATATATTACCCTAGCGGTAAAAAGTATGAAGAAAGTGAATGGATAAATGATGTAAAAAGTGGCATCAATATTCAGTTTTATGAAAATGATAAGAAAAAGGAAGAAGGAGTTTTAAAGGAAGGTCGATATGAAGGGAAAGTAACTCGATATCATGATACAGGAGAAAAAAGTGCATATGGTTCATACCAAAATGGGGCACAGGTGGGTGATTGGTTTTATTATGATGAAAATGGTTTCCCAAGTTTTAAGGAAACAATAAAAAAGGGTGAAAGAGTAAATTTCAAATATTATAATGGTACATTTGATGAGGAATATCCCAATGGTATTCCGAAGTTGCATATAAGCTATAAAAACGCAAAGAAAAACGGACCTTTCATTGAATATTATCAGCAAGGAGAATATAAATTGGTGCCAAAGAAAAGTGTTGATGGCGCTCAAGATGAAGTTGAGCGTGTGTTAACAGGAACGCAAATTAAAGTTGAAGGAAATTATGTTGATGATCAATACGATGGGCTGATCATTTTTTATACACCCGAAGGAAAAATTGAAAAGAAAGAGACATATTCAAAAGGTGTGTTTTTAAATAAAAAATAAATTGTGAGTAAAAAAGGTAAAATATTAGTAGCTATGAGTGGCGGAATAGATAGTTCTATTGCTGCCTTAATGCTTCATGAGGAAGGCTATGAAGTTATTGGCATTACCATGAAAACATGGGATTATGAAAGTAGTGGGAGTACTAAAAAGGAAACGGGCTGTTGTAGTTTAGATTCCATTAATGATGCACGCTTGTTAGCTGTTAATGCTGGTTTCCCTCATTATATCCTAGATATTAGAAGCGAATTTGGAAATCATATTATTGATAATTTTGTAGACGAATATTTGGCTGGAAGAACTCCAAATCCTTGTGTGTTATGCAATACACACATCAAATGGGAAGCATTGCTTAAAAGAGCCGATCAGCTCGATTGTGAATTTATTGCTACTGGGCATTACGCTAAAATCCGTCAAGAAAATAATAGATATATAGTTTCAAAAGGGCTTGACGATAGCAAAGATCAAAGTTATGTTTTATGGGGTTTGAAACAAGAAAATTTAAGTAGAACAATTTTTCCACTTGGAGCTTATCGTAAAAGTGAGATTAAAAAAATGGCCGAAGATTCAGGATATATTGATTTAGCTAACAAAAGCGAGAGTTATGAGATTTGTTTTGTGCCCGATAATGACTACCGTGCATTTTTAAAACATAAAGTTGAAGGACTTGAGGAAAAGGTAAATGGAGGTAATTTTATTCACACAAGTGGTGCCATGCTTGGAAAGCATAAAGGGTATCCATTTTATACCATTGGCCAAAGAAAAGGCTTAGAAATTGCCGTTGGTGAGCCTTTATTTG
Source organism: Chitinophaga pinensis (assembly GCA_945872355.1). GTDB lineage: Bacteria > Bacteroidota > Bacteroidia > UBA4408 > UBA4408 > CAIKXD01. Next base: position 10,998 of record CAMBZU010000087.1, read on the forward strand.
TAACAGAAATTATTCCTGAAACCAACACGGTGATGCTTGGTAGTAAAGAAGATCTAGAAAAACAGGAAATGTCTGTCAGGAATTTTAATATGATTAAATACCCTGATTTAATTACTCCCAAAGATTTTCTCACTAAAATAAGATATAAGGATGCAGGTGCTATGGCCTCGGTGCGTCAGCAAGATGATAAGTTAAAAGTATTGTTTTCGAAAAAAGTTACTGGAGTTGCGCCCGGCCAGTCGGCTGTTTTTTATGAAGGTGATGACCTTGTTGGAGGCGGATTTATAGAACGTGCAATTTTATAGTAAATGGATTTGAAGTCGATTAAATACGATGCAAGTTTTTTTCTCATTTTTATAGCATTGTTTTTCGTTGCTATTTCTTGTAAAAAAGACAAAGAGGTAGTAACTATTGATTTAGGTTATGATTATTTCCCCGATACAAAAGGTAATTTTATTATTTATGATGTTGATTCATTGTTTTATAATGATTTTACATCTACCATCGATACATTTAAATTTCAAATCAAAGAAAAAATTACAGAAAATTTTAAAGATTTGAGCAATAGAAACACTCAAAGAATAGAACGATTTTATAGAAAGGATTCCACTAAAGATTGGATGATTAAAGATGTTTGGTTTTCCAATAAAACAACTACTACAGCTGAAAAAGTGGAGGAGAATATTCGCTTCGTGAAAATTGTTTTCCCCCTTAAAAAGGACAACTCTTGGGATGGAAATAGATTAAACAATTTAGGAACACAAGCATATAGTTTAATAGGTTTAAATGAAACTTTTCAAATTGGCAGTCTTGCCTTCGATAGCATTATAAAAATTAGTCAAGTTGCTGACAGTAATTTAATTGAAAAAAAAGTGGCCTACGAAATTTATGCAAAGCATGTTGGTTTGGTTTATAAAAAGAGTTTAAATATCACTGATAAAGATTCAGTCATTAATTATACTTTACCTCTTGAATTGCGCGCTAATAGCGGATTTGATTTAACATACAAAGCCGTTGCTTTCGGGATTGAATAAACCTTTATTAAAGATGTTTTTTTTGGGATAAAAAGCAACATGAAATTTATTTTGCATTTCTTAACTTTTGTTATTATCTTCACACTTTTAACCACCAAATGAATATGAAAATAATTATAAGTTGCTTTTTCGTCTTTTTTATAGGATTAGCTGTTGGCTATGCCCAGCAGCATAGTTCACCCCAGCCAGTTGGAACAAATATTACAGCGGCAACAAATAATAAACTTTTACAAGACAGTTTGCAAAATGACAAACAAAATGGTACCATTTACAGCAAGGT
>CAMBZU010000088.1 GCA_945872355.1 Chitinophaga pinensis
AATAATTTGAATGATGACCGTATAGGAATCATTGTTTTTGCAGGTCAAAGTTATGTGCAATTGCCAATTACAACCGATTACAGTTCTGCAAAATTATTTTTAGAAAGTATTTCATGCGATATGATTCCAACTCAAGGAACAGCTATAGGTTCTGCCATTGAACTTGCAGTTACATCTTTTGATCCTAAAAGCCCTGCTGCAAAAGCTATAGTAATAATTACTGATGGTGAAAATCATGAAGATGATGCATTAAAAGCAGCTGATGTTGCTGTAGAAAAAGGTATTACGGTTCACACTATAGGAATGGGGTCTGAAGCAGGTGTTCCAATTCCTATGACTGCAAATGGAAATGTTGTTGGATATAGAAAAGACAATGAAGGAAATACTGTAGTTTCTAAATTAAATACAACATTACTTAAGGAAATTGCGAGTGCAGGAAATGGAGTTTTTGTTCAAGCTGGTAGAAGCCAATCGGCGCTGGCCGTTGTTATGGAGGAACTCAATAAAATGGACAAAAAGGAATACGCTTCTAAAAAGTATACAGATTATGAAGGGCGATTTCAATTTTTTATTGCAGGTGCACTTTTATTGCTTATTTCAGAAAGTATGCTGTCTGAAAGGAAAAGTAAAATGCTACAAAAACTTAATCTTTTCAATGAATCTAAATAAACTATGTGCTTCATGAAAATAATAATAAATAAAACATTGAAAAGGTTTATATTCTCAATTTTGTTTATACTGTCGATGGTTTCAGTTTATGCTCAGCATGAAAATAAAGCCATTAGAAACGGCAATAAACTTTATGAAGAAAAGAAATTTATAGCAGCTGAAAGAAAATATAAAGACGCTTTGATGAAAAATAAATCGTCGAACGAAGCAGGATTTAACCTGGGCGATGCGCTTTATGAGCAAAAAAAATATGATGCAGCAGCAGATCAATTTATTGCTACAGCTAAATCAAGTAAGGATAAAAATATACAATCACAAGCCTACCACAATTTAGGCAATGCCTATTTAAAAAATCAAAAATTTGAAGAAAGTATTAATGCCTACAAAAACGCATTAAAACTAAATCCTGAAGACGATAATACGCGCTATAATTTAGCCTATGCAAAGTCTAAATTAATACAACAGCAGCAGCAAAATAAATCGAAAGATAAAAATCAGGATAATAAAAAGAATAAAGATAAAAAAGAACAGGATAATCAAGATAGTAAAGACAATAAAGACAAAGAAAACAAGGATAAAAAGGAACAACAAGACAAGAAGAAGAGTGAAGAAAATAAAAAGAAGGAAGAGGAGCAAAAACAGGCTCAGCAAAATCCAAAAATGAGTAAAGAAGATGCTGAAAGATTATTAAATGCATTAAACAACAAGGAAAAAGATTTGCACGATAAACTAAAGAAGAAAAGTTTACAAGGTGCTAGGGTTCAAATAGAAAAAGATTGGTAAATCTGTTGCATAAGTTGATGTTTTAAAATTAAGTAAAAATATAAAGAAATGAAATTAGTCATACCACAAGCAAATATTAAAGCATTGCTGCTGTTTTTATTTGTCCTTATACTCGGGCATTTAACATTAGCTCAAGATGCTTCTTTTACGGCTAGTGTGAGTAAAAATAGAGTTGTTGTTGGTGAACAATTTCAAGTAAGTTTTACCATAAACACAAATGCTTCTAATTTTAATGCTCCCGATTTTAGCAATTTTGTTACCTATAGTGGCCCTAATCAATCAAGTAGTATGCAAGTTGTGAACGGTAGTATGTCACAAACCATTTCTATAAATTATATTTTGGCGGCTAAAAAGGAAGGGAAATTTACCATTGATGCTGCAAGTATACAAGTGGGTAACAAAATTATGAATACTAAACCACTTGTAATAGAAGTTGGAAAAGGAAGCGGACAAGGGCAGCAAGGGAACAACAATAACACAAAAGCTAATAATAGCGCCTATCCAGAGGATGTGGAGAGCAACATTTTTATGCGTGCAACAGTAAGCAAAAATAAAGTATACCAAGGAGAACAATTACTGGCCACCTTTAAAGTTTATACAAGGTTAAATATAGTTGATAATGCGCTTTCTAAAGCTCCTTCTTTCAATGGTTTTTGGTCAGAAGAAGTCCCAAATCCAACACGCCAATCAGAATTACATTCAGAGGTTTTGGATGGGATACAATATCAGGTAGCGGAAATAAAAAAAACAATACTTATTCCACAAAGATCAGGAACCTTGACAATTGATCCGCTTGAAATGGAAATCGTGACCAGGGTAAAAAGCAAATCTAGAAATAACAGCTTTTTTGATCAATTCTTTGGTGGTGGCTACCAAGATGTAAAATTAAGCATTGCAAGTAAACCAATAAAAGTTGAGGTAATGCCGCTTCCTGAAAAAGGCAAACCTGATAATTTTAATGGTGCTGTTGGTCAACTTAATATTGAAGCCTCAATTAAAAACAATGAATTAAAAACAGATGAAGGATGTAACTTATCATATAGCATTAGTGGAAAAGGTAATCTTAAATTGTTGGAAGCCTTTAAACTTAAATTGCCGGCCGACATAGAAACCTATGATCCTAAAATTACCGACAAAATCAATGTAAATATTGATGGCGTGAAAGGGTCAAGGACATTCGATTACTTATTAATTCCCAGATATGCTGGAGCATTTACAATTCCTGCACTTGCTTTTTCTTATTTCGATCCTCAGAAAGGCCAGTATGTTTCCTTACCAGGCCCCGAATTTATACTTAAAGTTGCCAAAGGCGCTGCGGGCGATGCTATGTCGGTTTCAAGAGGTGTTGAAAAAGAAAACGTAAAGCAATTAGGGAATGATATTCGTTATATAAAAACCAATGTTCCATTGTTCATTCAAAAACAAAATGCATTATTTGGCTCAAGTGTTTTTTGGGTTTTATTAATTATTCCTGCAATAATATATCTTCTCTTTTTGATTTGGTTTCGAAAATATAAAAATGACAATGCTAATGTATTAGGAACTAAAAAGAGAAAAGCCAATTCTACGGCTCAAAAGCAATTAAAGCTTGCCAATGAATTTTTGCAAAGAAACGAATATAACGCATTTTTTGATGAGGTTTTTAAGGCAATATATGGTTATATTGGAAACAAATTAAGCTTAAGTGCATCTGAACTTAATAAAGAAAAAATAAAATCGCTTTTAGACCTAAAGGATGTTGATTCAAACACTACAAATCAATTGCTGCAGTTGCTTGAAACTTGCGAGTTTGCTAGATTTGCACCTGTCAAAGACGAGCAAAAAATGAAAGATGCCTATGAGCGTTCTGTTGAATTGATATCTGTTTTAGAAAGTAAATTAAAAAAGTAATAATAAGGCCAATGAAAAATCTAAAAAAAAATGCATTATTATTAGTAATTATAATCATATTAAGTACTTTAAAAACGATGGCTACTGACAATCAGGCCAGCTATTTAGATGCTCAAAGTGCTTATAAAAGTCAAGATTATAAAACTGCTATTGCAAATTACAAACAAATTCTAGCTAATGATATTGTTGCTCCTGAAGTATTTTATAATTTAGGTAATTGCTATTTTAAAATAGATAGCATAGGCAGAGCAATACAGTACTATGAAAAAGCCAGGAAAATAATCGGCGATGAGGAAGATTTAATGCATAATTTAAAAATGGCTCACAATAAAACAGTCGATAAAATTGAACCTATGCCAGAATTTGTGGTTACTTCCACTTGGAAAAACATTGTAAATTTTAAAACTGCTGACACTTGGGCCAAATATGCGCTCATCAATTTCGCTTTTGCTTTTATTTTATTACTTGTTTTTCAATTAGCAAAGCAACCTTCCATAAAGAAAATTTTCTTTGGCTTAGCTTTATTTTCGGTTTTCATTACTGGTATGTTTTATTTGTTGGCAAAAAGTAGAAATAATGCTGATAATAGCATAAGTCATGGTGTTTTAATTCCTAGTTCGGTTTCCGTTAAAAGTGCGCCACAAAGTATTGCTACCGATTTATTTGTGATACATGAAGGTGCAGTTTTTAAAATTATAGAAAATCAGAACGATTGGTATAAGATAAGATTAGACAATGGAAATCTTGGTTGGATACAAAAGTATGCCATTGGAGAAATTTAAAACAAAAAAGGCTGTTCATAATTCTTTTTTTTATTCTACTAACGTTATTTAAAACGATTGTCTGTTTAGCTTTTTCATTAGCTTAGTGTATTATTTACATAGCGTTATTTTACCAATTTTTATCAAACCCTATTTTTTTTCTGAAAATTAATTTATCTTTACCAATTGATTATCAAAATCATTTCATCAAAAAAGAACCAAAATTAGCCATGAAAAAAATATTTTTTACTCTGCTTGCTTCTACTGTAAGTGTTTTGAGCTTCGCCCAAGCTACACTAACAGCTGGCCCAGACCAAACAATTTGCGCTCCAAACAGTGCAACCCTAACGGCAACAATAGTACCTCAAGCGCCAATTGCTTATGCCCCAGATTCTTACACCAATGGAACTGTGGTTGGTGGCGTTAGTTCAGATGATATTCATTCCGGTATCATTCCAATTGGTTTCGACTTTTGCTTTATGGGAAATACATATAATCAACTTGTAATTTCAACAAACAATTACGTCACCTTTAATACAGCTGTTGCCGGATCTTATTCACCTTGGTCAACCATTATTGTCCCAAATCCTACTGCACCAATAAATGCAATTATGGGTCCTTGGCAAGACATTAATCCGGGTATTGGCGGCACAATTAGATATGCTTTATATGGAACAGCGCCTTACAGACATTTAACGATTTCATGGTATCAAATACCTATGTTTTCTTGTACGAGTTTAATCTATTCTAGTCAAATACAAATTTTTGAAACAACAGGGATAATTGAATCACATATAGCAAATAGGCCGTTGTGTTCAACTTGGAATAGTGGAAATGCAGTGCATGCTTTGCACAATATCACTGGTACGGTTGCAGATGTGGTGCCCGGAAGAAATAATACACCTTGGACGATACAAAATGAAGGTTACAGATGGACCCCACAAGGTTCAAATCCTATAATTAATTGGTATTCAAATGGAGTGCTTGTTGGAACAGGTTTAACTATTACTGTGAGCCCAACAGTTGATACAGAATATATTTGTCAGATTGACAATACAGGAGGGATTTCATGTGGTGCAGGTATTATAAGTGATACCATTATGGTTTATGTTTCAAGTCCTGTAGTTAGTGTAACTTCGCAAAATGCGGATTGTTTAACAGGGGTTGGCGGCGCTATGTCAGCAACTGTAACAGGGGCGGCTACTCCATTCAATTTTAGTTGGAATACTGTGCCTGTAACCAACACAGCTGCTGCAGTAAATGTAAATCCAGGGAACTATACAGTTACATTGACTGATGCAAATGGTTGCATCGCTCAAAATTTTGTAACCATTACCCAGCAGGGCACTTTGGTAACTTCAATTGTTTCATCAACTGATTTACTTTGTAATGGAATGCCAACAGGTAACCTTGAAGTGCTAGCAACTGGCTCATCAGCACCATATGTTTATACCTTAGGAAACGATACCAGTTACATTGGTGTTTTTAGTAATTTATTGGCAGGTACTTATGATGTGGTAATATTTGACGCCATTGGTTGCAGTGCAACACAGCAAGTAATCCTAGCAGAGCCCACTAATCCGTTAACCATAACTCAAACTTCTCATATTGATGCTACTTGTTTCGGAAACAACGATGGTTCAGTTAGTTTTGTAGCCAATGGAGGGAGCGCACCTTACAATTTTAGCAGTGGAGTTGCCAATTCCTTAACTGGAACCTTTTCAAATTTAGTTGCAGGTAACTATTTATTTTCTGTATCTGATGCTAATGGCTGTTACGTAACATTTGCTGATGTTATATTGCAAACCCCACCTTTTGTGGCCTCATTAACTAATGTGTCAAATGTTGTTTGTAATGGACAAGGCAATGGATCAGCAACTGTAACTGTAACTGGTGGCACAGGTCCCTATTTTTACAATTGGAATACAGTACCTCCTCAAAATAATCCAACTGCAACGAACCTCGTTGCTGGTTTTTATACTGTTTCAGTAAGCGATAATAATGGTTGTTCCTCCAATATTTCATTACAGATAATTGAACCTAACCCAATAGTTTTAACAGCAAATGATGATTTGTTTATTTGTCAAACTTTTGACACTACCTTAATTGCTTATGCTTCAGGTGGCACAGGGACTTTAAATTATTATTGGATGCCAGGAAATGAAATTAATGACTCAATCACTGTTGGCCCTGCCGCTACTGCAATTTATACAGTTACTGTTACTGATCTTATGGGCTGTTCGGTAAGTGAGCCTGTTGAGCTTACTGTTTTTGGCAGTCCAGAGCCGATTATAAGTAAAAGTGCTTCAAATGGTTGTCCTATATTTTGTCCAACATTTACTGATTTAACATTAAACCCAGCAGGAAGTATTAATAATACTAGAGAATGGAGCTTCGGTGATGGAGAGGTATACACAGGTAATAATGTGATTGTAGATCATTGCTATAAAAACCCAGGAATATTCTCAGTAACATTAACAGTAATAACAGATAAGGGATGTAAAAAAACAGAAACATGGAACGATTATATTGAAGTATTTCCAAATCCTATAGCTGGGTTTAATGCAGATCCTATCTTAACCGATATTTTAAACCCAACAATTAATTTTACGGATCTTTCTACTAATGCAAATCAATATGTTTGGAACTTTGGTGACAATGATTCATTGTTTTCGGATGTCAATCCGCACCATACCTATAGTGATACAGGGTCATTTATAGTAAAACTAATTGTATCAACCGATAATAATTGTATTGATAGTGTAACTTCAACAGTCGTAATTACACCGTATTATTGTTTTTATATTCCTTCTTCATTTACCCCTAATGGAGATGGATTAAACGACTTGTTTGAAATTAGAGGAAACTATATTCAAGCTTGTAATTTACAGATTTTTGATCGTTGGGGTAAATCTTTTTACGATAAAGCAGGCACAGTTGGTGTTTCATGGGATGGCGCTAACGCCCCTCAAGGTGTTTACGTATATAAAATAAAAATGAAAGATACTAAAAACAAGGACTATGAATATGTAGGACAGTTGACAGTATTGCGATAATGATATATGAATAAAAAAAACTACAATAAATTAGTATTAAGTTTTTTTACAATAATTCTAGCGTCTGCTATAAGCTGCTTTGCGCAGCCTTGCGTTGGGTCTACTAGTTTTACTATTAATCCACAGCCTACTTCAGGTGGATACGCTCCTGGCACGGTTGTCACTTATTGTTATACTGTAAATAGTTTTAGTCAAGCAGGTACCAATTGGTTAGAAGGATTCAGTATTCAGTTAGGTCCAGGATGGCTTCCTGGTTCAATTACCCCAGTAACTCCTCCCGTTAATTTTGGTGGTGGAGGTGGACAATGGATTTGGCTTGCCAATCCTTTTACATTTGGGGGTGTAAGTTTTGGTCCAGGTTTTTTCTTCGATTTAAATAGTAATGGAATTACACAAGATGACTTTGGCGATGCAGGTGGCGGACCTTGGACAATGTGTTTTAGTGTTACGGTTGGCAATACTGCTGGGGCTTCTCTTGGTGTAGGTGTGGCTCCACTTTCTGACGGATTTGCAGGGTCATGGGGTAGTAACGCTTGCGATGGCTTAGTTTTTAATACATTAACACCAAATAATATTATTGTTTTAGGTTGTGGTTCATTAATCCCAAGTGTAACCAATCAGGTAAATGCCTTATGCAATGGAAATAGTAATGGAAGTTTTACGGTATCAACAGCCAATGGAAATCCTCCTTTCACGTTTTCTTTTATGGGTGGTGCTTTTGGCCCCACAAACTCATTCAGTAATTTATCTGCCTCTACTTATACAGTAGTAATTCAAGATGCGAATGGCTGTACAGTGCCATTTCCAGTAACAATAACGCAACCAACCAATCCATTAAGTGTAACATTGATTTTTGCAAATAATGTAGGTTGTGCTGGTGGAGCAACAGGAAATTATAGAATTATTGGTAGCGGAGGTACAGGGCCTTATACTTATTCAACTAATGGGGTTACTTTTACACCTCCAAATAATGGTTTGTCTTTTCAAACAAACGGTTTAAGTGTAGGTACTTATAATGTATTTGTGCAAGATGCAAATGGCTGTACTGCCACACTGCCAGTTATTATTAATCAACCATTGCCATTAACAGCTTCAATTGCAGCACAAACCAATGCGCCATGCATTGGTGCAGGTACTGGAAGTGTTACAATAGCTGGCTTAAATGGAACACCTGTATATACTTATTCAATTGGAGGTGCGTATCAAATAAGTAGCACTTTTAATGGTTTGGTTCCAGGTAATTATACAGTTACTGTTAAAGATGCCAATAACTGCAGCACCACAGTTCCAGTTGTAATTTTACAACCAAGCACACCAACTGGATCTGTTTTGTCGCAAACTGATGTTGATTGTTTTGGCAATGCAACCGGCAGCTTTACTTTTGATGGAGCTAATGGCACAGCGCCATACACCTTTGCAATTAACGGTGGCGCATTTGCCGCTAATCCATTTAATGGGCTACTTGCAGGAAACTATGCCATTACCGTTCAAGAAGCCAACGGCTGTACAGGTACTTTTAATGCAACTATTTTTGAGCCCTTAGCCCTTAATTTAAATGTTGCTTCACAAGTTAATATTGATTGCTTCGGAGCCTCTACTGGGGAAGTTACACTAATGGCAAATAACGGAACAGCCCCATATACATATGGTTTTGGTGCTTCAACAAATAGTACGGGTATTTTTACTGGATTGGCTGCAGGTAATAATAATTTCACTGTTACCGATAACAATGGATGTTCAACACCAGTAGTTGCCAATATACTGCAACCAGCCACGGGTATTGGGGCTTTAATTACAGTTCAAAATAATGTTTTATGTTCAGGTACAAGTACAGGTAGTTTTACCTTGCAAGGTAACAATGGAAACGCTCCTTATTCATTTACATTAAATGGATTTACTAATGCAACTGGTACCTTTAGTAATTTAGCTGCTGCTGTTTACAATGTTACTGTTACTGATGCCACAGGCTGTACCTATATTCAACCTGTAAACTTGATTTCTCCAGGTGCATTAGCAGCAAGCATCACTGCTCAAACCGCTGTTAATTGTTTTGGTGGTAATAATGCTAGCGTTACAGTTTTAGCAAGCAGTGGAACTAATCCTTATACATACGCTATTGGTGCAACGAACAATGTAACAGGTGTTTTTAATAGTTTATCTGCAGGTAATTATAATGTGATTGTTACCGACCAAAATGGATGTACTTATAATCAACCAGTAACAATTGTGCAACCTCTTGCGGCATTAAATTCAGCAATAACGAACCAAGTAAACGTTTCTTGCTTTGGTGGAAATGATGCTTCGGTTACAATTGCTGGTTCAAATGGCACAGGACCCTATTCCTATGGATTAGGTTTGATCAATAACACTACCGGGCAGTTTGGGACTTTATCAAGCGGTAATTATAACATTATTGTAACAGATAATAACGCTTGTACTTTTAATCAAAATGTAATTATTACTCAACCTTTTGCGCCATTGAGTGGACTCACTTTAAACCAAACAGCTGTTGATTGTTTTGGAAACAATACTGGTCAAATTCAAGTTTCAGGAAGTAATGGAACATCACCTTATACTTATTCACTGGGTGCTACAAACAATACAAATGGAAATTTTATAAATTTAATAGCAGGTAATTATAATATCACTATTACCGACAATAATGCTTGCACTTTTGTGTATCCTGTAGTGATAACTCAGCCAAGCGCTGCATTAAGTGCAATTATTGCCAATCAAACAGATGCAGTTTGCTTTAATGGTTCTTCGGGAACTGTAACCATTGCAGCCGCTAACGGAACACCCAATTATCAATATGGAATACTTGGAAATACATTAACTAATAATCCTCAAATTACAGGCCTTGCCGCTGGAAATTATACAGTGGTTGTTCAAGATAATAATGCTTGTACAGTTAATGTAAATGTTGTGATAGGTCAACCTTTGGTTCCAATTGCAGCAAATGTAACTTCTACCACTGATGTTTTATGTTATGGCAACAGCACAGGAGCATTATCAATTGTTGCCGCAAATGGAATAGCACCTTACAATTATACTGTTGGTCCTAATACAAATACTACAGGCCTATTTAATAATTTGGCTGTTGGAAGTTACACCATAAATATTACAGATAATAACGGCTGCATTGCTTCTGCAAACACTATCATTAATCAGCCAGTTGCGCCATTAAATGTAGTAATATCCACAGCATCTAACCCTCTATGTAATGGTTTTAATAATGGTTCAGCAACTGTGCTTGCTACGGGAGGAACTGCTGCCGCAAACTATAGTTATTTATGGAATGCTGTTCCAGTTCAAAATACAGCGCAAGCAAATAACCTCATTGCAGGTGCATATACAGTAACTGTAACTGATGATAACCTCTGTACAGCAGTTACCAATGTTACCCTCACCGAACCTAACTTTCAATTGACTACCAACGCCTCCATATCAATTTGCGATGGAGAAGTTGCTAACCTTACTGCAACCTCTCTTGATGGTGCTGCTCCAGTAACATACGCTTGGACCAACTTAAGCAATGGTTCAGTTTTAAATGGAAGTACAGTTAATCCAACACCTAACAACAGTGTAAACTATACAGTAGTTGCAACTGATATAAATGGTTGTTTAACAACTCCATTTAATATTGTCATTACAGTAAATCCAACACCTGTGGCTGCTTTTGTTCAGGATATAAATGAAGGTTGCCAACCATTGTGTGTTACATTTAACGCTGCAACAACATTAGCAGGTACAAGTTGGCAATGGGATTTTGGCGATACGCAAACTGAAATTGGGCAAACGGCAGTAAATTGTTTCAAAGATGAAGGCTTATACACAGTTTCATTAACTGCAATTTCTGATTTGGGATGTAAAAATACAATTCAAAAAAATGATTTAATTACGGTGTATAAAATACCTAAAGCTTTATTCAATGCAGAGCCCAAAGAAACAACATTATCAAATCCTTTAATTAGTGTTTTTAATCAATCAATTGGAGCCGAAGATTTTTTATGGCGCTTTGGGGATACAATAACATCTAAATTATTTGAACCTACACACGCCTATAGTGAGCCAGGCAACTATTGTATTTGGTTAATTGCAATGAATGATTTTGGATGTGTAGATTCCACAAAAGATTGTGTTAAAATAAAGGCTAATTATACATTGTTTATTCCCAATAGTTTTACACCTAATGGCGATGGTTTAAATGATATTTTTATTCCATCGGCTAAATCGGTTAAGGATTATGAAATGACCATTTTTAATCGTTGGGGATTAAAGGTATTTAACTCACAGCAACTTGAACTAGGTTGGGACGGAGGCACTGAACCACAAGGAGCCTTTAATTATGTAATTCAAGTGACAAATTTAGCAGGTGAGGAAAAAATTTACACAGGAAGTGTAACACTTTATAGGTAAATTAAATTTTTATATACTCCATAAGCATACTATATGCTAAAAATAGGATTGCTTTCTGATACACATGGCTTTTTAGATCCAAGTATTTACAAGTACTTTAATGAATGTGATGAAATATGGCATGCTGGTGACCTAGGCACCATTGAAGTTTTTGATGAATTATCTAAATTTAAGCCTGTAAGAGCTGTTTTTGGGAATATTGATGGCCATATTATTAGAAGTGCTATGCCCGAAAATTTATATTTTGAAATAGAAGGACTTAAAGTATTTATTACACATATTGGAGGTTACCCTGGCAGGTATAACCAGGTTGTAAAAGAGTTTTTAAAATCTAATGACACAGGCTTATTTATTTGTGGCCATTCTCACATATTAAAAGTAATGTTTGATCAAACATTTAAATTGCTACATATCAATCCTGGAGCTGCTGGTAACCATGGATTTCATCAAGTGAAAACTTTGATTAGATTTGAAATAAATAATGGTAAACCACAAAATTTAGAGGTAATAGAAATGGGAAAGAGGGGTTGATTATATTTATGCCAGCCCAAATTTAATTCAATATTTTTCAAATTCTAAGCCA